>JAZLAL010000042.1:0-65388 GCA_045613185.1 Bacteroidales bacterium | reverse complement strand
CTATTATAATATTCCTCAACCGCCGCCTCATGAAGTGCCATTATGGAATCCAGATTGTGTAAATTATTTTTAACATTTGCGGGTCTATTTGCGATAAAAAAATTAGCAGCGATGAGGAGAAATATCACCGCTGCTAAAATTATTATCGCTACCCGTTCACCTTTAGTGAACGTCAGGAAATTGTTCATAACTTTATTTTTTTGCTGTGAGCAATGAGCTGTGAGCATTTGGCTCAATGCTCATTGCTCGTGGCTCTTAGCCGATTAATTGATTGATAAATATCGCTACAATAACAATAGGTGCAACAAATTTAATAATGAAGTAGATGAATTTCTTTACACTCATTTTCAATGTGTTTTGGTTTGTTATTTCGTCGTAGAAACTTTCTTTTCCCATTTTCCATGCAACGAAGATAACGATGAACAACGCGCCTATTGGTAATAAGAAGTTGGCTGAGAACTTATCCATAAAGTCGAAGAATGTCATGTCGCCGAACACGAAGATAGAATCTTGACGTAAGCTTAAAGTGCAGAATACGCCGAAGAATAATGAAACCAATGTTCCAATCCATGTGGCTGTGTTACGTTTGATGCCGTGTTCTTCTGAAAGGAAGGCAACGATGACTTCAAGCAATGAAATAGTGGATGTTAAAGCTGCGATGGCGAGTAATACGAAGAATATGATGCAGAAGAAATAACCTCCGGTCATCTTGTCGAAAATCATTGGCAATGTGTTGAAAGCCAATCCGGCTCCGGCTTCTGGTTGTATTCCGAATGTGAACGCGGCAGGGAAGATGATGATACCAGCTAATATAGCAACCAAAGTGTCAGCAACAACGACTGATAATGATGTTGTTGCGAGATTGTCTTTCTTGCTGATGTATGAACCGTAAGTTATTAACGCACCCATACCGACGCTGAGCGAGAAGAAAGCTTGTCCTAAAGCTGCTAACAATACGCTTCCGTTCACTTTAGAGAAGTCAGGCTTGAATAAGAATTTCAATCCATCGCCAGCACCATCTAATGTCAATGACTTGACACATAATATGATGAGGATTACAAACAATGCTGGCATTAAAATTTTTGTGTATTTTTCAACGCCGTCTTTGATTCCTTTGAAGATGATGAAGGCTGTTAATCCCATGAAAAGGAATTGCCATAAGAAAGGACGGAAAGGATTATTGTTGAAGTCTGCAAATCCTTGTTCTATCGTTGCGATGTCTTTGTTAGCGAAGAAGTTAGTTGCTGCTTTGTAGATGTATTCTAATGTCCATCCCGATACTGTACTATAGAAGGCGAGTACTACAAATGCTGCTAATATTCCAATGTAACCTATTAAGTTCCAATGTGTTTTTGGTGCTAATTCCTTGATTGAGCCAACAGGGTTTTTGCCACCACGACGTCCGATATAAAACTCAGCCATCATGATTGGAATGCCGAGGCATAACACGATAGCTACATAAATAAGCAAAAATGCTCCACCGCCGTTTTCACCTGCGAGACAAGGAAAACGATAGATGTTGCCTAATCCGATTGCAGAACCTGCTGCTGCGGCAATGGCTCCTAATTTGGAACCGAAACCATCTCTCTTTTCGTTCATAATCAATATGTTTTATTATTTCTTTAATTTATATAAAAGTTTAAATATTCCTTTCAGGTTGTTGTATTTTAGTTCTGGATAGAATACTTCTGATCCACCGAAGCCTTTGTAAAATCTTGCAAGTCCGTCGTTATCAGACCCTTCAAAGTCGAGAGTGTATTGTGTCTCGCTGAATTCTCTTATTACATTGTCAAGAATCATGGTCAAAGCATGTTTGTCTTTATACGCTTCCTCACTGCCCGAGAAAAGGAAAATAATCTTGTCGTGACTGAACATGAAAATAGCTCCGGCAATGGTGTTGTTGTCTAAATCGTTGCAGCCTACTACGAAACAACATTCATGTAATATTGCAGTGTCGATTAGTTCAAGGAGTCTTTCATACTCTTTGTCATTCCAATGTTTTACGTTTTTTCCTTTATTATTTCTGAAAATATTGACTATAGTTTCTGGGTTTATGTTGTGATTTATTGCAAGACCAGCGGCTTCAGCTTTTGCAAGATTACGTTTGGTGTTATTACTGTAATTGTTATAAAGATATTGATAATCATATATTAAGTCAAGTTCAACATTACGATGTTTTGTTATAATGTCAGATTCGTAATTGACTTTATTATATGAGTTAAGTCTGTATTGTATTAAACGATATTTTTTAGGAATTGCATCAATAAATCTATCTACGTCATTCTGAGATAGTTGTGATGTGGAGAATACGCCGAGTTGTTGTACGAAAAAAGGTTGAAACATATAAGATATTCCAAATTTCGTGCTGGCAGTCAATGGCATGACACGTTCATAGTCGTTTTCCACCAATGCGTCCCAGTCAGGATGCACGATGTCTAAGTACCACGATAATGCATACACATTGCCATTGAACGACTTGTTGATGCAGTCGTCCCAGCGTTTTTTGTCTATCTTGTTATGTCTCAAAAATTTTATCATGACTGACTTAAGGCGTAATCGAGAATTTTTCTATATAATGTTATCCATCCTTCCCAACGTTTTTCTCCCGATAATGTTTCATTGTGCCATAAAAGAATAAATGTTCCGTTAACATTTTTTACTTCATCGATTAGTTTTTTTGCTTTATCGAACGATTCGTGAACGTCGAGGTCGAGGTAATCGCGCATTGTTCCGTCCATTAAGGCAAAAGGATGTATATTGAGTTTTGTCTTAGTGTCGTTTTCTAAGTCGAAGAAAGCAAAAGTATCGGCGAAACCTGCTCTGAAACCAGCTTGAGATGCATATCCCATGGTATAGTCATCTGTTATGTCTAATTCGTTGAGAATCTGATAACTTAAAGGTAGATACAATCGTAGAAAATGTTGACGGCTCATAGTAACTTCTCTGTTTAATACTTCAGAGAGTCGTTTGATTTCATCTTTGATGACGTCTTTTTTCAAATAAGATGAGAAAGAAGGATGAATGCCGACATATGCATAATCGCCGATGTGTTTTATCAGTTCCTGAAATTCCTTGTTTCTTATAGAGATATTCTTGTCGTTGGTATTGTAATCACCACAAAGAATAAAGTATAAAGGCTTGATTTTTAGTTCTTTCTGTAATTCAATCTGATAGTCGAAAGTGTCGAATGGGTCGATTTTCTTTTTTGTAAGAACATCGAATCTTCGTTTCAGTTCATCGGTATTGAATAGAATGGTGTCTCTGAAAAATGCAGCCAATGTTCTGAAAAATCCTTTGTTACGATAAGACCATGCGGCATCGATGTCGTATGTTGGAATGAATTTGAAAGTCTTCTTTTTTAATTGAATATCAGGATATTTAGATGTTATGATTACTCCTAGTTCTTTTGCCCATATATTGATGATAGGTTTTTCAATGACTTCCATTTTACAAAGGATAGAGTCTTGCGGTTGAAATCTGTTGTAATGATCACAGACGTGAGGCAGATATTCTTCGTAACGTGTTATGATATAGAACGATGCGGCAAAAATATCGAAAGAGAATATAGACTTGTCGTTGAAGACTGGAAATATTGCTTTTGTATCGTTATGTTTACAAATTTTAACATCTTGGTCAGCGATGTCTCGTTCGAAGAGTAAATTTACGGATTGTTGAAATAATCCGTTTTCACCTTCAAGAGGATATTTGCCATAATGTAATTTAGGTCCTTCGTAAGACAGATATTTGTCTTTGTCTGTCGTAAATTTGAAATTTATGCCAAGTTCTTCTTTGAGAATCAATTCGATGATGTAAAACAATCGATTGGTTATTTTTGATACATATATTAATATTTCCATAATATTATCTGTTTTGAATAATAAAGTCTACACTGCAAATTTACTATTAAAAATCTAAGAAAAAAAGTTAAAAAAAGTTAAAAATGATGTGTTGTTGAACAATCGTTATTGGCTGTTGTTTTTTCGATAAAATTTACATTATGAAAACATACGATTTATACGAACGTGCCATGGAGCCTGTCAAACATTGGTGGATGTATTTGATAATAGGTGTATTGGCTTTGATTTTAGGAGTTTTTATGTTGGCAAATCCTATGATTACTTATGAGATGATGACATTGCTATTAGGTTTGGCACTGTTGATTTTCGGTGTTATTGAGATGATTGTCGGGATTTTCAGCAGAAATTTGTTTGTGTCGAGGGCCGCTGTGATAATAGGGGCGGTGCTTAACATTGTTTTGGGTATTTTGCTTGCTGCCAATCCAGGAATAGCTGCTCTTACCTTGCCGCTTATCCTCGGCATGTGGATGCTGTATCAAAGTTTTATGACAATCAGTTATGCCAGCGACCTTAAGAATTTCAAAGTTAAAGGCTATGGACTGACATTGTTTTGCGGCATTGTTTTGCTTGTATTGGCGATACTTATCTTGTTACGTCCGGTTGCTATAGGAATGATGACAGTTGCAGTCTATATCGCGTTATCGTTCATAATCTATGGCTTGTCTGAGATAATATCAGCATTCAGATTAAGAACGATACATCATGTTTTTGAGAATTAGGAGTAGGAAATATTCCTGATTCCTAATTACGTTTTTTCTCGAAAAATCCTTTCAGTACTTTAAGACATTCGTCTTGAAGTACTCCGCTTTGTGTTTTTGTTTTTGGATGCAGCAGATTTCCGTGTTTGCTGAATCCGTTTTTTTTGTCGTCGCATGCCCATACGACTCTGCTGACATGAGCGTGCGCCAAAGCTCCTGCGCACATTACGCATGGTTCTAACGTGACATATAAAGTGCAGTCGTCCAGATATTTAGCACCCATAGCATTGAAGGCTGACGTCAATGCCAGCATTTCTGCGTGAGCGGTGACGTCATTGAGTTGTTCCACTTGATTGTGTGCGCGAGCGATGATTTTATCGTTGCAAACAATGACGGCTCCAACAGGCACTTCATCGTTTTCTTCGGCTATGAGAGCTTCGTTAAGTGCCTGTTGCATGTAATGCTCGTCAGAAAATATGGATAATTTCATTGTTAATCTTTATTAACTTCATTATATAAAGAGCCTTTGTCATCGTAGAATTTCCAGGTTCCGCATTCCTTGCCGTTTTTGTAGTAACCTTCATAATTGATTTTGCCATTTTCATGATACACAATGGCTTTGCCTTCTCTTTTGCCGTCTACAAAATTACCCTCACTCATTAAAGCTCCTGATTTATAGTATGTTTTGAATTTACCGTTACGCTTTCCTTCCACAATAGGTCCTTCAAGGTGCTTCATACCTTCTTTATAAAACCAAGACTCGCTAACCCAAATGCTTTCTCCGTTTTTCTTTTCTTGGTAATAATGAACGACTTTTCTGCCGCCGTCTTCATACTGTTCAATGATGTCTTCTACGATTATATTTCTTGAACATGAAAATATTGAAAGGAATATAAATCCTGCAAAAAATATTTTTTTAATCATAATTATCTGTTGAATGTCAATCTTTTACCTCTATAATCTTCTTTGAAATTACCGTTGTGATAAACTAATTCTCCGTTGACGAAGGTATGTGTTACGCTACAACTGAGTTTCATGCCATCGTAGGCTGTCCAACCGCATTTGTAATATACGTTTTCGTTGCTGATGATTTGCTCTTTTTTAGGATCTATTAAGACTAAATCTGCATAGTAACCTTCTCTGATATAACCTCTCTTGTCGATTCTGAATAATGTAGCAGGATTGTGTGATAGTAATTCTACTACTTTTTCTCTTGTTATGACACCTTTGTTCGCAAGTTCCAATGCGCCTAAAAGCAGATGCTGTACAGATGTGCCGCCTGAAGGAGCTGTGAAATAAGGTTTGTTTTTTTCTTCAAAAGTATGAGGCGCATGGTCGGTGGCTAATATATCTATATGATTATCAATACATCCTTGAATTAAAGCTAATTTATCGCTCTCAGTCTTGACGGCAGGATTACATTTTAAGAATGTGTTTTTTGTTGCATAATCTCTATCGTCGAAAAGAAGGTAATGCAAACATGTTTCTGCTGTTATCTTCTTGTCTTTCAAAGGAATATTGTTGTTGAATAATTGTATTTCCTTTGCTGTAGAAAGATGTAAGATATGAAGTTGAGTTCCGAATTTTGAAGCTAATTCGGCAGCGTATGAAGATGTTTTGTAACAAGCTTCGGCGCTGCGTACGAGTGGGTGTATTGAAGCAGGAGCTTCGTCGCCGTATTTGGCTTTGAAGATTTCTATATTGTTACGGATAATGGCTTCGTCTTCACAGTGTGTCGCGACGAGACATGGCGCTTCTCTGAAGAGTCTTTCTAATGTTGATTCGTTGTTAACCAACATATTGCCTGTACTTGATCCCATGAAAGCCTTAATGCCGCAGATATTTTTAGGATCTGTTTTCAAGACCTCGTCGATGTTGTCGTTGGAAACGCCCATATAGAATGAATAGTTTGCCATTGACTTCTCTGCTGCGATGTCGTATTTGTCTTGTAACAGCTGTTGTGTCAGAGTGTTAGGTATGGTGTTAGGCATATCCATGAATGAAGTGACTCCACCAGCCACAGCGGCGCGACTTTCTGATGCTATATCGCCTTTGTGTGTCAAACCCGGATCTCTGAAATGCACCTGGTCGTCGATGGCGCCAGGAAGCAATAAAAGACCTTCTGCATCAATGACTTCATAGCCTGAAAGGTCTGTGTCAGAGTCGATAGCTTGTGTTATCTTTTCTATTGTATCTCCTGAAATGACAACACTTGCCAAGAAAGATTTGCCTTCGTTGACAAGTGTTGCGTTTTTGATTATGTAATTCATATTTTTTTAGGTTTAATTTTTCCGATCATTCCTCTCCATCTCAAATTGATGACGCCGAAGATGGCTTCTTTGAAAATGCCGCCCGACATTTTCGATGTTCCTTCTGCGCGGTCTGTAAAGATGATAGGCACTTCCTTGACATTGAAGCCGAGTTTCCATGCGGTGTATTTCATTTCGATTTGGAAAGCGTAACCGATGAATTTAATCTTATCTAAATCAATTGTTTGCAAAACTTTTCTTGTATAACATACGAAGCCTGCGGTTGTGTCTCTTGTTTTCATTCTTGTTATGAAACGAACGTAAGCAGATGCGTAATATGACATTAAAACGCGACCCATTGGCCAGTTGACAACGTTGACACCTGTGATATATCGAGAGCCTATGGATAAGTCGGCGCCTTGGTTGGCACAAGCATCGTGTAATTTGATAAGGTCATCTGGATTATGTGAAAAATCTGCATCCATTTCAAAAATATATTGATAATCACGAGCTAAGGCCCATTTGAATCCGTGGATGTAAGCTGTGCCTAATCCTAACTTGCCTTTTCTTTCTTCTATGAAAAGACGTTCTGGAAATTCTTGCATCAATTTTTTGACAATGTCTGCTGTACCGTCAGGACTGTTGTCTTCAATGATAAGAATGTCAAACGACATTGGCATTTGAAAAACATATCGGATGATTTTTTCAATATTTTCCTTTTCGTTATATGTTGGTATTATTACAAGATTTTCTGACATAAATATATGATTTTATGTTGTTTATATTTTTAATTGTTACGAATACAAATTTAATAAATATTGTGTATGAATTTACATATTAACAAAATAAAAATGTAAATTATTATTCTTGATAATAAATTCTTTTGACGCGTTGTGAAATACTTGTTAATATTTCGTAAGGTATTGTATTGCAAGCTTCTGCAATTCTTTCTACTGGATAATCATCGTTGAATAATATTGCAGTGTCGTCTTCTTTGCAATCAATTCCAGTGAGGTCAATCATACACATGTCCATGCAGATGTTGCCAATGATAGGAGCGGCTTTGCCATTGACGTAGAAACTAGCATTTCCGTTGCCTAATTCTCTTTTCAAGCCGTCGGCGTAACCGATTGGAACGACGCCAATACGCGATTTTCTTTCAATCTTGCCTTTTCTGCTATAGCCAATTGTCTCGCCAATTTCGTATTCTTTTATTTGTACGATGGTGGTTTTCAATGATATAACAGTATTAAGCTTGCCTTTGTCTTCTTCACAAGGTGCAATGCCGTAGATACCGAGTCCTAATCTTACCATATCATATTGATAATCAGTGAATCTGCTGATGCCGGCACTGTTGAGGATATGTCTTAATATTTTATATGGTAAAGCGTTGACAATCTTGGAACTCATTTCTTCAAAGTTGTTTATTTGCTTCATTGTGAAGTCATTGAATTCCTGACTGTCGCTTCCTGCAAGATGTGAAAATACGCTTTTGACAATAATCTTATCGTTTGATTTTAACTTTTCTAGAAGTTTGTCGATATCATCAGGCAGAAAACCAAGACGATGCATGCCTGTATCAAGTTTTATGTGAATGCCAATAGGATTATTCGGTTGAATATCAAGGTTTTCTATGGCATCTTCTAGGAGGCTTAAACTTCTGAAGCTATATATATCTGGTTCTAGATTATTTTTGATAATACTTTCAAAAGTGTTTATTTCAGGTGTCATCACAACGATTGGAAGACTAATGCCTTTACGTCTTAAATCGATGCCTTCGTCGGCGTATGCAACTGTAAGATAATCAGCGTGGTGGAATTCAAGTACGTTTGACACTTCAAAGTTGCCGCTACCATATGCAAAAGCTTTTACCATAACCATTAACTTAGTGTCGCTCTTTAACTTAGAACGATAGTAATTCATGTTTTTAACTAAGTTGTTAAGGTTTATTTCAAGAATGGTTTCGTGTGCTTTTTCTTGTAATATTTTGCTTATTTTTTCAAAGCCAAATTCGCGTGCTCCTTTGATTAAAATGAGTTGGTTATGGAAATTTTCTATTTGATGCTTTGCCAGAAATTCTTTTACGTCACGATAGAAAATCTTCTCTATATTGAATTTTTCACTTTGACGCATTATGGCTTCCCCAATGCCAATTATAAGATTAACGCCTTTATTTTTAATTAGTTGCGCTATCTTGTCGTATAAGTCGTCTTCCTTTAATTCACTTTGTAAAATATCGGATAAGATGACAACGCGTTTCTTTCCATGATGCTGTTGGTTCATGAAGTCGAGAGCTATCGTAAGTGCATTGAAATCAGAGTTGTAACTATCGTTGATTATTTCACAATTGTTAATGCCTGATTTTAATTCCATACGCATTGCGATAGGGGAGAGCTGTGACATTTTTTTCTCTATCACGCCTTCTGAAATATTGAATTTCAATGCTGTAAGCCAGCAGTGTATTGCGTTTTCAATAGAGGCATCGTCGGTGAAAGGAATTGTGATTTGTATGGATGAAGTCGTTTTCTGCTTGCTGAAAAATGCTTTTATTGTAGTGCAATCTTCTTCTTTTTCAATAGAATAGATGTGTATGTCTGCATTTTTATCATTTCTGCTCCAAGTAAAAGTGTCGATATTTAACTTATTGACGGCTTCTCTTATTTCAGTATGATCAAGGCAATATATTAATGTGTCGACATCCTTAAAAAGTTTTAACTTTTCCTCGACTTTATTATTTATATTGTCGAAGTTCTTTCCGTGAGCTTCACCTATGTTGGTGAAAATTCCAATTGTTGGCTGAATGATGTCCTTGAGGTTTTGCATTTCATTAGGACGTGATATGCCAGCTTCAAAGAATCCAATTTGGTGATTTTCATTTAGTTGCCATACGGATAATGGAACTCCTATCTGTGAGTTGTAACTTTTAGGACTTCTGACAGCTGATTTTTCAGGACTGAAAATCTGGTAAAGCCACTCCTTGATGATGGTTTTGCCATTGCTTCCTGTTATGCCTACGACTGGAATATTAAAATTGCTGCGATGTGAGGCCGCTACTTTTTGAAGAGCTTGTAGAGTGTTGTCAACCAAGATGAAAATTGCATTTTTACAAATATCAGCAAAGTCAGGGGTCTTTTCTACGACAAAAGCTCTGACACCTTTGTTGTATAATTCCTTGATATATTTGTTGCCATCGTTGCGTTGGCTCTTTAATGCGAAAAACAATGTATTTTCAGGCAAGACAATCAGTCTGCTGTCAAATAGTAAGTCTTTGATAACAAGGTGTTTGTCGTAATTTCCGATGATTTTGCCTTCTGTTATTGATGCTATTTTGTCTATGGTGTAATTCATACGGCAAACATACATAAAATTTTAGAATTTTTGAACTCTAAAAACTCAAAAAGTCACAAAGACTTTGCGACTCTGTGACTTTATAATTTTACGACTTTTTGACTTTACGTCTATATCATCCTATTTCTCAAAACATCGATAGCGAGGTATATTGCATGACGGAATGAATCTGGGTCTGCAATGTTTTTGTTTGCTATGTCGTAGCCTGTTCCGTGGTCGGGCGCTGTTGTCACCACAGGGAGGCCTGCTGTGAAATTGACGCCGCCGTCAACGGTCAATATCTTGAATGAAATCATGGCTTGATCGTGGAACATACACAATATTCCGTCGTATTTTGTCCATGCCGCAGAACCGAAGAATCCATCGGCAGAGAATGGGCCGAACACTAATTGGTCGTTTTCTTTGGCTTCTTTTATAGCAGGGATAATGATTTCAAGTTCTTCTTTTCCATATAAGCCGCCATCGCCAATGTGTGGGTTGAGTCCCATTACTGCAATGCGTGGATATTTGATGCCGAAATCTTGTTGTAATGTCTTGATAAAGACGTTGATTTTGTTGGTAATAAGTTCTTTAGTGATGATGTCAGGCGTTTCTTTAAGAGAGACGTGGTTTGTTACGCTGCCTATTCTTAACTTATTGGAAACCATTAACATCAGAGGTGTGCAGTCTTTGTATAAAGTGCTGATGTATTTTTTCTGGCTTGAAAAATGAAATTGTTCCGATTGTATTGTGCTTTTGTTGACAGGCGCTGTCACTAATGCGTCAATGTTGCCTTTATATAAATCATCAACGGCTAGTTTTAGTGCATCGAAAGCGGCTTTGCCTGCTATGTCTGTCGCGATTCCAGGCTCAATCTTCAATTCCTCATCAGTGTGATTGATAAAGTTGATTCTGCCAGCTTGAGCTTGATGAGCGTCTCTAATCAAAGAATACGAAAGTTCTTCCATATTGAAGTTTTTCTTGTAATAAGAGAAAACTTTCGATTGTCCATATACGATTGGCACAAATGAGTCAAAAATTCTACTGTCGCAAAGAGTTTTTAGGATAATCTCATAACCAATGCCATTTATGTCACCTTGTGTGATTCCTATAATGGGCAATTTTTGGGAGTCTTTCTGCATTAACATAGCGCAATATGTTTTGGAAGACACCAAAGTTATGATAAAAAAAATAAAAAAGCAAATATTAATGTATAATTATGAATATTTTTATAAACCTTTGTAAATCATTAGGTTGATATTTCTGTCATCGAAAATTTCATTCGCAATGTTCAGAATATCACTGGCTTTAATGTTTCTTATCTTTCTGACAGTTTCAGATAAAGGCTCTATTTCTTCCTGAGAATATGCCGAACGCGTCATTGAAAGTAGTTCTCCCAAACCTGATTCGCTGCTTAGTGCTAACTGTCCAACTAATTGATTTTTAGCATTCGATAATTGGATTGTGCCGAGTTTGTTGTTTTTTAACTTGTTTAATTCCTTAAAGACTAAATCAACAGCTTTGTCTAAGGAGTGTGGGTCAACACCCATGTATATAGAAAAATTACCAGTGTCGGAATATGCATTGTATTGAGACTCAATAGTATAAGCGAATCCGTATTTTTCTCGTATGTTGAGGTTTAGTCTTGAATTCATTCCTGTTCCACCTAAGATGTTGTTTAACAATACCATAGGCACTTTCTGTGGACTATCGAAATGATATGCTATTCCACCGATTATACAATGTGAAAGATGATTGTTTCTTTCTTCAATCTTGGTGAAGTTAGGTAATCTTTCAAACCTATTTCTGTGATATTCTGTTGTAGTTTGGTGGTAATCACCGAAATACGCAGTGATTTTATTTTGGAATCTGTTAAAAGGAATATCGCCTATTGTTGCGATAACCATTTTGTTAGTTGAGTAATTATTTTTGATAAAACTTAATAAGTCGTCACGAGTGTAACCATTTACTAATTCAGTAGTTCCCAGAATGTTACGTCCCATTTCGTGACCTCTGTAGAGTTGGTTTTCGAATTCGTCATAAATCTCTTCCGCAGGGTTGTCACGATATGAGTTTATTTCATCGATTATGACTTCTTTTTCTTTATCGACTTCATTTGCAGGATAAACGCTGTTGAAAGCGATGTCGGCAATAAGTTCGATGGCTTTGTTGTAATGTTCCTTCAAAAAGGAAGCATGTATGCATGTTTCTTCTTTGGTTGTGTAAGCGTTAAGTTCTCCGCCAACGTTTTCGAGGCGGCTTAAGACGTGGTAAGCTTTACGTTTTTTTGTTCCTTTAAACAACATATGTTCGACGAAGTGTGCCAATCCGTTTTCATTTGGCAATTCATCGCGCATGCCAATATTGACCATCAGTGCAATATGCGCAATGGCTCCTGGTCTGTGTTTATGAAGTATTTTGATACCGTTAGGTAAAATGTGTTCAGAAATAATACTTTCTTCAGGCATGATGTTGTTAAAATGTTTTTAGATTTAAAAGTTTTATTTAAACCAAATATCGAAAGCGTTATTTTTTTTGATTGTGCTATTGCTGCCGTTTTTGCCTGACAACCAGTAATCTGTTTTCGCTAAGCCATCATAGTCTTTTAATATTCTGTATGAATTTTTGTCGAACATGCCAGGGTGTCCGCTGTTTTCTAACAAGATGACTGCAACGTAGAAGTCTTCAAGGCCTTCTTCTGTTTTCTTTCCGCTAAAAATGAAAGATTGTTGCGCGTAAAAACCTTCAATGTAACCATCCACTATGTAGTAGCAAGTGAAATAGTCGTCGTTGCCTGTTATTTTGACGCCATATTGGATTTCTTCGTAGTATGCATTTTCCAAAGAATCATATTGTTTTCCGTAGAAATTCATTTGTTTGTTTGCATATAAGAATCCTAAATAACGGTCGGAATAGAATTGTAGAGAATCTGGGTTTTCGGCATATGATTCATAGATTAGAGCGTGAGGAGATGATATATATTCGCCTTCCATATTAGGAGGTGTTAAACCTGAATGGATTGGTATAAGCGAAGTTACATCATCATAAATCTCGCTTGGAAGTACGTAGTCTGGAACTTTATGTACTAAATTATTTTCGTCTTGAACGGAGAGTTCGCCCTTATAATAGCCTTCAATAGTTGTGCTGTATTGGTCAGTACATTTGATCTCTATTGAATATCCATCGGAAGATCTGCTCACTACTATTTTCCCTATATTGATGTCAGCTCTGCTGGTATAGCTGCCACTTTCTGTGTATCCTAAAGCCCAAGCTCCTTTTAAATTATTATATGTGGAACTTGGAATATTTTCGGCTTGTGGTGAGATAATATTGAAACTTAAGACATTGCCTCCAATAGTGTCACGGAAATGTAATTCTAGATTGAAACCATCTTCTGTTTCTCCGTTATTGATGATGATACTTTTTGTTATTTCATAAGTATCTTCTCCGATCTTGAAATAATTATTGTATCTATTTCTAGGCTTGCAAGAAACAAATATTATTACAACTAAAACTAGTGCGCTGATTCTAATTAAGTTTGATATGGAACTTTTCATATTATGAATATATATATTTTTGCAAAGTTAAGAAAATATTTTTTGAAAACATTTGTTTTGATATTTTTTAAATAAAATAATTATGTCATAATAACACAAATTGCAAAACGTTTATTATATTTGCAATGCGTAAGTTTTGAAGAAATGAAATTTAGATTTATTACCTTATTATTATTGATAATATTTCCTTTTGTTGCTGAGGCACAAAAAGATATAAAGAAAGAATGTGTTCCAACAACAATGTTCAGCGCTACATATTCATATCAATTTCCTGGAGCAGATACCAAAATTTTATATGGTAATAATTCAACAATAGGTGCTAGTGTTCTCTATAAAACAGATAAGAACTGGTTGTGGACAGCTAACGCCAACTTTATTTTTGGTGAGAAGATAAGAGCCTCTCGTCAAGATATATTGGGAATTATCTTGGACAATAGTGGCGAATTGATAACAGGTGATGGTATTTGGGGAAGTTACGCTATGTTTGAACGAGGCTACCATATTCAAGGTAAAGTGGGTAAAATCTTTAACGTTTGCGCACCAAATCCAAACTGCGGCTTCTTCGTGAATGCTGGTTTGGGTTACCTTTTGAACAGAATCAGAATTGAGTTTTCATCTTATGCATCAACACCGCCGAATATCGCAGATGATTATCGTTACGGATACGATAGAATGCGCGGTGGACTGGCTTATTCTGGTGAAATAGGTTACATGTATATGAGCAATTCGAGAGTGTTAAATTTCTCATTGTCACTCGAATTCATTCAGGCTCACAGCAAATCTTTGCGTCAGTGGGATTTTAACTTGATGGGACCAGATCTTAAAACTTATTTGGATAGATATTACGGAATACGTTTGTCTGTTTACATCCCAACATATAAAAGAATGCCATCAGAATATTACTATTATTGATTATGAACTTCTTGTATTCCATCGCGATTAGATTGTATAGCGGATTTGTCGCTCTGGCTTCTTTGTTGGGAAATGAAAAAGCCAAACTTTGGTGGAACGGAAGAAAAAATCAGTGGAAAAACTTAATATCTGTTAACAAAAACGATGAATGGATTTGGATTCATGTGTCGTCTTTGGGAGAATTTGAACAGGGCTTGCCTGTAATAGAAAGCCTGAAAAGCGATTTCCCGAAATATAAATTGTTGTTAACATTTTTCTCACCTTCAGGTTACGAACCTAGAAAGAACTTTCAACTCGCTGATAAAGTGGCATATATGCCTTCGGATACTTTGCATAATGCAAAAAGACTCATAAAGAATTTTAACATAAAAGCTGCTTTCTTCGTTAAATATGACTTCTGGTTTAACTATATGAAAGTTTTGAAGAAAAATAATATACCTTTATATTATATATCTGCCTTGCTGCATCCTGATCACTATTTCTTTAAATTTTATTCTTCGTGGTTTAGAAAACAATTGAGAAATGTGTCGCATTTCTTTGTACAAAATGAAGAAACAGCTAAATTGCTGAAATATATAGGTTTAGAAAATGCTACAGTGACAGGCGACACTCGCTTCGACAGGGTTTACGAAATCGCAAAACAATCGAAGTCGTTCCCAGAAATAGAGAATTTTATCGCAGGACGACATTGCATCATTGCAGGAAGTTCATGGCCTGCAGACGAGAGATTTATTATTCCTTTCTCTAAGAAAATGCCTGATAATTATTGTCTTATCATCGCTCCACACGATATCTCCGAATCTCATATAAAACAAATTACATCCCAACTGGATAATTATGTTTTATATAGCCAACAGTCAACAGCCAACTGCCAACAGCCAACGGTTTTAGTCATAAACACCATCGGAATCTTAAAGCAAATTTATAAATACGCTCGCTTTGCATACGTTGGCGGCGGATTTATGAGCAGCATTCATAACACTCAGGAAGCACTCGTCTTTGGCTGTCCAGTTGTAGTCGGTCCTAAATATCATAAATTCGTTGAAGCTGTTGATTTAGTTAGAGATGGCGGAATGTTTTCCGTAAATAACCAACAGGAATTTGACGAAATTTTTGAAAAATTGATGAATGATGACAGCTTCTATAACAAAGCTTCAGGCATCTGTCAGGATTATATCCAACTCAGCATCGGAGCAACAGAGAAGATTATGAGGAAGCTGAACTCTGAACTCTGACACAGACTAGTTGTCTTGTAGTCTTAAAAAACCTCAACTCCAAACTCCAAACTCCAAACTCCTAACTCCTAACTCCAAACTCCTAACTAACATCAATCGTCCTCAACACTTTCAATGCTTCCCCGACATTAGTTACGGCGTCGATGTAGACAATGTTCTTTCCGTTGAGTTCCTTTACTTTACAACGTCTTTGGTTTGTTCCTGCGAATCTTATAATCTTCATAAAAGTATCGGTCTGATAATATTCCGACTCTTGATTTGAGACAAGATAAGCTGTCATGATTTTGTGTTTTAATGTGATTTTTTCAAAACCTAAATCGCGAGCTAACCAGCGTAGCCTCATTGTGTTAAGCAAGTCTTCCGTTTGAGGAGGAATCTGTCCGAACCTATCGGTTATATTATTTGTAAATCTTATCAGGCCTTCTTCGTTCTGGATATGGTCGAGTTCGGTATAAAGGCTGATGCGTTCTGCCGATGACTCGACGTATTCGTTTGGTATCAATATTTCGAGGTCGGATTCGAAAACGCATTCACTGACAAACTTCTTGTCTTTCAATTCGTTTTCGAATATATCTTTGAATTCGGTTTCTTTTAGTTCGAGTATTGCTTCATCGAGTATTTTGTGATATGTTTCAAATCCGATGTCGTTGATGAAACCGCTTTGCTCCGCTCCTAAGAGGTTGCCTGCGCCGCGGATGTCGAGGTCGCGGAGCGCTATGTTGAATCCACTGCCGAGGTCGGAGAAGTCTTCTATCGCGCGAAGTCTCTTGTGCGCCTCGTCGGATAATGTCGACAATGGCGGAGCCAAAAGATAACAGAATGCCTTTTTGTTGGAACGTCCGACGCGTCCTCTAAGCTGGTGTAAGTCGCTTAAACCGAAGTTCTGCGCCTCATTGATAATGATGGTGTTAGCATTTGGAATGTCGAGTCCAGCTTCGATTATGGTTGTCGACAGAAGCACGTCGTATTTCTCGTCGATGAAGTCGAGCATGATTTGTTCCAGTTTGCTGCCTTCCATCTGTCCGTGTGCCACGCCGACTCTCACTCCTGGGACGTAGCTGGTTATCATATCGCACACGTTCTGAATGTTTTGCACTCTATTATGAACGAAGAATACTTGTCCGTCGCGGGCGAGTTCATATTGTATGGCATCGCGTATTATTTCTGGGTTGAATGTATGTAGTTCTGTTTCAACAGGTTGTCTGTTTGGTGGCGGCGTCTTGATGATACTCATGTCGCGTGCGCCCATCATGGAGAATTGCAGCGTCCTTGGAATTGGCGTCGCTGTCAATGTCAAGGTGTCGACATTAGTCTGAAATTGTTTCAGTTTTTCTTTTGCCGATACGCCGAATTTTTGTTCTTCGTCGATGATGAGAAGTCCTAAGTCTTTGAACGTGACGTTTTTGCCAATGATGCTATGTGTTCCTATTATGATGTCGACATGACCGTTTTTCAGGTCTTCGAGAGTTTTCTTTTGCTCTTTTGCAGTCTTGAAACGATTGATGTAATCGATATTGACAGGGAATCCTTTCAATCGTTTGCAGAAAGTCTGGTAGTGTTGAAGTGCGAGCACTGTCGTTGGCACAAGCACTGCGACTTGTTTTGAGTCGCAGACGGCCTTGAATGCGGCGCGTATCGCTATTTCTGTTTTGCCGAAACCGACGTCGCCGCAGATGAGACGGTCCATCGGTGTCTCTGATTCCATGTCGCGTTTCACGTCGACAGTCGCCTTGAGCTGGTCTGCCGTGTCTTCATACATGAACGAGGCCTCAAGCTCGGTCTGAAGATAGGTGTCGGGCATATACTGAAAACCCTTGCTGTTCTTGCGTTCGGCATATAATTTAATGAGTTCGCGAGCGATGTCTTTGACACGACTCTTGGTCTTTTCCTTTAATTTATTCCAAGAATTGGAACCTAATTTGCTCAGTGTAGGCTGCGCTCCGTCTTTGCTCGAATATTTCGAGATGCGATGCAAAGAGTGAATGCTGACATACAAAAGGTCGCCGTTTTGATAAATCAGACGGATGGCTTCTTGTTGCTTGCCGTTATTGTCAATGATTTCCAAACCGTCGAAACGACCTATTCCATAATTGATATGTGTGACGTAATCGCCTGGTTTTAAGTCGTATAATTCTTTTATGGTTAAAGCTTGACTGCTTGCGAATCCTTCACGAAGCCTGAATCTGTGGTAACGCTCAAAAATCTGATGGTCGGTGTAACAGCAGATTTTCAAGTCTCTGTCGATGAAACCCGCCTGAATGGAATGATTTATAGGTGTGAAGTTGCTGTTGTCTTCGTCAAGTTGTTGTAAATCATTCAAAATGCTTTGAATTCGTTCGAGTTGTTTCTTGCTTTCAGAAAAACAAAATATTTTGTAGCCTTCAGATTTTAATGTGTTAATGTCTTTTAACAACATGTCGAAGTTTTTGTTAAAAGCAGGCTGAGGCGAGATGTTGAAATTTATTGAAACACGTTCTTTTTTATCTGTAAAATTACCAAAGCTGATGGTTTTGAAATTGTTAAGCTGTGAAATGATTTCATCGCCTGTAGTAAATATAGTATCGGGTTCTTCTTGTAAGTCGTCTTTTTCGTTAAAAATATTAACAGCTTTGTTGTATTCGTTGTCTATTTTTTCTTTCAGCGAATTTTCTTCTTCAATCCAAACGACGGCTTTGTTTTTCAAATATTGGAATATTGATTCTCTATCTTGTTGAATATTATAATCTTGAAGATTAGGAATCAATATTATGTCTTTAAGTTTTTCTATTGAAAGTTGGTCGATTGGGTTAAAGCTTCTGATGGAGTCTATTTCGTCGCCGAAGAATTCTATTCTGTAAGGATAGTCGTTGGAGAATGAGAAAACGTCGACTATGCCGCCTCTTATCGCGAACTGACCTGGTTCCACGACGAAGTCGGAGTGCTCGAAATTAAGGTTTACGAGTGCGTCGGTGAGCTTGTCCATCGAAATGTTTTCTCCGACGGAAATTTTGAAAGTGTTCTTGTTCATTACTTTACGAGTAATGACTTTTTCGCTGAGAGCTTCAGGATAAGTTACGATGATAGTCTTTCTTTCGCTGGAAGAAATTCGCTGAAGGACTTCAGTGCGCGACAAGATATAAGTGTTGTCGGTTTTTTCAGGTTCGTAAGGTTTTTTGTAGGAAGTAGGGTAGAAGAGGACGCGTTTTTTGCTGTAGTCGATGTCTTTTTCTCCGAAAATATTTTCGATGTCGTTATAGAAATACGCTGCCCGTTCCTTGTCGCTGCAAATGATGAAATTGATTCCGTTTAATATGTCGGCACTTGCAGCCACGACATAAGACTTTGCAGAACCTACAAGGCCCAGACAAGAAATATGTTCCTTTAAATCAAGAATATCTGTGATTTCCTTGACATTGGAACTATTGAGATAAAATTGTTTTATCTGTTCTTTCACGTTCAAAAATTAATTTTGCGAAGTTACTGATTTTTTCGATAGAAGTGCTTGGAATTTTTTATTAACAAAAAATGCATTTGCTTTGGAAGTATTAGTTTTTAATGACTATATTTGCAACACAAAAAATAAATAATGATGAGAAAACTCGTTATATTTGACTTGGACGGCACATTGCTTTATACATTAGACGATTTGATGCAAAGTGTTAATTTTACTTTAGATTTGTTCGGATATGAAACGCGTACATTGGAAGAGATTTCTTCTTTTGTCGGAAATGGCATTCAGCATTTGTTAAGACAGGCTCTTCCTACAAATATAAGCGAAGAAGAATTTAACTCATGTTTCGCTTGTTTCAAAGATCATTATTCAAAACATTGCTGCGAAAAGACACGTCCTTACGATGGAATAATTGAAGTTCTTAACGTGTTGAAAAACAGAGAAATTAAAGTTGGAATAGTCTCAAATAAATTCCAGTCAGCAGCGGAAGAAGTGTGCGAACATTATTTCGAAGGACTTTACGATGCAGTTATGGGCGAAAGCGATGTCTGCAGACGTAAGCCATCGCCAGACGGCATCAATATGATGTGCGAGAAATTCGGCGTTGAAAAAGACGAAGCTATATTTTTCGGTGATTCTGAAGTTGACGTCAAGACTGGTGATAATGCTGGAGTGTATTGCGTGTCAGTGCTTTGGGGCTACAGAGACAGAGAATTCTTGTCGAGAAACGGAGCTAAACTGTTCGTAAGCAATCCGCTTGATATTGTTGATATGATTAATTAAGTTGCTAAGTTGCTAAGTTACTAAGTTACTAAGTTACTGAGTCAATAGTCAATAGCCAATGGTCAATAGTCAATAGTAGTCGCTTTAGGGCGACTTTTTTTATAATTTAAAATTGAAGATTGAAGGTTGAAAATTGATGGCTGACAGATGATAATCGATAGCTTAAAAAGTGTCTGAATTTTTCTTGTTTTACACTTGTAAACGACTTGAAAAAATCAGTATATTTGTCCCAAATTTTTAACTGAAAAAAACTATGGAAACATTTCTTCCAATTGTAATTGCTTTTATATTTGTTTTGGCTGTATTAGGTATTGTTGCAGGCGTTAGTAATGACGCGACAAACTTCATGTCGGCAGCTGTCGGAACAAAGTCAGCGACGTATAGAACAGTCACCATTATCGCTTCGTTAGGTATCATTTTTGGCTCGCTTATGAGCAACGGCATGATGGAAATTGCCAGAAACGGAGTCTTCTCTCCACAATATTTTTTCGCGAACGAAATTGTATACATATATCTGGCGGTAATGATAGCCAACCTCATATTGTTAGACGTGTTCAACTCGTTAGGCCTTCCAACATCAACATCTGTTTCGCTTGTCTTTGAATTGCTTGGCGCAACAGTAGCAATCGCCATGATAAAAATGCATACTGGCGCACTCGAAGGTGTTGGCCTTTCAGAACTTATCAATACAGACAAAGCCTTGACAATGATAGTCGGTATCTTCCTTTCAGTGGCTATCGCATTCATCTTCGGTATGATAGTTCAATATATCACACGTCTGATTTTCTCTTTCAATTTTGAAAAGAACCTTAAATGGAAGATAGGCATTTTCAGCGGAATAGCAACTACAGCATTGATATATTTCATGTTAATCAAAGGTATGAAAGGCGCAGCTTTCATCACAGCAGACATGCGTGCCTGGATTGACGCTCATACATGGCAGTTGCTTGGAATAAGTTTCGTTTTCTTCACAGTATTGATGCAGATTTTATTCTTCCTTAAAGTCAATGTGTTGAAACTCGTCGTTTTGATTGGAACATTCGCACTTGCGATGGCATTCGCTGGCAACGACCTCGTTAACTTCATCGGTGTTCCTCTCGCAGGCCTCGACACTTATATCGATGTTAAACGTAGCGGTGTGGCAATGGACGCACTTTCAATGAATTCGCTCAATACAATGTCGTCGGCAAATACTATCTATCTCATAATAGCTGGCGGCGTTATGGTCATTACTTTGCTGACATCTAAAAAAGCAAAAATCGTTTTACAGACTTCTCTTGATTTATCAAAACAAAACGGTGGCAACGAGTCGTTCGGTTCTTCCGCTATAGCTCGTTCTTTGGTGAGATTTACAAATAATATGGTCAGTGCAATCGACAATATCTTGCCTGCAAAAGTTAAAGCTTGGATTGAAAAACGTTTCGACAATAGAGAAATGATACTTGAGGAAAATGCAGCTTTCGACCTTATTAGAGGCTCGGTAAGTATAGTCCTCGCTTCAATGCTTATCGCTCTCGGTACTTCATTAAAACTTCCATTATCAACGACTTATGTTACATTTATGGTTACAATGGGAGCTTCATTATCTGACCGCGCTTGGTCGAGAGAAAGTGCTGTTTACCGCGTGACTGGCATGTTTTCAGTTATCGGCGGCTGGTTCATCACAGCGATAGTAGCTTTCATAATATGTTTCGTAATCGCATTGTTGTTCTACTATGGCGGCGTGATTGCAATGATCGCAATGATTGCTCTCGCAGTGTATATCATCATCAAAAACAGAGCAAAATCAAATAAGACAGAAGACAATGACGAGTTATTTGAAAAAGCTTTAAACGCTACAGAACAAGAAGTTATCTACGAATCTTTCGTTCAACATAACAGAGAAAGCATGAATAAAATGCTTAATATGTCGAAAGAAATTTACGCAAATATAGTCGATGCATTCGTGAAAGAAGATATCAAGACATTGAGAAAAGCATCTAACGATTGTAGAGACGCAAAGCAGATAATGAAACAGCTTAAGAGAAAGGAAATTATGATTATGCGTCGTTTGGACGATAAGATGAACAAAAACACTTGGTTCCACCTTTCTTATAATAGTATAGAACAGATACTTTATTCGTTGCGAAGAGTTTGCGACCCATGTAAGGAATATGTCGACAACAGTTTCACTCCATTGGATAAGAAATATCTTCCAGAAGTTGAAAGCCTTAAGGAAAAGCTTTTCTGGGCTATGGACGCAGCTAACATAACGATTTATTCTTCAGAATATAAAGACGTTGATGCAGTAATGGAACGTATTAAAGTCAGAGAAGACGAGGCTGTAGAGATGAGTCGCGAACAGATGAACAGAATTCAAAATAGCAAAGAAAACATCGATTTGGCTTTATTATACCTTAATATAATACAAGAGTCGTCGGCTATCATCACAGAAATGCGTCATATTTTACGCAATGAAGCTAAAATGAATGAATAATCAAAACAACATATGAAAAAAGTATTAAGAGTTTTTATCGTTGCTGTATTGGCAACAATGTTCGCAAATGTTGCTTCAGCACAAGAACAAAAGAATTTTACAATTGACAAATTGTCGGTAGAAGGCCGCGTTGATTACGATTATTTCTTCAATGAAAATAGATCAGGTCTTGACGGTAAGTTTTTCAACTTTGAAATGAAAGGTTCTTTCCTTCAGGACTTTACTTATCGCATCCGTCAAAGAATTGACATGACAGCAGGCGGTTCAAAAACTGATTTTATGATTCTTTCTTATCATCCTCATAAAAATTGGTCAGTCACAGCAGGTAGAATGCCTCTCGCAGTCGGCGGCTGGGAATATGACCTTCCTCCAATCGATGTTTATTTCGCATCTCTCTTCTGGAATAACTTCGCCTGCTACGACATCGGCGGTCAAGTGGAATTCCATACTAATGACGGAAACCACGACATTATTTTCCAAATAACCAACTCCACTTTCAATAGATATAATGAAAATGGTTTTATAAGATTGCCAAATCGTTACACCTATAACTTGATTTGGTACGGTAGAATGGGTGCTTTCACTTCATCATATTCTATCAACTTTATGGAACAAAACAAAGGCGAATACATTAATTATATAGCCTTGGGAAATATGTTCGATTTCGGCAAGTTGGATTTCTATGTCGACTTCATGAACAGAGGCTTCTTGAACCAAAAAGATTTCTTGCTCGGTGATTTCACAATTATCGGTGAAGTGAAATACGCTTTTACAGACAAATTTACTGCTATGGTAAAAGGCGGTTACGACAGAAATAAACATGGTTATATCGACTATGATGCAACTCCATTCCCAGCAGCGATTCCATTCGATATGGCTGTTACTCCAGGTGTTGAATACGTTTTCGGAGGTTTAGGTTTTGAAGCTTATCCTTACAAAGGAAATAAGAATCTCCGTCTCCACGGATTGTTCGCTTTCAATGAGTTGACACAACCTGTTGATGATATGTTAAATCCAAACTCAACTAACTTATCATTCCAAGCACAAGTCGGTGTTACATGGAGAATAAACTTCGTTAAATAATTAATAAACAAATAGAGAAAATGAAAGGTATGAAATTTTTAACAAAACGCCGTATAGAAGCTGTAGTCTTCTTGCTTGTCTTCTTCGGATTTTTCGGTTTCTTAGGAAGCAAAATGGGATTGCCCAATATGATGAATACAATCATGCAGACTGCTTATAGTTTGTTGCTTGAAACAGTATTCTACATCATGGCTATCACTGTTGTATCAGGAGCTTTAGGTAATTTGTTAGTTGAATTTGGCGTAGTACGTTTGATTGAAGTCGTGCTTCGTCCTCTTATGAAACCTTTATATAACCTTCCTGGCGTTGCTGCTCTCGGTGGCGTGATGACATTCTTGTCAGACAACCCAGCTATCATCAGTCTTTCAAAAGACGCTCACTTCGCACGTTATTTCAAAAAATATCAGCTTATTTCATTAACCAACTTCGGTACTGCTTTCGGCATGGGTCTCGTCGTAATTATGTTTATGATGGGTAAAGGTTATTTGTCAGCAGCATTGGTTGGTTTGCTCGGCGCTGTTATCGGAAGTATCGTTTCAACACGTTTGATGCAACGTTTCATTTTGAAATCAAATCCAGAACTTGATGCAGAAATAAGTGATAAAGAAGGTGACGAAGAAAAGATATCTTTCAAGTCAGAAGGCAGTGTTTTCTTACGTTTCTTGAATGCTATTCTCGATGGTGGTAAGTCAGGCGTTGATATTGGTCTCGCTATCATTCCAGGCGTTCTTATCATCTCGACAGTCGTTATGATGCTCACATTCGGCGCACCAGAAGGCGGTTATGCAGGTGGCGCATACGAAGGCATAGCATTGTTGCCATATCTCGCAGGCAAAATAGACTTCGTGTTTAACTGGTTATTTGGTTTTGAAAGTCCACAATTAGTTGCTTTCCCAATCACAGCCCTCGGCGCTGTTGGAGCAGCTCTTGGCTTGATTCCTCGCTTCATTCAAGAAGGTATCATCAACGGTAATGCTATCGCAGTTTTCACAGCAATGGGTATGTGCTGGAGCGGTTATCTCAGTACTCACACTGCAATGCTCGACTCACTTGGATTCCGCAGCCTCACATCAAAAGCCATCTTGGCACACACTGTCGGCGGTCTCGTCGCAGGCGTTGCAGCACACTGGCTATATGTATTATTCTCATTGATATTCTAATTATGCATTAAGCATTATGAAAAAGGTTACATTAGGTAAGACAGGTTTTGTTGTTAACAAAAATGGTTTCGGCGCATTGCCGATACAGCGCATCTCTAAAGAAGACGCAGCATATCTGTTGCGTAAGGCTTTCGATAACGGAATAACATATTTCGATACGGCGCGTTTCTACACCGACAGCGAAGAGAAGATGGGTTATGCCCTCAGCGACATTCGCGATAAAGTCATCATTGCAACAAAGACTGCTGCTACTAATGTGACTGATTTCTGGAAAGACCTCGAGACAAGTCTCGGATTATTGAAGACAGATTACATCGATTTATATCAATTCCATAATCCGGGATTTTGCCCGAAACCTGGCGATGAAAGCGGCGTTTATGACGCTATGCTCGAAGCAAAGGAAAAAGGTCTGATTAGACATATCGGTTTGACAAACCATCGTCATCATATTGCAAAAGAAGCTATCGAATCAGGACTTTATGAAACGATACAGTTTCCTTTCTCTTATATCAGTTCAGAAAAAGAACTTGAATTGGTGCAGATGTGTAAGGAAAAAGAAATCGGGTTCGTATGTATGAAAGCATTGTCAGGCGGACTCATCAACGACTCGGCTTGCGCTTACGCATTCTTAAATCAATATGATCACATTCTTCCTATTTGGGGAATTCAAAGAGAATCAGAACTCGACGAGTTTATCTCTTATCAGGAAAACCCTCCTGTCATGACAGAGGAACGCTGGGCTAAAGTGAAGAAGGATAGAGAAGAACTTGCAGGTGAATTCTGTAGAGGCTGTGGCTATTGTATGCCATGCCCAGCAGGAATTCAAATCAACGACTGCGCAAGAATGAGCCTTTTCTTACGTCGCGCACCGCATAGCGTTTATCTATCTGATGAATGGAAACAAAAAATGAAGAGAATTGAAAATTGTCTGCATTGCAATTTATGTAAGAGCAGATGCCCTTACGGATTGGATACCCCTAATTTATTGAAGAGAAATTACGAAGATTTTAAGACATTTATATGAAATGTTAATAGAAATTAAGAGGAATCGACATCAGAATGAAAATGATGTCGATTTTTTTTATTAAAACATCGATTTTAACATTTTTTAACTTTTTTATTTCCCAAAGACATTATACTTTTGCAGTGTAATTCTAATAAAAACCAAAAATAAAATTTATGAAAGTAAAAATCGCAACATTGATGTTGTACATGTTTTGTATTATACATGTCAACGCTCAGCAGAAAACAGATGGCTTTTTTAATGAGAAATATAAAGCCTACACAAGAGCTTATGTTTCTCCTAATGTTGGTCTCAATCAAACTTCGGGAGTCGGTATTGACAATATGAATATAAATATAGATGAAGGGTCAGTTCCGCTTGGCAATGGTTTGCTTGTTCTAACTGTAATATCTACGTCTTATCTTATGTTAAGAAGAAAGGAGGAATGTAAATGAAAAAGATTGTGCTTATTTCGGTATCATTTCTATTGTTATTTACTCAATGTAGGAAAGATGACACAGATTTCAATGTTGAAGAAACGGTTCCAGTTAGATTGGAGATACCGCTAGATAAATCAACAAGATCAGATTTTTCAAAATTGTTCCCTTCAGGCAAAGTTAATTGGGGTAATTATAATGGTATTGAATATGTTTATTTGGTAGTGCCTTATGCATTAGAATTCTGCGATGTTTCAATGGGATATTACACACAACATCTAGGTGTTATGTTTGAAATGAAGGCGGAAGTGAATGGATCGATGGATAAATTGATATTTGAAGGAAGAGTGTTGACTAATGCCTTGTCAAGAAAAGATAATTGTATGATGTATTATTTTGGTAATAATGGCCAAGGCGAAGAAGGTACAAATGTAACTACTTATTACAAGCAACTTTCAGACAAAAATATCATAGGAAAGAAGGTTACATTTGACAAACAGACGGGTAGTATAGATAAGTTGGGAGATTATCATTTGGCTAAAGCATCAGTGAAGGTGAAAAAGAATGTTGATGGGAGCGGTAATCCTATAAGTTATGATTTGACGATAGAGTCGTTTAAGAGCATAACGTCTTTTGCATTGCTGGATTTAGAAGGCGTAACGAAATTAGATGGAAGTGCTGTGAAGTTGAAGTCGTTTACTTTAAAATGGACAGAAGATTATGTGTTTGAGGAAATATATGAATATGATTCTTTAGGATATATTGACGTAAGTGACAATATTGGAAGTAAGAGTTTTATATCGTTGTTGCCTTCAGAAGGAAGTGTTTCGCTTGAATGCAGTAAGGGTAAATATGAGTTTGTGGATGGAATCAAAAGCAATCAGGTGTATGTTGGGAAAAACGGAGGTGCGTTGGGATGGAGTGAGCCATAATGCTAATGTATTTTCTTCAGATTAGTGCATTTCTGATAAAAAGTGGAGGATACCGGACTCGAACCGGCCGCCTTCAGATTGCGAACCTGACGCTCTACCTGATGAGCTAAACCCCCATTGTTGTTTCGTGCAAAACTACGAAAAAATATTGCATAAGAATATTGTTATTTTACATATTTTTTTATTTTTGTGTCCAATTTATCGAACTAATAATTAAATAACTAAACAATGGAAATAGAAGCTTATATCGTTAAAAGAGTGAACCTCTTAATGAACGCTACCGATGCTAAAATACTCAAACGTCTAGAAGGTGGAATGAGTAATTATACATACGTTGTAGAATGTCAAGGAATTAAATATACATATCGTGTTCCTGGTAAGTTCGCAGAACGTTTTGTTGATAGAAACGAAGAATGGGATAACATACAAAAAGTTGATAAACTCGGCGTTAATAACAAAACAGAATACGTTGAGTTGAGAACTGGTGAAAAACTCGCACTTTATGTCGAAGGTACTATCATGTCAAATACCGACATCGTTTCTTATAACGAAATGTCAGCAAAGGCTTTGAAAGAATTGCATAATAGCGACTTGCAATTCAACGAATATAACGCATTCGATCGCCTCGATACTTATGAAAAATATTGCATCGACTTAGGTTTTACTCATCCTCAAGAATACGTGGAATTACGCAATCGCTTAGATGCAATGCGTGATGCTTATAAAGATATAAAACATGTTCCTTGTCATTGCGACTACCAACCAACAAATTTGGTTATCGACGGAGAGAAACTTTATATCCTCGACTGGGAATTCGCAGGTATGAACGACCCTTATTATGACATCGCTTGCTATGGCAACGCTGGTTTCGATAAGGCTTTGAGTTTGTTAGAAGCATATCTCGGACATAAACCAACAAGTGAAGAATTGAAACGCCTCCACTTCCACAGAGCATTCCAATGCTTGCAATGGTACAACGTGGCAATGTTCAAAGAAATGATCGGTTTAAGCAAAGACCTCAATATGGACTTCACAGCAGTGGCTCAGATGTTTTACGGTTTCGCAAAAGACTTAATCGACGCTTACGACACATTGTAAGTATTCAGGAACTTTGGAATCCAGGAATTCAAGGTCTTATAACAAAAAATCCCGATTTAATGTCGGGATTTTTTTGTTTTTTATTTCGTGTAAATTTCGTGTTATTTCGTGGATGACTAGTTTTTATACTATTCGTGGACTTGAAATCAATACATCAAGTCTCCTAAACCGAATCCGTCGTCGAATCCTAATTCAGCACGAGCTTCTTCTGTCATCATTGATGGATTCCATGCTGGCTCAAATGTCAATTCAACCTTACATTTTTTCACTCCCATCATGGTACCGACTTTCTCCTTGACGTGCATAGGAAGCTGGTCAGCGACAGGACAATTAGGTGCGGTTACTGTCATCAAAATGTTTACATTGGCATTATCGTCGATGTTGATTTCATAAATCAATCCTAATTTATATATGTCAACAGGAATTTCAGGATCGTAAATAGTTCCTAAAACTGCTATGATTCTTTCTTTTAATAATTCTTTTTCTTCAGCTGTCATTGGTTCTTTCTTTTTTAAAATATCCCACATAATTTAAAGTCTTAGAGATGTAAAGTCGCAAAGACTCAAAGTTCTTTGTGCCTCTGTGACTCTGAGTCTTTGTGTCTATTTATCTTGAGAATTAAACACTTCTGCGTATAACATCATTTGCTTCACCATACTCAATAATCCGTTGGAACGGGTAGGAGAGAGGTGTTCTTTTAAACCAATCTCATCCAAGAAACTCATGTCGGCTTCTATGATGTCTTTAGGTGTTTGTCCTGATAAGACTTTGATTAACAAATTGATGATGCCTTTAGTAATGACGGCGTCGCTGTCTGCGCTGAAATATACCTTGCCGTCTTCCATTTTGGCGTGTAACCAAACTCTCGACTGACATCCGTTGATGAGATAGTTGTCGTTGCGGTATTGTGCATCGATGATAGGACAGTCTTTACCCATTTCAATCAACATAGAATATCTGTCCATCCAATCATCGAACATTGAAAATTCTTCTACTATAGAATCTTGTATCTCTTTAATAGTCATTGTATTAAATTTTATCTTAACATATTAGCTGCTCTTTCTACAGCTTTAATGAAAACATCTATTTCTTCTATTGTGTTATACATTGCAAATGAAGCTCTTACTGTTCCTGGAATCTCGAAGAATGTCATCACTGGCTCTGCGCAATGATGTCCGGTTCTCACAGCTACGCCCATTTTGTCGATGATAGTTCCTAAGTCGTAAGGGTGAATGTCACCGATTAAGAATGAAACGAGTCCGCTCCTTTGAGGTGCTTGTCCGATGAATCTTATGCCTTCAATCTTTGAAAGTTGTTCTACAGCATAATTCAAAAGATGTTCTTCGTATTCTTCAATGGCTTTTCTATCAAGGCTTTGGATGAATTTCACCGCTGCTTCCAATCCAAGTGCTGCTCCGACATTTGGTGTGCCAGCTTCAAATTTAAAAGGCACTTTGTTGAATGTCGTCTTTTCAAAACTGACGGTGTCAACCATCTCACCTCCATATTGATAAGGTGGCATCTTTTCCAGCCATTCCATCTTGCCGTAAAGTCCGCCGATGCCCATAGGCGCATACATCTTATGTCCAGAAAATACGAAGAAATCACAATCAAGGTCTTGGACATCAATGATATGATGAGCCATAGATTGCGCTCCGTCAATGATAACAGGAATGTCGTATTTATGTGCCATTGCTATCATCTCCTTGATAGGGTTGATAGTTGCTAATGTATTGGAAACGTGAGCAATGCTGACAATCTTAGGCGATTGCTTCAATAATTCTTCGTAAGCGTTTAAATCTAAAACTCCGTTTTTGTCCATCGGAATGACTAAAAGCTCGCCGTGTTTTTCTTGTATCATCTGTTGCCATGGAACCATGTTGGAATGATGTTCCATTGCTGATACTAAGACCTTATCGCCTTCATTGACAAGAAGTTTACCGAGACTTGTGGCAAGAAGGTTCAATGATTCTGTCGTTCCTCTTGTGAAAATGATTTCGTTAGAGTCTTTTGCGTTTAAGAATGAAGCGATGGTTTTACGAGCGTTTTCGTATGCCTCTGTCGCTTCCTGACTCAGATAATGAACACCGCGGTGTATGTTGCAGTTTTCATTGAGATAATATTCTCGTTCTCTTTCAATTACGCAAAGAGGCTTCTGTGTCGTGGCGGCGTTGTCGAAATATACCAATGGCTTTCCGTAGACAGTTCTGTCTAAGATTGGAAATTGTCGGCGTATCTCGTTTATGTCAAAATTATTTATCATATCTTGCTTAAGTCAATCTTAAAATCGTATTCTTTAGGCGTATTGCATTGGAATACACAGTTTTCGCATGATGATAACTCGCCTTTCAAACGACGTTTTATCATATCGTCGATGCGTTCGCGAAGTGCTTCAATGCCAATGTTGTTGCTTATCTCTGCAGCGAAAGCGTACATCAGAAGCATACGAGCGTTTTCCTTGCTGATGCCTCTTTGTTGCATATAAAACATCGCTTCTTGGTCTAACTGTCCGATTGATGAACCATGTGAACATTTCACGTCATCGGCATAGATTTCAAGGAATGGCAATGTGTGTATCTTAGCTTTATCTGTTAAGATGATATTGCTGTTGTTTTGATATGCAGTGGTTTTCTGTGCATTAGGAGCGACATAAACGTGACCATTGAAAACAGCTGTAGCATTATTGTCGAGTATGCCTTTGAATTTTTCGTTGCTGTTACAATTAGCAACGTTATGATTTACTTTCAATTGATTGTCGACATGTTGTTTTTTGTCAACGAGGTACAATCCGTAAATGTTGCATTCTGCACCTTCTCCGTCGATATCAACGTGTATGTTGTTGCGAATCTTCCCGCCGTTGAAACTGATGGTGTGAGCCTGTAATCTGCTGTTTGATAATTGCTTGGCTGTGTTTGTATTTAATAATGAAGAATTGTCGTTCAAATTTTGAAGCTTGTAGTTTTCAAGTTGAGCGTTTTCTCCAATGAATATTTCAGTATATGAATTTACAAAACTCGATTGTTCTTTTATAGAGTCGTCACAATCAATGATTTGCAGTTGTGAGTTGGCTTCAACGATGATGAGGTTTCTTGTCTGGATGAATGGATTGTTTTCTTCATCGATGATTTTTATTATCTGGATTGGCTTTTCTCCAACAGTGTTTTTAGGAGCGTAAATGAAGAAACCGTCTTGCCAAAGTGCTGTGTTTATATCGTAAAAACCATTGTTATCGTTGATATTACAAGTCCCGAAATATTTCTCAAATAATTCTGGATATTCTTGCATTGCTTTGCGTGTACTGCCAATGATGATGCCATTATCTAAAACTTTAAGACTGTCATTTTCAGCGAATTTGCCGTTTGTCATAGAAATGACTTCAGTGTCGAGTTCGCGTATTACGCAACAGAAATCATGTTTTTTATTCTCGATTTTATCTATGTTAAAATTTTCATTAACACATTCAATCATACGAGAATTGCGCCATTTCTCCATCTTCTTTGTAGGGAAACCGTTGTCGATGAAGTTCTTAAGTGCTTCTTGACGTAACAGTTTAACTCTTGGAGTATCGTTGGCAGAAATCATTTCCATCGAATTATTTGCGTATTCGATGAATTGATTCTGTAATGTTTTATTATCTTGATTTTCCATAAGTTACAAATTTTAAAATTAAAGAATGGTGTCTTTAATCCATTCGTAACCTTTTTCTTCAAGTTCTAATGCGAGTGATTTATCGCCCGACTTAACGATACGTCCATCGTACATTACATGGACGAAATCTGGAACGATATAGTCGAGAAGTCGTTGATAGTGGGTGATTACGATAAATGCATTATCGTCTTTGTGAAGTTGGTTAACGCCATTAGCCACGATTCTCAAAGCGTCGATGTCGAGTCCAGAGTCTGTCTCGTCGAGGATTGCGAGTTGTGGTTCGAGCATCGCCATTTGGAAAATCTCGTTTTTCTTTTTCTCGCCGCCAGAGAATCCGACGTTAACATAACGATTTTGTAACTTAGCTGTGATTTCCACCATTGCTTGTTTTTCCTTCATCATCTTGATGAATTCTGGCATTGGCATATTTGGAAGTCCTTGATATTCACGCTTTGCATTGACAGCTGTACGCATGAAGTTTTGGATGCTTACGCCAGGAATTTCAACTGGATATTGGAAACTGAGGAAGATTCCTTCGTTGGCGCGGTCGGCTGGACTCATTTCCAAGATATTTTTTCCTTTGAACCAAATCTCGCCTTCTGTGATTTCGTAGCCATCTCTGCCAGTGATAGCAGCTGCCAATGTACTTTTGCCAGTTCCGTTAGGGCCCATAATGGCGTGAATCTCGCCTTCGTTGACACTTAAGTTAAAACCTTTTAATATTTCTTTGCCTGCAACTGAGACATGTAAGTTTTTTATTTCGAATAACATAGTTATAAATTTTCTTTAAGTTAAAATTAATTAACCAACACTGCCTTCCAATGTGATTGACAATAATTTTTGTGCTTCAACGGCGAATTCCATCGGAAGTTTGTTCAAGACGTCTTTTGCGTAACCATTGACAATCAAGCCGATTGCTTTTTCGGTGTCGATGCCTCTTTGGTTGCAGTAGAACAATTGGTCTTCAGAAATCTTCGATGTAGTAGCCTCGTGTTCGAGGATAGCTGTATCGTTGTCACATTCTATATATGGCCATGTGTGTGCGCCGCATTTGTCGCCTAACAACAATGAGTCGCATTGTGAGAAGTTGCGGCAGTTGCTTGCGTTAGGAGCGATGCGGACCAAACCACGATAGCTGTTTTGACTGTAACCAGCTGATATACCTTTTGATATGATTGTGCTTCGGCTGTTTTTGCCTAAGTGAATCATCTTGGTTCCGGTATCGGCTTGTTGGTAGTTGTTTGTCACAGCAACTGAGTAGAATTCAGCTGTGGTGTAGTCGCCTTTCAAGATGCAACTTGGATATTTCCAAGTGATTGCGGAACCAGTCTCGACTTGTGTCCAGGATATTTTTGAACGATCACCGCGGCAGATGCCACGTTTTGTAACGAAGTTGTAGATGCCGCCTTTGCCGTCTTTGTCGCCTGGATACCAGTTTTGTACTGTTGAATATTTTACTTCGGCGTCTGTCTCTGCGATAATTTCAACGATAGCAGCATGAAGCTGGTTCTCATCGCGTTGTGGAGCAGTACAGCCTTCCATATAACTGACGTATGCACCTTCTTCAGCAACGATGAGTGTTCGTTCGAATTGTCCAGTATTAGCCGCATTGATACGGAAATATGTTGATAATTCGAGCGGACAACGTACGCCTTTTGGAATGTAACAGAATGAACCATCGCTGAATACAGCCGAGTTCAATGCTGCGAAGAAGTTGTCGGTATGAGGAACTACGGTTCCTAAATATTTTTTGACTAAATCAGGATGTTGTTTGACAGCTTCGCTGAACGACATGAATATGATTCCGTGTTTTGACAAAGTGTCTTGGAAAGTTGTTTTGACGGAAGTACTGTCCATAACAGCGTCGACAGCAACGCCAGAGAGGCGTTTTTGTTCGTCCAAAGAGATGCCCAATTTGTTAAAGGTGTCTAACAATTCAGGGTCTACTTCGTCTAGACTTTGGAGTTCTTTTTTCTTTTTAGGAGCTGCGTAATAAATAATATCTTGATAGTCAATAGGAGGGATGTTGAGATGTGCCCAAGTAGGCTGTTCCATCGTCAACCAGTGTCTATATGCTTTTAAACGAAATTCAAGTAACCACTCAGGCTCTTCTTTTTTTGCAGAAATGAGTCTGATAATATCTTCGTTGAGGCCTTTCGGAGCGAAATCTGTCTCAATATCAGTCACAAAGCCAAACTCATATTCTTTGTTGGTTACTTTCTCAATTATATTTTCATTAGGATTTGAATCCATATATTTATTTTTAAAGTTTTTTACAAAATTACAAAAAAAAATGATATGTCTGAGTCCATTTTTAGTTTTATATTTGCAGTTTTAAATATGTATTGCAAAATATTTTTGATGAAGATAGAACAACAGAATATAAACAAATGTTTGATGCTTTTGTTGACCGTAAGTGCTTTGTTAAGAGGCTTTTTGGCGTTTTTTCTTGAATTTGGCAACGATGAGGTCTATTATTGGACTTACGCTATGTATCCAGATTGGAGTCACTTCGATCATCCTCCGATGGTAGGCTGGTTTATTCAGTTGTTTAGCTGTAATCTTTTGTTTTCCAGCGAGTTTTTTGTGCGATTGTCGTCAGTTGTATTTATGACGCTAAATACGTATCTGATATATTTGATTGGAAAGCAGGTGAAAAACGAGCAGACTGGATTTTACGCCGCCTTGCTTTATACGGCCTCTGTTTACGCATTCGTGATAACGGGAATCTTTATTTTGCCAGATACTCCTTTAAGTGTATTTACGCTTCTTGCTGTTTTGCAATTTGTTAAGTATTTTCAAAATGAAAAAAATAAACATCTGATTTTGTCAGGATTATTTGCTGGATTAGCAATGCTGTCAAAATATTCTGGAGCTTTTATTTGGTTAGGTGTTGGCTTGTACATTATTTTGTATTCAAGAAAAGAATTCAAGAATCCATTTTTGTATTTATCTGCTTTAATATCAGTTGTTTGTATGCTGCCTATTTTGATATGGAATATAAATAATGAATTCATTAGTTTTACATTCCATGGAAATAGAATAGGCTTCTTCGGCGATTTTCATCCTGAATATTTTTTAACAGAATTGACAGGTGAATTTTTATATAATAATCCTGTAAATTATATTCTGATAATCATAGCGTTAGTGGCCTTGGTTAGAGGAGGTAAATTTATTTCCGATATGCCAAAACGTTTGCTTTTGTGCTTGTCTCTTCCTATGATTGTTCTATTTTGGTTTTTCTCTCTTACACGACAGATTCTGCCTCATTGGACAGCACCTTCTTTCGTCTTATTGTTGATAGTTGTTGCAGCGCAATTGGCTGATAAGTATGAAGTTAAAAATAATTGTATAAAAATCCCGAATTCAATACTTGCTTCATTATTGGTGTTGGCATTCGTATTAATAGTAGGTGTTGCAGAAATTAAAACTGGTTTCATTCCTTTGAATTCTTCCGAAAAATCGAAGGCGATACAGCATTATGGTAAAGGTGATTTTACTCTTGATATGTATGGATGGAGAAAAATAAAGCCTGAGTTTCAGGAAATTAGAAAAAATGCTGTTGAGAGTGGATTTATGAAAGAAGATGACGGAATGCTAGCTATGAAGTGGTTTCCTCTTGCAAATATGGATTATTATGTCGCTTATCCTTTGGGAATCAATATGTATGGGTTTAGGAATCCTGGTGAAATCCATAAATATGCGTGGATAAATAAAGAAAGAGGCGATTTGCAATTGGGAAATGACTATTGGTTTTTGACGGAAAGCTTTGATTATTACGAACCAAATAAATATCTCAAGCCTTATTTTAAAGAAATAATACCAACAGATACAATAACTATTGAACGTTGCGGAAAGCCTGCAAAATATGTGTTTGTTTATATGTTAAAAGATTTAAAGTACAAGCCTCAGACTTGGTTTGAAACGGAGTGAAAGTTGTTGAATGTTAATGCTTTTTAACATATAATCTTAATATTTTCTTCTTTTTTGTTAAAAATGGTTAAAACGTATAAAATTTCTTCATAAATCCTTGACAAAGCGTATTTCTGTTTCGTAATTTTGAAGTCCAAAGTTTATGAAATTGAATTATGAAAGAGGATTTTATATATTATCTGTGGGAGAATCGTCTGCTTAATCTTGATTTGAGAACGACGGACGGAGATGAGATTTCTGTAATTTCTGTAGGTAACCGTAATTTTGATTCTGGTGCGGATTTTATAAATGCACGCATTAAAATAGGTGGAACCTTGTGGGCTGGACAAGTGGAAATTCATGTCCGCGCATCAGATTGGTTTAGACATAAACACCAATATGATGATAATTATAACAATGTAATCCTCCATGTTGTTTATGAATATGATACAGATTCACTCAAGATACCAACTCTTGAGATAAAGGATAAATTTGATATATCGTTACTGCTCAATTATAATAATTTTGTTAATTCTAGGAATTGGATTCCTTGTGGTGAATTTATTGGTGGTGTTCAAGGATTTACTGTGATTTCATGGCTCGATAGAATGCTTGTTGAGCGTCTTGAAAATGAGTGTAAGGATCTTGACTTTAAGTTGAAGAATAACCATTATGACTGGGGACTTACTTTTTATCATAGGTTTATGCGGTATTTTGGTTTAAAGGTTAACAATGATTCCTTTGAGTATTTATCGAGGATACTTCCATTGAATATTCTTTTGAAACATCTTGATAATGAGGTTTATGTGGAATCTATGTTGTTTGGATGCGCTGGTTTCTTAGACAGAGATTTTGAAGAAGAATATCCGAGGCTTTTAAAAAGGGAATTTAATATGTTAAAGTCTAAGTTTACATTGAAAGTTATGCCTGTGTCAAATTGGAAATTTCTTCGACTTAGACCACCAAATTTTCCCACAATCAGAATCGCTCAATTGGCGAAAATTATTGTTAAAAATGGAAATGTGTTTTCGAAAATCAGGGATTCCGTTGATATGTGTGATATAATGGAATTGTTTGATGTGGAATTGAATCCGTATTGGGACAATCATTTCCAATTTGATAAGGTGTCGAATGTGGAGAAAAGAAAGATTTTTGGAAAGACAGCCGTTGACTCTGTGTTTATAAATGCAATTATACCAATGCTTTTTTATTATGGAAAGTTTCATTCCTTGGAAAGTTATAAGGAACGAGCGATGACGTTTTTGGAACAATTGGAAGCGGAGGATAATGTCGTGATTAGAAATTTTATAAAAGCAGGTTTGTCTTTTGATAATGCATTTCAAACCCAAGCAGCTTTGTTTATGTATAAGTATTATTGCAAACGACGACGATGCCTCGAATGTCGAATATATTTGATGTTGTCGAAAGTTAGGATTTGAGGAGTTTTTTTAGTTTCTAAGACGCTGGGTTACGTCCGTGCATCTTTCAAAATGGGTGAGTTTGTGTCTTAAAAAATTCTTTGCATAATTAAAAAAATAGTAAGACCTTTGCGAATTCTTAGAATATACTACAATAAACGAAGATGATACATATCGAAGATAGTGTTTATTGTGCTGAAGATAAGAAGTTTAAATTGGTATTAATATTAAAAATTATTTCAATGAAAAAGTTATTTGTAACCTTAGTTTTCTTGGCTGTATCTTTAATTAGCAACGCTCAGTTTTTCGTAGCAGGTTCTATAAGTGCTTATCATGTTGGTGGTGAGACATCTTATAAGGCTCCATTCCATACTGTTGATAAAGCTCCTATTCAAAATGGATTTACAATTACTCCAGCTGTCGGTTATATGATTCCAGGTAAGAGCTACGGCTTTGGTCTTGGTTTGGGCTATGGTTATGCTTCACTTAAAGATAACGACAATACTCTTCCTAATGGTGATGTTATCGTAGAAAACGTAAAAAAAGGCTTTTCTAACACATTTGATTTCGGTCCTTTCTTTCGTTATGCTTATGCTAGATTTGACAAGATAACATTGTATGTTGACGCAAAGATACCTGTGAGTATTTCTAATGATAAGACAAAAATTGGCGACGCCTTAGTGATAGATGGTGATAAGACTTTTTCAATCGGTGCTCGTCTGATTCCTGGCTTGACTTACAGATTTAACAATCATATTCTCTTTACTACAGAAATCGGTTTGTTGAGTATCAATTGTATGCATACAAGGATGACATCTCCTAGCGGAACTGTCAATAAAACTAATGAATTCAAACTTGGAGCTAACACTCGTCAGACTGCAGCATTTGGTTTTGTTTACTTATTCTAAATAAAAAAATCGACTCAAAATTTTGAGTCGATTTTTTTATTGCTTGGAATGTTTATTATTCACCGCAACCGCCACCGCAGCTGTCGCAGCAGCTTTGATTGTGGCAGTGACCACCGCTGCAACCGCCACCGAAGTCTGATTCGTTAACTTCGCGAACGTCTAAGATTTCACCTGTGAAATATAATGGAACACCAGCTAATTCTGGGTTGAAGTCAACTTTAACTGTTGTTTCGCCGATTTCCAAAATCTTGCCTGGGAATGGTTGTCCGTGGTTGTCTGTGAACCATACTGTTGCACCGACTTGGCAGATTGTTTCGTTGAAAACGCCGTCTTGTACGAAGATTTCTTTGTTTACATCAAGGATGTTTTCTTCTTTGCGTTCGCCGTAGCCTTCTGCTGGTGTTAAAGCGAAACCAAATGTTGCACCTGGTTCTAAACCGTCTAAGTTTTCTTCAAATTTAGGTAATAACATGCCAGCGCCGAATATAGCTTGGAATGGTTGTTCTTTTGTGGTTTCTTGGATGATTTCACCGTCAGCTGTTTCGCGGTGTAAAACATATGTCATTGTGACAACTGTGTTTTTTGCAACTTTCATTTTCTTAATATTTTAATTTATTGTTGAATAATAATAATCTTATGATATGTCTTAATTGTTAACTGTAAATTGTCAATTGTTTAATATGTTCCAAACATTTTTCTTAAAAACCATTCAATTGAAACGAGCGATAAAATTACAAAAAATATCAACTTCATATTGATTAAATCTTTATAATTTGTCTCTTCTCGCATTATTGATGTGATTCTTTCGTCTTTTTCAATACATTCTGCAAGTTCATTTAATTCGTTGACATTGAAATTTTTTCCAGTTGTTAGAGTGGATAACAATTTCATTCTTTGAGAATTAGCTACTAGATCTTGCGCCTCTGCACCAATGCAGACAACAGAAAAATTTCCGTTTTCAGAATATTTTGTGTTTCCATATTGGGCTTCTGCTGTGAAGGTGTAAATGCCTTCAGGCAATGAATTGATATTCAAATGATAAGATTTGTTGTTTTTTGAAAAGTCGTATTCGTATATTTTTTTAGAATGTCTATTAATAATATGTATTCTTAAGTCTGGTTCGTTTATGAGTTCTTGGCTAGGATTCTTTAAATCGGCAGTGAAAATAATATTTTCGTTGTTTAGATATTCGTCTTTGTGGTTTATAATTAGTTCTTTATCTTTTTCTGTCAAGAGGTATTTTACTGATTTTGAAAATAATTCTTCAAAATTGTCATATCCATTGTTATTATGAAAATCGTATAGTTTCCATCTCCAAATGCCTGTTCCGAAAAGAAATGCATTTTTTCTTCCATTGTTGTCTGTGCAGAAAGTCATTAATGGTGATTGGGTTAGAACATCATTGATATTCATGTTAAAAATGATGTCTTGGTTTGTTTTGTGATAAAACTCTAAATGAGGTAGAGATAGTGGAGGAAATTTGTTTATGGCATTGACTAATTCATTATCAATATTAAAGAGTCCAAAAGTGTTGTTGTGGTATGGTTTTATCTCGAGTATGCTGTTGACTGCGCCTTTCCTTAATTCAATAGAAGATTGTATTGAATTAAAGTTTTCAATATCAGTGTTTTCTCCTAAAATGTGAAATATAGGTGTGTTTTTGTTGTCTTTTAATTTATGATGTAAATCTGCATAATTTTCCATGCCAAGATGCGGAATTTGATGCAAGAATATTATATCATAATTGTTGATATTCGGTAGTTCTTCGTTTGAAAAAATCATCTCAATTTCAAAGTTGTCGCCTAAAATATTTCTTAAACTTCCCAAATCTGGATGCGGTGATTTTGCGTAAAATAGAGCCTTGTATTGCTTGTTGATTATGTCGATGAAAAATCGTTTGTTATTGTTATTGGTAGTGATTTCGTTTTTTGTGCTATTTATTTGTATATCAATTTGTTTTACGCCTTTATCTTCTGATTTTATATTAAAATCAACTGTGCAAGAGAAACGGTTCGAATTTACCGGAATTTCTTTTTCTTCAATGATTTCGTTATCAACTAAAAGTTTGATATTCATGTTCTCGTTACGGCAGTTGTTCGCATTGGCAACCAGTCTTATAGGGATAATAGTATTTATTGGAGCTGTTTTGTTATACAGAATGTCTTTTATGTAAAAATCGGGATAATTGGTTGTGTCTCCGAGAGTTACTGTATAAATTGGGAATGGGTATGATTCGATGTCTTGTTCTGGGGAGTAAGATTTGTTGCAGATTCCATCGGAGAGAAGTATGACGGCACCGACGTTCTTTTTGTAGTAATTTTTCTTGATTTTTTTTAATATATCACTTATATCTGTGTAATAGTCATGATAATCAATGCTGTCGAATTCTTTTGTTTCGTTGCCGAAAAGATATTTGTCAACGATATGTTTTTTGCTGAGCTTGTCACTTAATGAATCAAGTATGAGTGGATATTTGTTTTTGTAAAAACTAGAATCTTTGGTGAGAATCAATGAGGTGGAGTTGTCTTGTGCTAGTATTATAGTTGAAGGTTCTGTTGTTCTTTTTTTGATCTTTATGTATGGATTGAAGAAAAGTATGACAAGCAGACTTGTTGCGATGCATCTTAATGCAAATAACAATATGTTTAATGGATTGCTATAATGCTGGTTTTTATTGGAAATATATAAAATCCCGGCATATAAAAATCCTATTGTTATTGCAATGATGAATATCCACATTTTATTGGTGATTTTGTTGTTTGCAAAGGTAATAAAAAGACTCTTATCTGTATTGCTTGAAAATGAAGTTTATTGTTAAAAAAATTTAAGGAAATGTTGTGTTTATATTTTTTAATAAATTATTTTTGTTGCAAATAAAAAATGTTGTTTTATGAATAATTTTGATGCGGAAGTCAATAAATGTTGTGATTTATTAAAAGAAGGTAAAGTCATTATATATCCGACAGATACGATTTGGGGAATAGGTTGTGACGCTACAAATTTCGATGCTGTTGAAAAAATTTATCAAATCAAGGAGCGTACGAAAGGCAAGGGATTGATAGTGTTGGTCGATAGCGTTGAAATGTTAAAAGATTATGTTAAAAATTTCCCACCTATTGCTCCTGATATTATCAAGGCTGCTAAAAATCCTTTGAGCATCGTTTATTCGGAGTCGAAAGGATTGGCGAAAAATGTCTCAGCTGATGGCACGATTTGTATCAGAGTGGTTGATAATGATTTTTGTAAAGCCTTGATTAATAAGCTTGGACGTCCTATAACATCAACTTCTGCAAATCTTACAGGTGATAAGGCTCCTTCTATATATGTGGAAATCACAGAGCAAATCAAATCGTCTGTGGATTATGTGGTTCAATTGTACCATGATGTGCTGACTAAGCCTAAAGCATCGACAATCATTAGGTTGTATGAGGATAATCATTTTGATGTTATTAGACAGTGAAAAACAATATTGATTTTGGTTTGTTAAGAATAGAAATAGAAAAAGTATGAGATATTTCAAGCTATTATTGTCGACTGTTTTTATTGGTATTCAGTTTTTGTTATGCGCTCAGAATCAAGGTGAAAACATGAAGGTTGATTCGAAGACGGCTATTCATAAATTATCTACCATCTATTATTTGATAAATAATTTTTACGTTGATACTGCTGATTTTGAAAATATTACAGAAGAGGCTATCGTGACTATACTCAAGGAGTTAGATCCACATTCTGCATATATTTCGAAAAAAGATGTCCAAAAAGCTAACGAGCCTCTGGAAAGTAGTTTTGAAGGTATCGGCGTTACATTTCAAATCTTTCAAGATACGATTTTAGTTGTTTCACCAGTGCCTGGCGGTCCTTCTGATAAGGTTGGTATTATGGCTGGCGATAAGATCGTTAAGATTGATGGCGAAGATGCTTTTGGTAAAAAGGTTAATAATGAATACGTTGCAAAACATCTTAGGGGTAAAAAAGGATCAAAGGTTACTCTTGGAATTAAACGTGGTAATGCTAAGGAACTTATTGACTATGATGTTGTTAGAGATAAAATTCCATTGAATAGTATTGATGCGTCTTTTATGCTTGACAATAAAGTGGGTTATATTAAATTGGATCGTTTTGCAAAAACTACTATGGAGGAGTTTGGCCTTGCTTTGGATGAACTTAGAGCTCAGAAAATGAAGTCGTTGATACTTGATTTGAGAGGTAATAACGGCGGTTTCCTCAATGTGGCTGTAGAACTGAGCAATCAGTTTCTTAAAAACGATATGATGGTGGTTTTTACAGAAGGCGATAAAAGTCAGAAACAGGTTTTTGAGACAAATCATAATGGAAGGTTTTCAGATGGGAAACTCGTCGTTTTGATTGATGAGGGTTCTGCTTCGGCTAGTGAAATCGTTTCTGGTGCAATCCAGGATTGGGATCGAGGCGTGTTGATTGGACGCCGTTCTTTTGGTAAGGGATTGGTGCAGAGACCGTTTAATCTTTCAGATGGCTCTGTCGTGCGTCTTACAACAGCACGATATTATACTCCAACAGGAAGATGTATTCAACGTTCATATGATAAAGGTTCTGAAGATTATTTCAAGGAAATGACAAAACGAATGAATCATGGCGAATTTTATCATGCTGATAGTATTCAGTTTCCTGATTCTCTGAAATATTCAACGCTGGTGAGTGGCAGAACTGTCTATGGCGGAGGCGGTATAATGCCTGATATTTTTATGCCTGTTGATACGTCTTATTCGACAAAATTGTATACGGATTTGGTTAGAAAAGGTGTGCTGAATCGTTTTACAATAGAATATGTTATGGGAAATAGAAATGAAATTTTAAGTCAATATGCTGATTTTGATACGTTTAATAAAGGATTTAATGTCTCGGAATCAATGCTTGAGGATTTTAAGAAATTCGCAGAAAAAGAAGGCGTAACATGGAATGATGAACAATTTGAACGTTCGGAGCCGCTTATTAAATTGCAGCTGAAAGCCTTGATAGCTCGCAATGAATGGAATATGGAAAATTATTATCAGGTGGTTATGCAGGAGGATAAGGCAGTGAAAAAAGCTATGGAAATACTGAATGATAATAATCAATATAGGAAAATCTTGAATCGATGATTGTGTGATGATAATATATTGATAGTTATGATGTTATAGATAAAGAAGGCCTTTGTGGTCTTCTTTATTTTTTTATTATAAAAAAATGTTGGAATACCTTAAAAATATAAGCGAAAAATTCGTAAATTTGTAAGCTTATTATTGTGAAATAAATTTAAAAATATAACAAAACTTATCTCAAATGAAAAAAATGCAAATTTCTATTTATCAGAAAGTTGTGCTTTTGTGCATGGCTATGTTGCTAAATGTTAGCCTTTTTGCACAAGGTCGTATTGATTTGAACTCTAATTCAAGAGGTACAACTCAGCTTTTGGAATCGTCTTTCAATGGCTTTGAAACAACTTTCTCGTATAATGCAATTGAATTGGAACTTGTTGAAACTGAACTCGGAAATTTCTCAAAACTTATTCTTTCTGATGCGGTTTCTAGTGGTGAAATCGGTGCACCTTCATTGCCGATTACAAAGAAACTGGTAGCTGTTCCTTTTGGTGCAACTCCATCGGTTAAGGTGGTTAGTTATACAACTTCAGATTATAATCTTGACGATTATGGCGTTGAAAGCGTTTATCCACAACAACCATCATATAGTAAAGATACAAAGATGGAAAATGTTGTATTTCAATACAATAAAAAAGCTTATAAAACAAGAACTCTTACAAATGCTCCAGAGGTTAAGGTTGAGGTGCTCGGAACAATGCGCGGAGTTCAAATAGCATCTTTACAAGTTGAGCCAGTGAGCTATAATCCTGTAAATAATACACTTCGCGTTTATAATGATATCAATGTTGAAGTTGATTTCGAGGGTGCTGACTTGGACTTGACAGAAAAAATGTTGATTGAAACATACAGCCCTTATTTTAGCACGATTTATCAACAAATGTTTAACTCAAGAACTGTCGCAGATGTGTTCGATGAACATCCTGACTTATATAGAACGCCAGTGTATATGACAGTCGTGGCTAATAGTATGTTTGAAGAAGCATTGCAGCCTTGGCTTGAATGGAAAACACAAAAAGGTTTCAATATAGACGTTAAATATGTTGAATCAACGACATCTTCGTCAGTGATTAAATCGTATGTTAAGGAACAATATGATGCAGTGAGACCATCATTTCTTGTTATCGTAGGTGACAAAAACCTCGTTACTCCAAGTTTGATAAATGGACAAAAGACAAATAAGGTTACCGACTTATACTATGCAAGTGTAGATGGTGACTATTTCCCAGATATCTATTATAGCAGAATGAGCTGTGAAACTGTTGGAGAATTAGAGTCTCTTATTGAAAAAGTTCTTCAATATGAACAATATACAATGCCAGATCCTTCTTATTTGGATGATGCTTTGTTCGTAGCTGGCGTTGATGACTGGTGGAATTCAAAAGTTGGAACACCTGCTGTTAATTATGCTACAAACTTTTTCTTCAACCAATCTAATGGTATGAGAACAGTGCATAAGTATACAAGCGAATATAGCGGTTGTTATGATAACATGAACACAGGTGTTGGTTTTGTGAACTATACAGCTCATGGCGTTGAAACAGGTTGGACTGATCCATCTTTCAATACAGACGATGTTCAAAATCTTACTAATAAAGACAAGTACTTCTGGGCTATCGGAAACTGCTGTCTTACAGGTGACTGGGGTACAGATAATGGTCCTTGCTTGGCAGAGGCAATGGTTAGAGCCGATGAAAAAGGCGCATGGGGTTATATTGGCTCATGTCCTGTAAGTTATTGGAATGAAGATTATTATTTTGCAGTTGGTGCAACAACGGTATTTAGCAAAATGCCAAATCCAACACAAACAGAAGAAGGCTTTTATGAAATGTTCTGGAAAGATAATTATAACGTGTTGTCATCAGTTCCTTTTGTTGGAAATCTTTCTGTAACTAACGCTCATGCAGGCGCTTATGAAACAACAAGCGGAATAGACTTGTTATATTACTGGGAAGCATATCATACAATCGGTGATGGTACAGTTATGCCATATCGTACAAAACCTACACAAAATGAAGTTTCTCATTCAGAGGTTATCAATATGGGATTTGATTTCTATACAGTATTTGCAGATCCTTCATCATATGTTGCTATCTCTAAAGACGGTGTCTTGTTGGGAACAGCAATGGTTGGAAAATCAGGATCTGTTGATGTAGATATTATTCCAATTTTGACAGAAGGTGAAGCTACTATTACTGTTACACATCCAAGACGTATTCCTTATGTGAAGAATGTGCTCGCATTGCCAACAGAAGGTCCTTACTTGTCAATTTATGATTTTGCACCTAAAAGCTGTCCTGTAAATCAAGAAAATAATATAACATTGACAATAAGAAACGTTGGTAATGACCCAGTTGAAGCAGAGGCAAAAGTTACATTGACAAGCGAATCTGAATTTTTGTCATTTGTCGATTCTGTAGCTGTATTTACAGCTTTAGAGGCAGGTGCTACTATTGATTTGACTGACGAATTTGTATTTGTTTTTGACGAAAGCCTTGAAGATATGGAGGAAGTTATTATAAGTGCCAAGATTGAATATGATACTTTAGAATGGAATAACAAGTTTGTAGTCAATGCCTTGGAACCTGTAATTGAATATAAAGGCGTTGAGTGGGATGGAGCATTTGAACCAGGTGCTACTTATGTGCTTCAAGCTAAATTTGAAAACATAGGTCATTATAAAGCTGAAAATATAGTTGTAACAGCTTCATCAACAAATGAATATATTACAATTAAAAATCTGACAAGCGAATTGGAAACAATAGAAGTTGACAGTGTAGGCGTGTTTAATTTTGAGGTGACTATTAGTGATACTTGTTCTATAGAAGAAAGAATACCAGTTGACTTTGCGTTAGTGGCTGACAATGAAATCGTTTCAGAAGGTTCTTATGTCTTGAAAAATTCATGTACAGTGGTGTTTACGTTGAAAGATAGCTATGGCGATGGATGGGGAAAATCAGCTCTTGAAGTTGAATTTAGCGATGAAACTCCAACTGATACCCTTACGGTATTTGATGGAAAAGAATTTATTAAAGAAATGGATATAGTGATAGGTACTACTATTAAAGTTTCTTTCATAAAAGAAAAATACAATAGTTATGAATGCTCATATATCATAGAATACAAGAACGGTAGATTGATTTATGATTCAGGAAAGAATATTAAGGAAGGTGTTAATTGTGAGTTTGTTGTCAATTGCTTAGAACCTGTTCAAAATCTTAAAGCAGAAGTAAAAGACAATAATGTTACACTTACATGGGAAGCACCTCGTACATTGACTGGTTATAAGGTCTTTAGAAATGAAGAAATGATAGGTGAAACAGATCAATTGACATTCGCTGATGAGAATGTGCCTGACGGTGAATACGAATATGCTGTAAGAGTTCAGTATAATGGAGGTTGGTCAGAAGCTGAAAAGATAAATGTTAAAGTCAGTGGTGATAATGTCTATGAGTTTGAAAATGCTGAATTTTCGATATATCCAAATCCGGTAAAAGATGTTATCAATATCAAATCAAGCGTTCAAAAGTATGAGTACCAATTGATAAATAACATAGGACAAGTTGTGCTTAATGGTACAATGTCTGGAGAAAATAATATCTCCGTTAAAAATATTAATAATGGTGTTTATTTCTTGAAACTTGTAGCTGACGGCGAAGTGTCAATCAATAAAGTAATAATTCAATAAAATGTAAATAAAAGGGCGAAACTTATGTTTTACCCTTTTTCAATTAATTTGGAAGTATGAAAAAAACTTTTTTTGCAATAGTATCTTGTTTGTTTGCATTGACAATCAATGCACAAGAATGGGTCGGAATAAGTAAGACTTCTTCAACGAAGATACAAGAGACATTGATTTCTTCATCTGAAAAAAAGGTCGTTGTCGATGTTAAGATTGATGGCTTTTATAGACATACAGTAAAGACCCAACAAGGAGAACAGCTGATTATCAGCGGCGAAGGTATGGCGTATATGCCGATAAAAGGCGCTCCTAATCTCCCTATGTATCCTATATCAATGATAGTTGGTGATAAGGCAGAAATGGAGGTGTCAATCGTGAAATCAGAATACGTTGACTTTGAAAATGTTGAAGTTGCTCCTTCAAAAGGTAATTTCAGTCGTCAGATAGATCCTAATGACGTACCTTACACTTATGGTGAAATGTATCAACAAGATGCGTTTTATCCAGCACAGCAGGCGGTTCTTGGTGATCCTTATATTCTACGAGACTTCCGCGGTCAGAATATGATGGTTTATCCATATGCTTATAATCCCGTAACAAAGACATTGCGAGTTTACACTTATCTCAGAATAGAAGCAAAGAAAGTGGGCGATAATGGTATAAATCAAAAACTTAATAGAAAAAGAAGCAATACTGTTGACCCTGAAGTCAATGCATCATACAAACGTCGTTTCATCAATTATCCAACAAATGAGAGATATACATTCTTGGAAGATGAAGGCGAAATGTTAATCGTTTGTTTTGATAAATATTTGGAAGCAGTAGAACCATTGGTTGAATGGAAAAACATTTCTGGACGTCCAACAACAATGGTGGCATATTCAAAGGCAAAAGGCAATTTGAAACAATATCTTCAAGATTATTATGCCGAACACCCTGAATTGGTTTACTTGCTTTTAGTCGGTGAACATTCAAATATCCCAGCAGAATCAATGAGTGGCGGTAGATCTGATAACTTTTATGGCATGTTGGAAGGCGATGATAAATATGAGGAAGTTCTCGTAGGTCGTTTGTCAGTCAATTCAATGAGCGATGCTGTAAATCAAGTTAATAAGATAATTTATTATGAACGTGATATTAATGAAACAGCAACATGGTTGACAAAAGCTTCGGGTATTGCAGCTAACGAAGGCGAAGGCCATTATGGTGAAATAGATTATCAGCACATGGATTTCATCCGTGATACCTTATTAAATTATACTTACACAAATGTTTCACAGCATTATGCCGATGTCAATAATCCTGCAGCACCAGCGATGATAGTTGAATTTAGCAAAGGCCTGGGCTTGATAAATTATTGTAATCATGGTACACCAACAACTTGGGCTGTCGCTAATTTTTCTACAGATGATGTTCATAGATTGACAAATGACAATAAATGGCCTATTGTATGGTCGGTGGCATGTAATAACGGACAATTTGACTTTGACGAATGTTTCGGAGAAGCTTGGATGCGTGGTGTAAATCAATCAACAGGTGGGTTGACAGGTGCTATCGGTGGCATGTTCTCTTGGATTTCACAACCATGGCAACCTCCAATGTATGGTCAAGATGAAATGAATGCAATCTTGACAGAATGGCGCGATGGATACAAACACACACTCGGTGGCGCATCGTGTAACGGAAATATGTTTATGATGGATATGGATCCATTCGATGGCCCAAGAACTCACGATACATGGATTCTCTTAGGAGACCCATCACTGATGGTCAGAACAGACGTGCCTAAACCATTGAATGTCTCAGTGCCTCAGCAAGAATTGTTCATTGGAATGACATCGTTGAAAGTTACAGCACAAGCTGATTATGGTATCGCAACATTGTCGTTAAATGGAGTGGCAATCGCTTCAGCACCAATCGTAAATGGTTTGGCAGAGCTTACTTTTGAACCATTAATCAAAGAAGAAACAGCAAAATTGGTCGTCATAGGCTATAATAGAATCACAGAAATCAAAGAGCTTGATATCGTTCCTGCAGATAAACCTTATTTAATATATTCAGGATATGAACTCCTCGATGATAATCAACGTTTGGATTATGGTGAAGTGGTCAATATGTCTCTTGACGTTATAAATATAGGCTTGCAGCCTACAAGTAATGTAGAAGTGATTCTTTCTGCTGATTCAGAATATGTTACAATAACAAAAGATAAAGTTTCTGTACCTTCAGTAAAAGCAGGTGAAACAATAAAACTTGAAAATGAATTTGAAATAGTTGTTAAGCCAAATGTCCCTAATGAAACAAAAATCGACTTTGTAGTGACTTGTTCAGATGGTAAAAATACATGGAAAACAACATTCTTTACCTATGCTTATGCTCCTGTGTTTTCAGTGGATAACATCAGGGTTCTTCCAAACAATGTAGTTCAGCCAGGTGAAAGTGCAATATTGGAAATGACATTTACTAATATCGGTGGTTCAACAGCTTATAATGTTGTTGCAGAAGCGTTTAGCAGTTCTTTAGATGTCGAATTTGAAAATACATCTGTACTTACAGAAGAAGTTGCAGAAGGTGAATCATTTACAGTAACAACAGATTTTACAGTGGATTCATCTGTATTGCTTGGCTCTGTTTATGAAGTTATATGTATAGCCAATGCTGATTATGTGACAAGCAAAACAAGTTACGAATTGAAAGTTGGTTCGTTGGGTGATGATTTTGAAACAGGTGATTTCTTGGCTAATGAATGGAAAATTGAAGGCTCAGTTAAGTGGGTCATAGATAGCGTAAATGCTTATGAAGGAAAATATTGCGCTAGAAACGATAAAATAAATCATAATCAAAATGCAAAGTTGAAATTACAATTGGAAGTGTTGTCAGATGGACCATTGACATTCTATGTTAAAACATCGTCTGAAGCTGGTTATGACGTATTTGAATTTTATATTAACTCTATGTTGGAACAGAAGTGGTCTGGCGAAATGGGTTGGACACAATATACTCGTAAAATGAAGAAAGGCGTTTACGCTTTGGAATGGAGATATAGAAAAGATACTTCTGGAAGTGAAGGTGAAGACAGAGCATATGTCGATAATATTTGCTTCCCTCCAATATCTGTCGTAACAATGTTACAAGAAGTTTCAGGTTTGAGATATGATATTCAAAATGAAGAAGTTGTGCTAACATGGAATTCTGTTGAAGATGCAGAAGAATATATAGTAAGACGCGACGGTGAAATAGTTTCTACTCAAACATCAACATCGTTCAACGAAAGCCTTATAGATGGTATCGTAACTTATACTGTAGTTGCTAAAAATGCTGATAAATATTCAGCACCAGCTTTCGTTGTGGTTAATTCAGATGTAAAATCAAGCGAAAATATTGTAAAAGTTGAGGAAAATAACGTTTCATTGTATCCAAATCCAACTTCAGGAATCGTATACATAAAACTCGATAACGCTTTTGATGCTGTGGTATATAACTATCAAGGTCAAGTGGTTATGAGAGAATATAATAACGAAGGACAATTGGATATGTCAAATTTATCGACAGGCGTTTATTTCGTAGAGATAAGAGACGGTCAAAACGTAATGATAGAAAAAGTTATAGTTAAGTAATTATAAACTATTGATAATGAAAAAAATACTTCTAATATTAGTAATATTTTTATTTAACGTAGGTGTTTATGCACAAAAATGGATTGGCATTAATAACGATACACCTAAGAAGATACAGGAATGCCTTGTGTCGGCATCTGAAGAAGAAATAATCGTTGATGTTAAAGTTGACGGTTTCTTTAAGGAAAAAGTGATGACATCTAGAGGTAATCAGGTGATTATTTCTGGAGAAGATATGGCTTCTATGCTTGTAGCTGGTGCCCCTGATTTGCCATTATATCCTATATCGATGGTAATTGGCGACAAAGCAGAGATGAGTGTTTCTGTGCTAAATTCAAAATATGTTGATTTTGAGAATATTGAAGTCGCTCCGTCAAAAGGAAATTTCGGACGTAACATAAATCCAGATGATGTTCCTTATATATATGGTGATGTGTATCAGCAAGATGCATTCTATCCATCTCAACAGGTAAGTTTGGAAAAACCTTATATCATCAGAGATTTGCGCGGACAAAATATGCTTGTATACCCATATGCATATAATCCTGTGACAAAGACATTACGCGTTTATACTGAACTACGTATTTCTGTTAAGAAAATTAGTGAAAATGGTATAAATCAAAAAGTTAGTTATAGAAAAAATAATGTCATAACGTCAGAATTTGACGCTTCTTATAAACGTCGTTTCATTAATTATGAAAATAGAAGCAGAGGATTTATGATTGATGAGGGCGAAATGCTCGTGGTTTATGCTGATAAATATGAGCAAGCAATCCAACCTCTCGTAGACTGGAAAAATATTTCAGGCCGTCCAACAACAATAGTGGCATCATCTGTGACAGGAAAAGATGAACAGCTTAGAAGTTATCTTGCTGAATATTATAGAAATAATCCAAAATTGACTTATGTGCTTTTAGTTGGAGAACATGCTGATATTCCATCTCATGAAATGAATGAAGGTCGTTCAGATAACTATTTCGGTATGTTAGAAGGTGATGACTACTATGAAGAAGTATTCGTGGGACGTATTTCTGTTAAAAATGAAAAAGACCTTGAAAATCAAATTAATAAGGTTATATATTATGAACGTGATATCGATGAAAGTGCAACTTGGCTTTCTAATAGCGCAGGTGTTGCTGCGAAAGAAGGTACTGGACACTTTAATGAATATGACTATGTTCATATGGATTTTATCCGTGACACCTTATTAAATTATACTTATACAAACATCTCACAGCATTATGATAAAGTCAATGATCCGACAGTGACAGACTTGATAAATAGATTTAATGAAGGCGTCGGTCTTATAAATTATTGTAATCATGGAACAGCAACGAGTTGGATAGTGACAGGTTTTAATAATGAGAATATCCATCAGTTGACAAATGATTATAAGTTGCCATTTATTTGGTCGGTGGCATGTGATAATGGATGTTTGAACATAGATGAGTGTTTTGCAGAAGCTTGGATGCGTGCGAATAATCCTGAGACAGGTGCTCCAACAGGTGCTATCGGCGGAATGTTTGCAACAATATTGCAGCCATGGCGTCCTCCGATGTACGGACAAGATGAGATGGTGGCTATTTTGGCAGAATGGCGCGAAGGCTACAAACATACTCTCGCAGGCGCATCATGTAATGGAAATATGCATATTCTGGATAAAGTCACAGACGAGTCTGGAGAAGAAACACATAACACATGGATTCTTTTCGGCGATCCATCAATGATGCTCAGAACAGAAGCACCTAAGAAAATGAGCGTCAATACAGTGCCGTCATCATTGCTTGTAGGAATGACATCTCTTACTGTCAATGCAGATACCGACTTCGGCATTGCGACATTGTCAATGAACAATAAACCAATCGCTTCAGCTTATGTTGAAAACGGAATCGCAAATATCACATTCCCAGAACTTACAGAAATAGGTAAGGCTCAGATAGTTGTGATGGGATACAATAAGGTTACTGAAATAATAGACATAAATGTAATGCCAGCAACAGGCGCTTATATAATAGTTGATACTTTCAACATCAATCAAGATGACGCTCAGATGGATTGCAACGAATATATAGACCTTAGCTTAAATGTTAAGAATATGGGAGTTGAAAAGTCTGACAACATAACTGTAGAATTATCAACTACATCTGAATATATTCAGTTGATAGATAGCTTGGAAATAATAACAGCGATAGATGTTGATGAAATAGTGGAATTGGAAAAAGCTTTCCGTTTTCATGTGAGCGCAGAAGTGCCAAATGAGGAAAAAATCAATTTCGTTTTGACATGTACAGATAAAACAGGTACTTATCAAACAAGTTTCAGCATAGATGCATACGCTCCTGTATTTGCCTTAAAAGAAATTAACATCCTTCCAAATAATATAGTGAAACCAGGCGAGACAGCGACATTAAAACTGTCGTTTGATAACATTGGAAATAGTACAGCACAAGATGTTTTGACAGAATTATTCGTGGCTTCTTCCGATATAGAGTTCGCTAATACAGCAATACATACTGATGAAGTAGCTGCTGGCGAAACATTCTTCGTTACAACAGATTTTACTGTGTCATCTTCAGCAACAATGTTATCAGTTTATGAAGTCGTTTATTTGGTAAGCTCAAAGTATAATACACTTAAATCTAAGTACGACCTTGTAATTGGTTCAATAACAGAGGATTTTGAAACAGGCGATTTTAGTTCATATGATTGGGCGTGGGTGGAAAAACCTTGGATTATTGACAATTCAGATGCATACGAAGGAGTATATTGTGCAAAATCTGCGATAATAGGTCATAAACAATATTCTATATTGAAGCTAGAAGTGGAAGTTCCTACTGCTGGTGAGATTAAATTCTATAGAAAAGTCTCTTCAGAAAAAGATGCTGATTATCTTGCATTTGTCGTTGATAGCAGAGAAAGAGAAAGATGGTCAGGCGAAGTTGAGTGGGACGTTTATTCATATAAATTGTCGAAAGGTAAACATACCATCGAATGGAAATATGTTAAAGATGAAGAGAACTCAGAAGGTGATGATAGAGCTGTTATCGATATGATTTCATTCCCTCCACAAGCTGTGATTTCGCATTTTGACGTTGTTACGGATCTCAAAGCTCAATTGCAGGAAAATAATAAGTTAGAATTAACATGGACTGCAAGTGAAAAAGCAGAGGAATATATCGTGAGACGTGATGGCAAAATAGTGTCAACACAAACAGAAACAGTGTATTACGAAGAGGTGACAAAAGGAATTTATACTTATAGCGTAGTTGCAAGAAATGGCAATACATACTCTGCACCGGCATTCATAATATTTGATACAGACAAAAAATATGCAGAAAATATAAGTGAATCTATTGCAGAAAAGACATCTGTATATCCAAATCCAACTTCTGGAATTATATACTTTGATTGCGACAGCTCATTCGATGCTGTGGTGTATAACTATCAAGGTCAAGTCGTTATGAGAATAAATAATAACGATGGACAAATAGATTTATCTGATTTGACAACAGGCATTTATTTCTTAGAAATAAAAGAGAATAATAATGTGATTATAGAAAAAATTATTTTAACCAAATAAAGATTTTAAATTTAAAAAAAATGAAAAAATTATTTTTGTTAGTAACAATGATGTTGTTTACATCAGGGTTAATTTTTGCTCAAGAATGGGTTGGAGTTAGCAAAAACGCTCCAGTGAGAATTCAAGAGAATTTGGTTTCATCATCAGAAGATGAGATTGTTATAGATGTGAAAGTCGGCGGATTCTTCCAAAGTGCTGTCAAGACACAGAATGGCGAACAATTGGTTATCAGTGGTGAAGATATGGCATCAATGCTTGTTGCTGGAGCTCCAGACCTCCCAATGTATCCTATATCAATGATAATAGGTAATACTGCGGAAATGAAAGCATCTGTTGTTGAATCATCATATATTGATTTCCAAGATGTTGAAGTTGCGCCATCAAAAGGTGTTTTCAGTCGTGAGATAAATCCTGAAGATGTTCCTTACGTTTATGGCGATGTTTATCAGCAAGATGAGTTTTATCCATCACAAGCTGCGGCATTGGATAATCCATACATTCTCAGAGATTTCCGCGGACAAAACGTGATGGTTTATCCATACGCTTATAATCCTGTAACAAAAACATTGCGTGTTTATACAGACTTACGCATCTCTGTAAAAAAAGTGAGCGATAATGGATTGAATCAAAAAACTGCTACAAGACGTAGCAATGTCGTTTCTCCAGAAGTCAAGGCTTCATACGAACGCCGTTTCATCAATTATCCAGCTAATGAAAGATATTCATTCATTGAAGACGAAGGCGAAATGTTGGTGGTATGTGTCGACGAATACAAAGAAGCTGCAGAGAAACTGGTCGAATGGAAGAACATCTCAGGTCGTCCAACAACATTGGCCTTGACATCAGAAACAGGAACTCTCGATGCATTGAAAGCATATCTTGATAATTATTATAAATCAAATCCAAATCTTACATACTTGCTTTTAATCGGTGAATACAATAACCTTCCTCCATACGAAATCATTGTTACTATCGATGGTATGCAATATTACACAAGATCAGACAACTATTACGGAAGGTTAGAAGGTGAAGATAACTATGAAGAAGTCTTGGTCGGTCGTCTTTCTGTAGAAGATTTAAAAGACGCTCAAAATCAAGTTGATAGAATTATCTATTACGAACGTGATATAAAAGAAGATGCAGCATGGCTCTCAAGAGGCATCGGAATGGGTTCAACAGAAGGTTACGGACACTTCGGTGAAAAAGACTACCAACATATTGATTTCATTCGTGATACGCTCATGAATTACACTTACACAGAAATTTCTCAAAAATATAAAGGCGTTAATGGTTATGAACCTACGGCAGAAGACTTTGCTGCTGATTTCAACAAAGGTGTTGGTATTGCTAACTATTGTAATCATGGTGAAATAGAGAAATGGGTTATGGGTAACTTTGATACAACTTGTGTTCATAACTTGACAAACGATTATATGTTGCCATTTATCTGGACATCATCATGTAGAAACGGACAATTTGACGTTGATGAGTGTTTCGCAGAATCATGGATGCGCGCAGTAAATCCAGCAACAGGAGCTCCTGTAGGTGCAATCGGCGGTATGTTCTCATGGATTTCACAACCATGGCAACCACCAATGTACGGACAAGATGAAATGATTTCAATCTTGACAGAATGGCGCGGCAATTACAATCACACTCTCGGTGGCGCATCTTTGAATGGTAATATGTATATCCTTGACATGAGTCCAGAAGACCGTGGCAATACACACAATACATGGCTTCTCTTCGGTGACCCATCAATGATACTCAGAACAAAAGCTCCAGAAAAAATGGATGTTTACTGCAGCTCATCATATCTTATGGTCGGTATGACAAGCTACACAGTCAATGCAGACGTCGATTTTGGTATTGCAACATTGTCAAAAGACGGTGAAGTCGTTGCTTCTTCTTATATAAGAAAAGGTCGTGCAAACCTCACTTTCCCTGAAATTACAGAAGAATGCATGATGAAACTTGTTGTTGTTGCTTACAATAAAGTCACAGAAATAATTGACGTGGAAGTCAAGACTCCAACAGACGCATTCTTGATTTTCAACGACTACGAACTTAATGAAACCGATGGACAGTTGGATTATGGCGAAACAATAAATATCGATTTAAGCGTTAAAAATATCGGTGTCAGCGATGCTTCTAATATAGAAGTTGAACTTATTTCTAAAAGCGAATATGCTACTGTGACAGAAAGCAAGGCAACTATTGAATCTATGACTGTTGAAGAAATAACTGCAATTGAAGGAAAATTCAAGTTTAATGTTGCAGCAAATGTTCCAGATCAGGAAGAATTGGAATTCGACGTAAGATGCATTTCTGGCGAAGAATCATGGAGCAGTTCATTCTCAATCATAGCTAACGCTCCAAGTTTTGTAATTGATACAATCTTCATCAAGAACAATATGATAGAACCAGGTTCAAGTGATGTGTTGTATATTGCAGTGAAAAATGCCGGTCACAGCGAAGCTCGTAATGTGGTTTCAGAAATGATAAGCAGTTCGTCAGACATCGTTTTCCCAGAAGCAACTCTTACAGAAGAATCATTGCAATCAGGCGATGTAATGGAAATAGTAGCGTTCTTCGATGTTGATGAAAACGCTGGATATGGTACAAAATATGAAGTCATGTCTAAAGTTTCTGCAGGTGCATATGAATTGTTAACAAATTATTATGTTAAAATAGGTCAGTCGTTAGAAGACTTCGAAACTGGCGATTTCTCTAAAGCTAATTGGCAATTTGATGGTTCATCAGATTGGTTCATCAGTGAAAATGCTTACGAAGGAACATATAGCGCAAGATCTGGTAAAATCGCTGATAATCTTGAAAAAGACAAAAGAAATTCTTCAATGTTTATAACAGTAGAATTAGTTGAAGATGAAGAAATCAGTTTCTATCACCAGAGATACTGCGACTATGGTGCTAAGTTGGAATTCTATGTTGATGGTGAATTTGTGACAGAGTGGAGAGGAAATACATTAATATCAAATCCATACCCAACAGAATGGGAACAATTCACTTATAAATTGACAAAAGGAACTCATACTTTGAAGTGGACTTACAACAAAAGGCTCGCTGATACAAAAGGTGAAGACTGCGTATTCTTGGATAACATCGTGTTGCCTCCACATAGCATCATCGGTTTTGTATCTCCAGTAACAAATCTTAGAGCAGAAACAAATGACTTTGAAGTTAAATTGACATGGGATGCCGGCGAAAATGCAAGAGAATACGTCGTGATGCGCAATGACGAACAAATTGCAAAAGTAACTGAAACAACATTTACAGATACTGTCAATGGAAATGGTTCATATACTTACAGCGTCATAGCAAAGAAATATGATTCAATGGCAGAAGCTACAACTATAACAGTTGAAGTTTTAAGCATAAATGAAATCAATGCAAACATAATCAACATCTATCCAAATCCAGCATCAGATGTCATTTATGTAGATGTTGACGAATCTTTCAATGCAGTTATCTATAATTATCAAGGACAAATGATAAAGAATGTCAATATTGATAATGGACAGATAAATGTTTCAGACCTTACAAGCGGAATGTATTTCTTGGAAATAAGAACAGGAAATAGTGTGACGGTAAATAAGGTTTTGGTAAGATAGTTAACGTCTTTTAACACAAAATATGAAGCAGAATGATGTAATTGTCATTCTGCTTTTTTTTATGAAAAAATATATAAAAAACATTTTTTTTTTTGATATTAAAAATATAACTTTGCAAGGAATGTATTTCAAAATAAAATATTAATAATAAAATATAAGGCTATGAGAAAAGTGTATGTTTTGTTTCATGCGATGATTATGCTTCTGATTGTTTCTTTGTCATCATGTACAACAAATGATGTAAGAAAAGTGGAACTTGATAATTCATTCGCACTTTCGTTGTTTTCGGATACAATATCATTGGAACAATTGCTAAATTCAATGGATCCTATAGTTACAGAATGGATCAATATTGATGAAGATGGCAGTTTGTATGCTTATTATGCTGATTCTGTAATGAATGCTGTTACAGGTGAAGATTTGTTGGGTGGAATAGAAGATCTTACATTTGATGTAAGTAGCGAGTTTGAAGTGCCTGACATTCCAGCTTCGCCAATACCAGTGCCATTGAATTGGACATTCGATGATTTGGTGTCGATACCGTTTGCTATTGAAGGATATTCAATCAATTCAGTGCTTTTAAGAAGCGGAAGATTGGCATTTGGACTATCTACAGATTTGTCTGTTATAGAAAGTGTTGAATTGAAAACAGACAACATTAAATTGGCTGATGGAAGTAGTTTGACAATCAAATTAGATACAAAGAATAATGATGCCGACGTTGATATCAATCTGGAAAAATGCATTATATCTCCTGAAAATAATAAGATTACGTTCTCGGTGGCAATATTCGCCACTATATCAGATAAGCCGATAGGAGGTGATTACGACATTTCATTAAAAGGTGGCATAACGGATTTGAAATTTGAAACTATAGATGGAACTATAGAAAATTTGAGATATGATTTCATTGGTGCTCACGATATTAACTTCGGTATAGTAAATAATATTAGTGGCGATTTTACAATAGCTACACCTATGGTAGATATTAGGTATATCAATTCATTTGGCTTTAATGCGAAAGGAATCGTAGATTCATTATATCTTAAAACTATAGATGGCGGTGAGACTAGCTTGATAAAGGACTGGAATCAATTGGAAATGACATTTGAACCTACAAATGGAAATTATGCATCTATAGCAGATTTCCCAGAACAGATTGCAAATGCAATAAATATTGTGGAAGATTATAATCAGATTCGTTTCAGTGGAAATATCGTGGTAGGATGTGACAATTTGAAAACAGATATGATTTCTTACGACTCTCATATAGATGTTGTGGCAGATGTTAAAATGCCAATGAAATTCACTATGGATGAGTTGAGATATCTGGATACAATGGACGTGAATATCACTATCACCGGAAATGATTCCGATTCTGATGTCTTTGATGAGTTGGAGTTTAAGTTCATGATTGAAAATGGATTGCCAATACAACTTATACCTAGATTATATATGGTTCAAGAAGGCGTGATAATAGATTCACTCTTTACTGACAACGCATGTATTAATGGTTGCTTCGACGGAAAAATAGTGAAGGATTATTTGGTTGTTTCTGTCGTTGAAGAAAAAATAAACAATGTCTTGTCATCAGATCAGTTCATTTTGGATTTGCGTTTCTCAACGGAAGGAAATATGGCTGTCATGAATGCAAAAGACGATGTTAAACTATGGATAGGCTTAAAGACAAAGACAACAGAAATCACACTTTAAAAAAATAAGATATGAAAAAGATATATAGATTTTTTATAATAATAGTATTGTTGTCATTGTCATTGACAGCAAAGTCGCAAGATGCTATTGGATTGACATTGATGCCTCAAGTGCCATACGGTAATTTGTATAATCCGGCAATACCTATGTCTTCGGATATGTTCATAGGACTAGGAATCTCTCATATAAATCTCTCGCTTTATAACTCGTCGATAAAGTATGATAATATTTATAATTATGAAAACGGCGTGCCAGTATCTTTAAATGCTGTTAAATTTATAAATAGTCTAGATAAACATGATAACTTTATAGGTACTGACTTCTCGTTGGATATACTTCGTTTAGGCTTTAGGGTAAAGAAACTGTTCTTTACGCTTGACTGTAAAGTGAGATATAATGGCGATTTCCATTATTCTAGAGATTTCTTGGGATTTTTCGTTAATGGTAATGGTAATTATATGGGTGACAAGTACGCAGATATGTCTGTCGGAGTTAATATGAGTGTGGCTTCAGAAGTGTCTTTTGGCGTTCAATATCAGATCAATGATAAATTGACTGTCGCATTGCGTCCAAAATTGCTTTGCGGTGTGGCAAACTTTACTATCAATGATGATGGATCAAAAATTTACACCGATGAAAACACTTATGATATGATTGCGGATGTTAACCTGAATGTTAAAATGTCATCATTAGTAGATTTGGGCGTGGAGAGAATGAGTGAGTTCGGATCCATAGATTTTGCACAATTGAATTTCAGAGACGCATTGCGTATAAAAGATAATTTCGGATACGGAATAGATTTTGGCGCGTCATATACTTTCAATAAGCATTTTGGTGTAGCTTTAGGCGTTTATGATCTCGGCTTTATTAAGTGGAAAAATGCAAAAGAAAAGGTGGAAATCAAAGAAAATGTAGTAGTAAATGAAGCTTTATGTAAGGACTATAATGAGTTGATGCACCTTAATCTTGATTTTAAATCATTGGTTGAGGATATGGCGGTTATTTGGGGAGACGGCTCATTGACACCTTGTGAAGATTATAAAACGATGCTGAAAACTAGAGTGATGCTTCAAGGTTATTATGAACTTATGCCAATGTTAAGAATTTCAGCAATAGGTCAGATGTATTACTTGAATAATAAAATGAGACCATCTATGACATTGGCGTATAGCGGTTCTTTCTTTGAGTTCTTGAATCTTACGGCAAGTTATACATTGTCGAAATATTCAGCCAACTCTATATCTGCAGGCCTTGCTTTGTGCTTGGGACCTTTGAAAATATATGCTGTAAGCGACAACATAATGATTCTGTCAAAGAGAAACGCTCCTATTGAAGAACAACTTACATCTTACGAAGTCGCGAATTTTAGATTAGGATTGATGTTCTCTATAGATGGTAAAAATAAATAAAATATAATGATATGGAAATCAAATTTATAGGAGCGGCAAGAGAGGTTACGGGAAGCAAACATCTCATCACGACACGTCATGGAAAAAAGATTCTTCTGGATTGCGGAATGTTTCAAGGTAAGGGCTTGGAAACTGATAGCTTGAACCGTAATACTATGGTTGATCCAGCTGAAATAGACTATATTATTCTTACTCATGCTCATGTTGACCATTCTGGTTTGATACCGTATTTCTATAAAAGAGGCTTTCGTGGTTCTGTGATATGTACTCAGGCAACGCGTAATCTTTGCTCAATCATGTTGCCAGACAGCGGATTTATTCAGGAGAATGATACTCATTGGTTTAACAAGAAAAGAGCTCGTCAAGGCTTGAAACCTGTCGATCCGATATATACAGAGAAAGAAGCTCATGCATGTATGGAATTGTTCATCAGCGTGCCTTTGAATCGTCAGTTTCATATCGACAATAATATAAAGGTAAAGTTTACTAATACAGGTCACTTGCTTGGCAGTGCGGCTGCTACTATAGAAATTGATGAGTTCGGCGAAGTGACGAGAATTGGCTATACTGGCGATATCGGTCGTAGCAACAACTATCTCCTTCGTGCACCAGATGCTTTCCCTCAATGCGATTATCTCATCGTCGAAAGTACTTATGGCGACAGGTTGCATCAGAACAAACAGCTTTCAGAAGATGAATTGTTAAGAATTATTAAGCATACTTGCGTGGATAAAAAAGGTAAGCTTATAATTCCGTCTTTCGCAATTGGTCGTACCCAGGAAATCGTTTATATCTTAAATAATTTTTACAACGAGAAAAAACTTCCGTTCATTCCTGTTTATGTCGATAGTCCTTTGGCTGTCAATGCAACAAATATCTTCCGTTTGCATCTCGACTTATTCAATAAAAATGTTGCAGAAGTCCTTGAACATGATGACGACCCATTTGGTTTCGGTACCTTGAAATATATCACTAATGTAAATCATTCCAAAGCATTGAATAGGAGAGAGGAAGCTTGTATCATTATCTCTGCTTCTGGTATGATGGAGGCTGGAAGGGTAAAGCATCATATTGCAAATAACATTGATAATCCTAAGAATTCAATTTTAGCTATCGGCTATTGTGCTCCAACTACACTTGGTGCTCGTATCTTGAAAGGCGAGAAAGAGATTTCTATTTTTGGAATGCCTCATAGTGTTAAGGCAGAAGTGTTTAGCATTGACGCTTTTAGTGGTCATGCCGATTATCAGGAAATGGAAGAATATCTTCGTTGCCAAAATCCAGAAAAGGTGAAGAAATTATTTATCGTTCATGGCGATTACGAAGCACAAGTGCCATATAGCGAAGTGCTGAAGAAGGCTGGATTTAAAGACATTGTGATTCCAACCCCAGGGGAGGTTTATACAATTAATAGTTGATAGTTAATAGTTAATAGTTGTGGGGACGTGTTGATTACACATTGAATACAATATGTAATTGATACGTCTCATATTTTTTAACATCTTTTTCTCATTTGGTTTATCAACAATGACATCGGTTTTGATGTTTGTTGGGTAAATTAAAATAGATGAAAAAGTTTGTGTTATTATTGGTGCTGGTTTCGGCATTATGTTGTAGAATGTTAGCTCAAGGAAACAATGATTCCTTTTTTATATCAAAGACAGAAAACACTGAATATAAATTATACGACAGTTATGCTAAATCGGAGCCTGATGTTAAGTCGGAGACAAATAGCGTCCCTATAGGAAGTGGAGTCGTTTTACTTGCAAGTCTGGCGTTTGCTTATCAAAAGTCAAAAGCCAAAAGTCAAAAGTCAAAAGTCTGAGTCAGAGTTTGAGTCAGAGTCAGTGTCAAAAAAAAGTCGCCACTAAATAAGTGACGACTTAATTTTTAGTCATGTAGACTTGTTGTCTTTATTTTATCGCTGAAGAAATCAAGAATGTTGCTGCGACTGCGATGATAGCATAGAGTTCAGGGAAAGCTGCGAGAATCAAAGTCTTTCCGAAAACATCGTGGCCGTTGCCGATAGCAGTGATGCCGTTAGCGCAAAGTTGACCTTGACGAATAGCTGATACCAAACCGACGATTCCGAGGAATATACCGCAACCGAATACTGCAGCTCCTTGATTCATTGTGATTTCTGGTGATAATACTCCTTGCAATAAGAAGTATCCTAAGAAACCATACAAACCTTGTGTACCAGGCATCGCGCTTAATACCAAATAGTTACCAAAAGCTTCGTCGTTCTTTTTCATTGCACCTACAGTGGCATTACCGCCGTAGGTTACACCTAATGCACTGCCGATACCGCATAAACCAATCATGAGAGCGATACCTACATAAGCTAATACTAATGCTGTTGTCATAATGTTAATTTTTTATTTGTTATTATTTATTTAATTCCTAACTTCCTAAACGGTTTATATTCCTTAGCTCCGCCAACAAATCCAGAGTTCTTGTAAAACTCTACGAATGTCAGACGCATAGGGTGAACGAAGGCACTCAATGCTGATAATGCGATGTTCATAGTGTGTCCGAACAATAAGATAATTATCATAACGATTGTTCCAAGAATAGGAATGTCTGGTTTCATACTGATAGCTAAATCGTTGAATACTAATCCTAAAATTGAGCCAGACAATCCCAGTGCAAACAATCTGATATAAGAGAGAACGTCGCCGAGGAGACCTGTCGCCATATTATATGTATCCCACAATCCAGAGCCGATGTTCTTGAATGGAGCTGCGAATGAGTTGATAGGTCCGTTTAATAGAAATACCAAGACCGCTCCCGTTATCAGACATGCGTAGAATGGAACGCCGATGCCGTCAACCAAGAAACTGACAATTCCACCGAGAAGCATGATTACCCATCCGATTGTCGGTATTGCGGCTTGAAATCCGTATAGTTTTATTTGATTGATGATTTTTAAACACATACCAAATAAAATCTGGAATACGCCTATTATTAATGATACATAGAATGCGGAATAAAGACCATCTGGTTGGAACATAATGCCTTTCAACTTGTTAACGATAGGAATATCGACATCTAACAACGGAATTCCAAAGAATGTTCCGCTGATGGTTCCCATGATGACAGTGCCTAAGCCTAAGAAGAAACCAAGCCATAAGACGTTGTTCATGTCTTTGAGTTTCTTGCTTAATATCAATACCAATGTCACGAGGCATATCAATGCGCCGTAACCGAGGTCGCCTAAACAGAATCCGAAGAATATCACGAAGAATGGCGCGAAAAATGGTGTCATGTCCAATTCCCAATATGTAGGGATTGAATATAAGTTGCCAATCATTTCGAATAACCTTGAAAATCTTCTGTTTTTCAATTTGATAGGAGGGTTGTCGACACCTTTTTCTGGTTCGCTAGCCTCGAAGTAAATTTCTTCCTTGCAGAGCCAAGATGTAGTGTCAGCTTCAATTTCTTTAGGAACCCAGCCTTCCAATGCCATGATTTTGTCATCAGCTAAATGTTGAGCAGCCTCACTGACTTTATAGAAATCGGCGTCTTCTTGAACGGCGATTTTGTATTCATTGAGTCTTTTTATAGCGTCTTGTGAAATATCGCCTAGATATTGTCTTGCTTCATTTAACTTATTCTTAAGTTCTTCAATCTGAGTCTTAATCTCCGATTTTGTCATTGAAGGAAAATGAAAAGCTTCAGCCTCAATGTTTACTTCCTTGTTTTTAGAGGTAAGAGTTGTAAAATATTTGGTTCCTGATATTTCATTGATAATGAAAGCATTGAAATCTTGCTCCCAAGATTCGTCATATTTACCTTGAGGCACACTGAAAAATCTTAAATCCCAATTGTTATTATGGATTTGTTTTATTTCTTCTTCAGGGAATTTGCCCCAGACATCATATACGCTATCTTCTTTTTGTAAAGAAGCGATTTGCTGTTGTATAGAGTCGATTTCTGCAAATTTACTGTCGATGAAATTCAATAATTCCTCATTACGAAGTTCCGTGGTCAAAGCCTGTTGACCATTGACCGTTGACAGTTGACCTAGCAGTTTCACTACATTGTTAACATGCTTCACTTTCGCCATTTTGGCTTTCATATTATCGTCTTGCAGAGTCTGTTTCTTAGCGTGGATGTGAACAACGCCGTGTTCGCGAAGGTCGACGAGGAACTTTTTATAGTCGCGATGATAAATCAGCATCGTCAGTTTTGTCATAGGTGTAATCATAACGCAACCTCCTTTTCTTGACGCATTTTAACAATTTTCTGAGCTGCTTTAGAGAGGTTCTCCTCATCTTCCATGACGCGTTTGATTTTGCGAATAGCATCTTCAAAACCAGGTATCTGCACCTTTTCATAAAGGTTTACCTTCTGTGTGGTTTTCTTTCTTGCCTTGCTGAGCAACTCCATTTTGCGTATCCAGAACTCGCGTTCCAATGTGATGTCTATTAACGACTTCATATATTCTATTCCGTCTAATATCCATGCAGGCATATTGAATACGCTGAATTCCTTTATCTTATACGATGCACC
>JAZLAL010000041.1:0-2648 GCA_045613185.1 Bacteroidales bacterium | reverse complement strand
GCTGTATATGAATGTCTGTAAATTGGATTCATATTATTCATAAACAAGACTTTAGATTCATCATCGCTGAGAGTGTATGTTCCATACAATGGCACCGCAACAGAATCACCAGGGAGAATAAGGTCATTCATATTAAATATTGACTTAACCTTTTTACCGGTTTTATAGTTATATACATTCAATTCACCCTTTTCAAGAGTAGCATAAGTATTGCCATCTTTCATTGGATTCATACCTCTAACGCCCTTTATTGAGAAGGTTGGGCGTTCATAAATGTCAGCCAATTCAAAATTTTTCTTTTCCTGAGCATTGAGTAAACAGAATGCATTAAGCAGGAACATTGTGATTAACAGAGATTTAATTTTATTCATAATAATACATTTAGAAAACTCAAAAATAAAATAAAAAATGACATAAAAAATATTTGGACGAATAAAAAAAAGTTGTATCTTTGCACTCGCAAATGGGACGGTAGCTCAGTTGGTTTAGAGCGCATGCTTGACAGGCATGAGGTCACAAGTTCGATTCTTGTTCGCCCCACAAAAGAACGTCAAATTTGACGTTCTTTTTTATTAAAAGGAGTTCTACACTCAGAGTCTTAGCTACTCAGCATCTCAAAAACTTAAAAAGGGACGTTAGCCCAGTTGGTTTAGAGCGCTGCCTTCACACGGCAGAGGTCACTGGTTCGAGTCCAGTACGTCCCACATCCCTTATATTTTTCCTTAAAAACTTTTAACTAAAAATATTCTTCATTTAAGACTTTTTATATTAAATATTTTCATAATTTTGGAGTTCAAACTTAATTATGATATTTTCAATCAAAAAAAAGTTAACATATTATCATGAAGAATAACATTGTTCCAGTTGAAGTAGCTCAAAAAGTATTCAGCGACAGCAACCTTCCATGCATCGGCAAAGCCGGCATCCGTGAAATCAATAAGCTTGCAAGAGATTTAGAAGCTGCGAGCGGCGTTAAGTTTATCCACATGGAAATGGGAAATCCAGGACTTCCAGCAGTACAAGCAGGCGTTGAAGCACAAATAAAAGCATTACAAGACGGCGTTGCTGCGACATATCCTCCAATCGACGGCGTTCCTGCAGTAAAAAAAGAAGCTTCTCGTTTCATCAAGAACTTCCTCGACCTCGACGTTGATGCTGCCAACTGCATCCCTACTGTCGGTTCTATGCAAGGAGCATTCGCATCATTCATGATCTGCGGACACACAAATAAAGAAAAGAACACAATATTATTTATTGACCCAGGATTCCCTGTTCACAAATTCCAGACTAAGATTCTCGGAATGCAAATGGAAGCTTTCGACATCTATGAATACAGAGGCGAGAACCTTCGCAACAAATTAGAAAGCATATTTGCAACAGGTAAGATTCACAGCGTATTATATTCAAACCCTAACAACCCAACATGGGTTTGTCTGACTGACGAAGAACTTCGTATCATCGGTGAATTGGCGAACAAATACGACGTCATCGTTCTTGAAGACCTCGCTTATTTCGGAATGGACTTCCGCAAAGACTACAGCTACCCTGGCGTAGCTCCATACCAACCAACAGTAGGTAAATATACAGACAACTACATCTTGATGATTTCAAGTTCAAAAGCTTTCAGTTATGCAGGTGAACGCTGCGCTATTTTAGGCATCAGCAACAAGCTCGCAGAACGCGTATATCCAGACTTGAAAGAATTCTGCGGACAAGACATTTTTGCAAGAGGCATCATATTTGGCGCATTGCACCCACTCAGTTCAGGAACATCACATTCAGCACAATACGCAGTTGCAGGCGTTTTGAAGGCAGTCAACGACGGCACATACAACTACCGTAACGATGTTTTGGAATATGGAGAAAAAGCAAAGATGATGAAAGACGCATTCACATCTAACGGATTCAAATTCACATACGACGAAGACCTCGGCGAACCAATAGCAGACGGATTCTATTTCACATATTACTACCCAGGCTTCACTGGTGCTGAACTTCTCGAAAAGATGTTATATTATGGCATTTCAGCTATTTCTTTGGACACATGCGGTAGCACACGTCAAGGCATCAGAGCATGCACCTCATTAATACAAAGAGAAGAAATTCCAGTCTTGGCAGAAAGATTAAAACGTTTCGCTGAAGATCATCCAATAAAATAATAATTTTTTGAATTTATTTTTTAGATTCTGAAAAATTATATATATTTGTGAGTCTTGATAAAAGAGATTAATATTTAAACAACAAACATTATAAGTAACTTAAAAATAAACAATTATGGCAAGTTTCAAAGGAGCCATCGTAGTTAACACAGAACGTTGTAAAGGTTGTGGCGTATGCGTCGCAAACTGTCCAGTTGGTGTTATCGGCTTGGCAAAAGAAGTAAACGGTAAAGGTTACAATTACGCTTATATGGCGGAACCTGACAAATGTATCGGTTGTGCATCATGTGGCATGGTATGTCCAGATGGTGTTATCACAGTTTACAAAGTCAAATTGTAATTAAATCAATTGTCTAACATTTAAAATTAACACATAATGGGAGAATTAAAACTGATGAAGGGTAACGAAGCATTAGCCGAAGCAGCTATTCGCTACGGTTGTGATGCTTATTACGGATATCCTATCACTCCACAATCAGAAGTGATTGA
>JAZLAL010000040.1:0-32482 GCA_045613185.1 Bacteroidales bacterium | reverse complement strand
GGAACTCATGGAAGAACTCATCGACCTCGCTCCTCTCCACAACCCAGCATGTATGGCAGGCGTGAAAGCTGTTACAGAATTGCTTCCTAACGTAAAACAAGGCGGCTGCTTCGACACAGCATTCCACTCAACAATGAAACCTGAGGCTTACCTCTACCCTATTCCTTACGAATATTACGAAAAATACCGCGTACGTCGCTACGGATTCCACGGAACAAGCCACAGATTCGTCGCTGAAAACGCAGCTAAATTCTTAGGCAAAGACTGGAAAGACCAAAAAATCATCACTTGCCACTTGGGCAGCGGTGCTTCTATAGCAGCAGTAGAAAACGGAAAATCAGTCGACACATCAATGGGCTTCACTCCTGTTGAAGGTCTCATGATGGGTAGCCGCACTGGCGACCTCGACCTCGGCGTTTTCATGTACATCGCTGAAAAAGAAGGCTACGACCTCAAACAAATGAACACTCTCGTCAACAAGAAATCTGGCCTCATCGGTATCACTGGCGACAAACAAGACATGCGCGACGTCAACGCAGGCCGTGAAGCAGGCGATGAACGCGCAACATACGCATTCAATATGTTCAAACACCGCGTCAAGAAATATATCGGCGCTTACGCAGCTGTCATGAACGGCGTCGACATCATCGTCATGACTGGCGGTATCGGCGAAAATGCTTGGTTCATGAGAGGTCCAATCTTACAAGATATGGAATATCTCGGAGTCAAGATCGACATGGACGTCAACAATGGCTTGATGGGCGAAGCTCGCATCATCTCAACACCAGATTCTAAAGTTACAGTCGTCGTATTCCCAACAGACGAAGAATACATGATTGCTAAAGATACATACGACATCGTTAAAAGTCTTTGATAAAGTCTAAAGACTAAAGACAAAAGTCTAAAGTCCACAAGAGCTCCTATAATCCGGGAGCTCTTTTTTTATTTCCTAAAAACCACTACTAAAAAAACTTTAGTCCTTAGTCTTTTGTCTTTAGTCTTTTTTGGGCGTTCCGGCGAAGCCGTCGGGCTTTCCGCTATATCTTTGCTCGCTTTTTGTTTTCTCCTCGCTCAAAAAATCCCGTTGTCCGTTGTCCGTTGTCTGTTGTCCCAAAACGCTCGCAAAGGATGCCGCTCCAATCCCTAACGCTTAGCGACGAGCACCGAGCCGCGAGCAATGAGCAATGAGCAGAATTGCTCACAACTCAATGCTCAATGCTCACAGCAAAAACTCTTAGCTCTTAGTTCAACCAATCGTCACCACCTCCACTGGCTGCGAATTAGGCTCATCTAACTTTTGATATTGATATTTAACTTTACCAAAATCTATATCTTTCAAGTCAATCATTCTAATATTGTTATTGTCAAAAGTCTTGTAATAAACAACCTTGTTTGTCAAGTCGATGACTGAAGTCCATTGCGTTGCGCTTGGCAAGTCAGGAATTTCGTTCTTTGGGAAGTTCATTCCGATTGGAATATCGAAGTTATTCAAGATATGGAAACATTGAAGCATTGTCTGACGAGCAGTTGGCAACATAGGAGCTGTACTTTTGAAGAAAGCGGCTCTCACGAAACGTGAAGGAGGTGTAAAGTCGCCTGGCAAACCAAGAAATCCGTTGCCGTGACCTATAGGATTTACCATAAAGTCAGCCATTTTATGCGCTGGAGGATTTATTGGAGTAAGGTTGATGTAGTTGCTCAAATTGCTAAGATGCCATTTAAAACCAGGAGCGTTTGTCAAGACACCGATAGGATTATCGTAGATATGAGGCACACCCTCCTCAATTTCCAATACGATTTGTTTGCCGGACTTATCGCCTATTCTCCAGTGAATAGCCTCTTCTGCTCCGTTGCCGCCCATAAGAGAAACGACACGCACCTTATTAATATTAGCCTTCACTTCATCGACAGTCGCGAATTGAGACAATATCCACGACACAAGCTGCAAGTCAGCAATAGTCGTAGAATTATATTTCTCATCATACAACACATAACTGCCGAAGTTAGGAAAATAGAACAGTCCGGCAGACAAGCCTGCCTCGTTGAGACCTTCCGCAATGAATTCTTTCTCATGAACAGCAAGTCCGATATAACCGTACTTCGACTTAAACGTCATTCCATTCTGACCTTTCGGAGTGAAGGATGTCTGATTGAAATTACGAGGAACGACGACATACATACTATTAAGATTTGTACCAGCCCATTCTATCGTTCGAGCCTGAAAATACGAGCCGTCGGCAGAGAACATCGAGATGCCGGTACATGCTTCCGCCTTAAAATGCCAGGCGAAAAGCAAACATGCGATAACAAATAATTTTTTCATAATCTTTATTGTTTTTAGTAAGACATAAACAAAAGATATTATGAAAGGTTCAATGGGAACTATAAACTATGAGCTAAGAACTAAGAGCTAAGAACTAAGAGCTAAGAACTGCAATAAAAAAGAGAGTCCCTAGATTATAGGAACTCTCTTTTACTTGTTGTCTTGTAGTCTTGTTGACTTGTAGACTTTTATTTAACGACTAATTTTTCAACTTTACGATTTCCGTTTTGTTCAACAGAGATGAAGTAAACACCTCTTTCAATATCTTCAATGTTTATTGCAGAAACTGTCTTTGAGATTTCCACTTCTTTCACGCAGCGACCTGTCAAGTCGATGATGCTTACTTGAGCGTTTGTGTTCAATGTTGTTTCAACGAAGATTGTTGAAGTAGCTGGATTTGGATGAATATTGAAATTAGCTGTCATTTCTTCAACGCCATCACCGCCCAATGTAACAACGTATGTTTCTTTTGCGTTCCATTCGTCTGCAGCGTTTTTAGCAGCTACTAAAAATACATATTCTGTACCTTTTAATAAACCTTCGAAAGTAAGTTCTTGCTCTGCTGTATAAGCTTTACCGTCAGCTTTCAATGCATCTACCAATTCGCTAAGTACAGCTTGGCTAAATACTTCTTCTGTATATATTCCAACATGATATTCTGTTGTATTTGCGTCTGGAGTGAAAACAGCCTTGATTGTTGTTTCTGTTATTTCATTAGCATCAACGAGAACACTTGCATCTGGAGTTTCATCTTCTGTGTATTTGATGTTTAATCTAGTAATATAAATCTTTGTATAATCACCAGGACCATCTACATCTGGATCATCGAAAGCAGCTATACCAGCTACGACAAGTTTATCTTCACCTTGGAATGCCATTGTGTATGTATTGATTTCTTCTTGTTCTTCATATACTTTTGGCAATGGAACGATACCTGATCCTGCAAAAGATTCGTTAAGTTGGCCATTAGAATCGAGGTTGTATACATAACCGCGATAAGATTCTGTAGCAATATTACGAGAATAAATAGTTCCAAAAATCTGTCCGTCTGGAGCAGCTAAAATTGAGTAACAATTATTTATACAGCCATCACCTTGGAATGGTTCGAATTTAGCAAAGCCATTAGTAGCGAATGTTGTGTCGATTGTACCGTTGGTATTAACGCGTGTTATGAAAGACTCATATCTTGGCATTTCTGGAGTGTTTGAATACAACTCGTTATGACCTGCAACCAAATATTTACCGTCAGGTTGAACTGCTAATGAAAGAGCGAACTCAGCATATTCACCTGCATAAAGATACAACACACCATTTTCACCGAAAGTTTCATCCATTGTACCATTTGATTTAAGTCTGACCATATGAGACCAAATAAACACACCTTCATCTGCACTACCAAGTCTTTTATCTCCGCAAAGAATGATTTTGCCATTGTCCAAAGCTTTAATATCGAATGCATAAGAGTGAGCTGCTGGGTCTGAATCTAATTCGACATACGCTGTACCATCAACACCAAAAGTAGCATCGAGTAAACCTTTTTTTGTAAAACGTCTTACTATGATTTCATCATTATAATAACCAGCAACTAAAATGCGACCTTTCTTGTCAATATCGATACCTTCGTAAATGAGACCGCATTGGTCTAATTCTGTGACCACCCATCCGCCTTCACCGAACTCTTCATATTCAAAACCGTTTTCATCTAAGCATAAAATGAAACCGGCTGTAAGTCCATTGTATGCATAACCTGCAAGATAAAGAAGACCTTCTTTTGACAAAACTGCATCATAAGGACAACTTTTATAGATAAGCGGATCCACTTTCAAGCAAACAATACCGCCTTCACCGTATGTTTCATCCAATGTACCGTCAACATTATGACGAGAGACATAAATAGCATAGTTATATCCGTCAGTACGAGATTCACCTATTGTTAAAATCTTGCCATCTTCTTGTACCAAGATTTTATATACATAATCAAAATAACCAAACTTATCTATTTTTGATGGATGGAATAAAAACGTGCCATCTGTACCAAAACTGGTGTCGATTTCACCTAAATCCTGAGCAAAAGTGTTCAAAGCAAATAAGCATAAAAATGCCAATGTAAATAATTTCTTCATAGTTTTATAATTTTAGTGAGTATTTTTATTTTAATGGGTACAAATTTAATAAATTTCATCAAATAATTCAATGTTATTTTTTATTTTTTTCTCACAAAATAGCACATTAAAATTAGGCATATTTCACAATAAAAATAATTATCTTTGCAAGCATAAAAATACTATCATGTCATTACTAAGAGTTTTTTTAGTAATAATATTCCCACCTTTAGCTGTCATCGACAGAGGTGCGGCTCTATTTTAATTGTATTTTTATTAACACTTTGCGGATGGGTTCCTGGCGTTATTGCCGCTTTAGTAATATTGAATAAAAATTAACAAAGATGATAAAAGAGGTTCAAAATATTTCAATCGAAGAATACAACTATCCACTTCCAGACGAGCGCATCGCGAAATATCCATTATCCGAACGCGACGCTTCTAAATTATTGGTTTTAAAAAACGGAGACATAACATCGTCTAATTTTAAAAACATCAGCGACTTTTTGCCTAAAGATTCCTTATTAATATTTAACGAGACGAAAGTCGTTAGAGCACGTCTTCAGTTCACCAAGGAAAGTGGAGCTGCCATTGAAATATTCTGCCTCGAACCTATCACCGGCAACGGCGATTACCAACTCGCATTCAGCAGTTCATCACCTTCAAGATGGCGTTGTCTCATCGGAAACTCTCGCAGATGGAAAAACGATAAGTTAGCGATGGAAGTCGACGTAAGACTACAAGACCACAAGACTACAAGACTACAAGAAGCCAATGGTCAACAGCCAATGGTCAATGGTCAACAGTCAACAGCCAAGAGCCAAAAAGCCACGCTTTATGCAGAGAGACTGGAGAAGAACGACAATTATTCCGTAGTGGAGTTTTCCTGGGAGCCGGCAGAATTGAGTTTCGCAGAGATATTAGAAGCCGCTGGTGAGATTCCATTGCCTCCATATCTACATCGTGAAGCTGAAGCTTCAGACAGAGAACGTTATCAAACCGTCTTCGCTAAACATGAAGGCTCTGTCGCTGCTCCAACAGCAGGGCTGCATTTCACTAATGAATTAATCGACAAACTTAAAAACGAAGGTATCTCTTTCGAAGAAGTAACACTACACGTCGGCGCAGGAACATTCCGTCCTGTATCGTCAGAAAAAATCGGAGAACACGAGATGCACTCCGAGACAATCGCCGTCAGAAAATCTTGTATCGAAAACCTGATAAAAAACAACGACAAGACAATCATTCCAGTCGGAACCACAAGCATGAGAACCATCGAATCGTTGTATTGGATGGGAGTTATGCTTATAGAAGAAGGTCTTGAAGAACGTAACATACATCTAAATCAATGGTTTCCATATAAAGAAAGAGAAACCTTGCCATCGGCAGAAGAATCTCTTTCAGCAATATTAAAATATATGGAAATGTATCATATGGATGTCTTTCACGCAAGTACAGCATTGATGATTGCGCCTTCGTGTAAAGTCAACATCGCAAAAGCGCTCATCACGAATTTTCATCAGCCTAAAAGCACCTTATTATTATTAGTGTCAGCTTTGATTGGCGACAAATGGAAAGACGTCTACCAATACGCCCTAGACAACGACTTCAGATTTTTAAGCTACGGCGACAGCTGCCTTTTTGTCAATGCATAATTCATAATTCACAATTCATAATTACCTTAAATTATGCATTATGAATTATGCATTATGAATTATTTCAACAGGTTCTGTAACTACCAATCTGAATCCGATGCCGTGGACTGTAAGGATTTTCACATTAGGGTCGGCTTTAAGATATTTTCTTAAACGAGCGATGAACACGTCCATGGAGCGACCGATGAAATAGTCGTTGTTTCCCCATATCATTTTCAGGACTTTCTTACGAGTAACGAGGTCGTTTTTATTGTCGTACAACACTTTAAGCAAGGCAGCTTCTTTTCTTGTAAGAGGCTGTTCTTTTCCATCGAGAATAAGGAGCATATTTTTAGCGTCAAAAACGAAACGACCGATGTTAATTTTTTCACCCGAAAGCGTGTAAGTGAACGGATCTTTTTTCTCCACACGACGCATCACAGCTTTTATTCTAAGGAGAAGCTCCTCATTAGTAAAAGGCTTTGTCAGATAATCATCGACACCGTATTCAAATTCCTTTAAGATATTGACCAACAAACCTTTCGATGTCAAGAATATCATTGGCACATCAGGATTTAAAATTTTAATTTGAGCTGCCAACGCAAAACCATCGATACCAGTCATCTCAATATCAAGAATACAGACATCGATATCATATTTTTTAAAAAAGTCTAAGCCCTCAATACTTTTTTTCGCAGCATATACTTTATAATCAACAGCGTTTAGGTTTTCACTAATCGAATTACGCAAATCGACATCTTCTTCGACGAGCAAAACTGAAGTTTTATTATGTGTTTTCATAATTTGTTGTTTTATAACAATAAACTAACAAAAAAGAAAATTGTTTAACGCACCATTATATTTTTTTAACTATTGACCATTGGCTTTTGGCTTTTGATTAAGAATAGTCAACGGTCAATGGTCAACAGTCAACGGTTTATTTATTCCTTGTATATAAATATGCTGCGTAATCTCTTAAAACTTGTTTTCTTTCCTCTGAGACATTAACTTCATCAAGGTTTTTCAAAGAATCTTCGTAATATTTTGTCATTAAATCTGTGACGACACCTCTAACATTATATTTATCGTAGATATTCAATACTGTTTGTATTTTGTTTTCATCACGGCCTTTAGGCATTGCAAAAAGTTGACGAAGAACATTTTTATCTTCTTCCGAAGCAAGTTCTAAAGCCTTGAGATACAAATATGTTTTCTTATTATCAGCGATATCGCCGCCTGTCATCTTACCAAAGACTTTAACATCGCCATAACAGTCGAAGATGTCATCTTGAAGTTGGAATGCCATTCCTAAATTAATTCCGAAGTCGTAGATAGCTTTTTGATTGTTATCGTCTGCGTTTGCCACTATCGCACCTATTTTCAAAACAGAACCAAGAAGCACTGCTGTTTTAAGACGAATCATTTCAAGATAAGCATCGAGGCTTACATTTTCCTGAGTTTCAAAATTAAGGTCAAATTGCTGTCCCTCACACACTTCTAAAGCCACTTTGCAAAGTTCAGCGAAAACATCATAAGAATATTCTTTTTTCATCGACAAGACATATTGAAACGCCTTGATTAACATTGTGTCACCCGAAAGCAACGCAATGTCTGAATTCCATTTATGATAAATAGTCTCCATTCCGCGACGCAAAGGAGCTTGGTCCATAATATCATCATGAACCAAAGTGAAGTTATGGAAAATCTCTGCAGCAACAGCAGGAACCATACAATCGTCAATGTTACCGCCAAAAAGTTCGCACGCAAGAAGACACAAAGTCGGTCTCATTCTCTTTCCTCCTTGATGGAGAATATATTTTATAGGAGCATACAATTCTTCTGGATTTCCACTAAAACTTTGATTTTCAATATAATCATTGACTAATTTTTGTATTTGTTCAACGTTTGCCATAACACTTTTGAATTATAAATTAGAATTTCAAAAATACAATTTTTTAAGGTATTAATAATAAAAAAATGGTGTGAAATTTGTAATATTTTTTTTAAAAATTATAAACGATGAAAGTATTAAAATCCATAATTATCAGCATTGCCCTATTTATTAATTATAGTGCGAACGCACAAGTCGTAAACATTTCCGAACTTGACCAAACAATTGACAAATTAATTCCAAAAGCCAAGAAAAACAAACTGAACGAGAAACAAACAATTTCGTTGATGCAGTCATATCATCTGGCAAACGAACAAGACTTCAAAAGAATCATGGAACTAAAAACCTCTGGACAGCCAAACATTTGGATTGAGATTTACCACAAATCCGTTTCTATTAACGAAAGACAAAAGAAAGTTGAGGTTCTGCCTGACAAAGTTAAAAATGCCATAAATTTCAAGTCATTGAACCTTGACAACGAAATAGCCAATGCCAGAGAAAAGGCAGAATTATATATATGTGCAAAAACAAATTTATTGTTAAAAAACATTAACGAAGAAAATATCAAAGAAGCCAACATACTTATAAATCAACTTCGTAAGATCAATCCTCAAAGCAAAAACATTGACGATTTAATGTTAAAATCAATCGTCATGCAATCGAATCAAATTCTTTTTAAAGTCATAAGTCCGATAGAATTATACATTCCACAAGAGTGGAGCGAAACGATTTTGGGATTCGATACCAATAGCATTTACGGCATTCCTTTCGATGTAATTCAAGACAAAGACAAAAAATACGATTTGATGATTCGTATCATGATTGACGAAAAGACAGTATCACCAGAAAGAATCGAGACAGTTACTTTTGAAGAGAAAAAAGATAATTTCAGAGCTGTCGTCACAGATAAAACCATGACAAAATCTGCGACATTTAAAGGCAAAATTCAAATTATTAACGTAAAAAATGACGAAATTTTGATAAATACACCATATGATGTAACGTCAACATTCCGTCATCAGTACGCAGAAGTGAGCGGAGACAGCTCTGCATGTTCAGAATACACGCTTCAGCTTTTAGAGCAGGAAGTCATTGATTTTCCGAGCGATGAATTACTTTTAAAAGACGTCTCAAAGAAACTAAACATTCTTCTAAAAGATCATTTTTTAAAAAATTAAAAAAAATTAAAAAAATGTTTGGTAGTTTAAAAAAATGTTGTACCTTTGCACTCGCAAACGACAAGGTATTGCATGCCGGCGTAGCTCAGCGGTAGAGCACGTGATTTGTAATCTCGGGGTCGGGGGTCCAAATCCCTCCGCCGGCTCAAAAGAAAGAGGACGAAATTTCGCCCTCTTTTTTTTATTATAACATCATCTACGAAATCACACTAATCTTCACGAAACATTTTAGTGACATTTAGTGCGATTTTGAGGATAGCTTTAGAAGTTAACATATCTCTTCCATTCCAGTTCATCTTCATGACCAAAATTAACCAATAATCCCAACGGATACTTCGTGATATGCAAGTAATTCAACAATTGAGAAACTTCTTTACTAGTCACATTATCCAAAGCCTTCAACTCCACTATAATATCATCATAGCAAACAAAGTCTGCAATATATTTCTTCCGCAGTTTTTGACCTTTATAATATACTACTAGCTCCTTTTCTCTCTCAAAAGGAATACCCCGTAACTTAAACTCTATTTCTAATGCTTCTTGATAAATAGGCTCCGAAAGCCCACAAGACAATTCTTTATAGACATCAAAACATGCTCCCATGATGTCATAAACCTCATTTTTATAAATCAGACTCATATCTTTTGGTTTTTTCCACGAAACTTTGGCGCGATTTCGTGGATGGTTTATTTTTTCCACGAAACCACACTAATCTTCACGAAACATTTTAGTGACATTTAGTGCGATTTTGTGGATGGTTTATTTTTTCCACGAAACCACACTAATCTTCACGAAACATTTTAGTGATATTTAGTATAATTTCGTGGATGGTTTATTTTTTCCACGAAACCACACTAATCTTCACGAAACATTTTAGTGACATTTAGTGCGATTTCGCGGATGGTTTATTTTTTTCCACAAAACCACACTAATCTTCACGAAACATTTTAGTGATATTTAGTGCAATTTCGTGGATGGTTTTTACCAGTTAAGGATTTTCTTGAAGTCGTAATCTTCTGGATTTGCAACGTATTTCTTAGCAGCTTCATAGTCAGCTGGAGTGATATATTGCAAGCAATCGCGGAAAACAAGTTTCGCCTTTGGACCTTCCATATTAACAAGACGAGGTTTCACCTTACCATTTTCATCTTCTACATCTTTGAGATACAATGGTTTAACTTCACCTTTGTTATCAGATGTCACCATAGCACCAGAAACGCCTTCGTCGAACAATTGTTTTACGCCGTAGCCCAACATGCTGCAGTAGAACAAATCAAATGCACCTGGATCAACGCAACGAACTTCATAACCAATTTCTACTGGACGACTCTTGATTGAAAGTCCTAATTCTGCAATACGTTTTTGCAATAAAGTATTGAAGATATGAGCTTTACTTACATTACCGAGTTCTGGGTGACCATGATCATCGTATGTGAAGTTAACGCCTGAGTTAGCGATTTCTTCGTCTGTCATGAAGTGGAATACACCTTCACTGATGATAGCAACGCCGTAACCGATGCCCAATATTCTACGTTTAAGCATAGCACTGATCACGAGTTTGAGGATACGGTCGAATGTAACCTCTGTTTTATTGAACATTTCAGGGATGATAATCATTGGATAGTGGCAAGCAGCACCCATACCGAAAGCAAGGTGACCAGCTTCACGTCCCATAGCAGAAACGAGGAACCAGTTACCGCTAGTGCGAGCGTCTTCGTAAACAGTTTGTGAGATTCTCACGCCAGCTTCTTTTGCTGAATAATACCCGAATGTTGGAGTACCTTCTGGAAGTGGAAGGTCATTATCGATAGTCTTAGGAACGTGGATATTTTGGATTTTCACATTATTGGCAGCCAAGAATTTAGAGATACGATTTGCCGTTGAAGCAGTATCATCACCACCGATTGTAACCAAAAGTTTTACGTTGTTTTTAACGAAGAAATCTGTGTTGAATTCTTCATCTTTTGGTTTATAACGACTCATTTGCAAAGCTGAGCCACCCATTTTTTGAATCAAATCTGCGTAAGCGAAATCCATTTCAATCATCTTAGGATTTGATTTGAACAGATTCTTATAACCTTCATGAAGACCTATAACGCGATAACCGTCTTTCAAGAAAGTTTTTGCAACAGTACTGACTACAGTGTTAATACCAGGAGCCGGACCACCACCGGCGAGGATAACTATTGATGGATTCATACAAATATTTTGTTAAATTATTTAAGTTATATTTAGTTTTTGCAAAGGTAAAAATATTATCAAAACGAAGCAAAAAATCAGTAAAAATATATTGCTTTTTAAGCTTAAAAACCGTATTTTTGTCGATTATTAATTATCAATTATTCCTTTCAGGAATTGAGATCAAAATAAAGATATGTATAGTTTTATTTCAGGCAAGATAGTTGACAAAAATCCTGCATACGTTGTTATTGATAATCAGGGAATTGGATATTTAATCAATATAACATTAAATACATTTACTTCAATTGGAGAGCAAACAGAAGTAAAGCTATATGTACATTTAGCGATTCGCGAAGACGCGCATGTTTTATATGGTTTTTATACCGAAGAGGAACGTTCTTTGTTCCTACAACTGATAACAGTATCAGGCGTTGGCTGCAACACTGCCAGATTGATACTATCTTCACTAACAGTTCGCGAGACGATTGAAGCCATCGCCAACAACAATATCAAAGCCATTCAAGGCGTCAAAGGCATTGGAGCAAAAACAGCACAGAGAATAATCGTCGACCTCCACGACAAAGTCGCAAAACTTAACATCGCAGAAGGAGAAAAAACACCTTTCGGATACAATACATTAAAGGAAGAGGCGTTATCTGCATTGATGGTTTTGGGCTTCAACAGAACAAGTATCGAAAAAGCTTTGGACAAGCTCTTGTCACAAATGGAAAACCCAAATGTGGAACAACTTATCAAAGAAGCCTTAAGACTGCTTTAAGTTATTGTTATTCAATTTATGAGAAAGTATACCATTAAAAATATCAAACATATTTTTACGCTTATATTATTATTTAGCGTAATCGTGCCTTTATCATTAAAAGCACAGACCAACGACAGCATACAGCTGGTCTACCCTATCCCACATGACGACGGCAATCCGATAAATCACGACAACAACAAATCAGGATTGTTTTTACAGGAACCTGACAACATAACTCGCGAAATCATTTACGATCCTGCGACGGGCAAATATACTTTCTATAGTAAAATCGGCGACTTCATGTATAAAGATCCTTACAGCATGGATCAGAAGCAATATCTTGATTATTATAACAATAAGTCCATAAACGACTACTGGAAAGAACGCCGTGAATCTGTTGGCAACGCTGCTGGGAACGGAAATCAGCTCATTCCAACGATTTACGTCGGCGGCAAAGCCTTCGACAAAATCTTCGGAAGCAATACCATCGACATCAAGTTACAAGGCTCTGCCGACGTAACTTTCGGACTTAAGCATCAACGTAGAAACGACCCTTCTTTAACGATAAGCCAACAGAGAACCACTAACTTCGACTTTGACGAAAGCATTCAACTTAGCGCAGCAGCCAAAATCGGCGACAAAATAGAATTCAAACTTAATTACAACACAGAAACACAGTTCTCATTCGACAATAAATTCACCTTAAAATACGAAGGTGACGAAGATGACATCATACAACTCATTGAAGCTGGTAACGTTAGCATGCCTCTCCAAAGTTCATTGATAACAGGTACCCAATCCTTGTTTGGTCTAAAAACAAAATTACAATTCGGAAAAACAAGCATCACATCCGTAGTTTCTTATCAAGAAAGCGAGACACAAAATATTTCTGTCAGCGGCGGAGCTCTCACCAACGAATATGTAATAGAATGTCTTGATTACGAAGAAAATAGACACTTCTTCCTCAGTCAATATTTTAGAGACAATTATGAAAAAGCATTAGAAAACTTACCTCTTGTAACTTCCGATATCAACATCAACAAGATTGAAGTATGGATTACAAACACTACTTCAAACTATGAAAACAGCCGTAACATAGTTGCTTTTACAGACTTAGGCGAAGGCAAAGCTGAGTGGATTTATAATGATGAAAAAATACAACCTTCAAATGCATTAGGAGCAAAATATCCAGAGAACACAGTAAATACCTTACTTAACAATATGGATAACAACTCCTTAAGATCTTTAAATTCTGTAACTTCATACTTAACTACAGAAGGTTACACTTCTGGCAAAGACTTTGAAAAACTACAAAAAGCCAGAAAATTAAAACCTTCAGAATACGTTCTCAATAGCAAATTAGGTTTCATTACCTTGAATATCAACTTGAATGCAAACCAAACATTGGCTGTAGCTTACCAATATACAGTTATAGGACAAGACAAGGTTTATCAAGTCGGTGAATTTTCAGATCAAAACATAGCAGACCCTAACTTATTAGTAACCAAATTATTAAAGAGCACAACAATAAACACAAAGATGCCTATGTGGGATCTTATGATGAAAAACGTTTATAACATCAGAGCTTATCAAGTAAGTCAGAACGATTTTGTCATGAACATCCTGTATTTAGGTAACAGCAATGGTGTTTCCACTGGTTATTTCGCTGATGCTAAAGGAGATGCAAAAGGACAATCTTTGCTCCACCTGATGAATTTAGATAACTTGAATTCACAGAACAACCCAGTTGACGGAGGTGATGGTTTGTTCGACTTCATCAACGGAGCTACAACAAACGGCGGTACAGTCAATGCTGCTACTGGACGCATCTATTTTCCTGTACTTGAACCATTTGGAAGTCATATCAGAAAAATTTTCGAAGACGAGCCTGCACTAGCCGACAAATACGCTTTCGACTCTTTGTATAGTCTTACCAAAACTTCAGCAGAGCAATACACAGAAAAGAACAAATTCAGATTAGAAGGTCATTACACTTCGTCATCAGGAAGCGAAATCAACTTAAATGCACTTAACGTACAGCCAGGATCTGTCAATGTCAGTGCTGGTGGCGTACCCCTCGTAGAAAACATCGACTATACTGTTGACTATACTCTCGGCCGCGTAACCATCTTGAATGAAGCGTTGTTAAATTCAGGAAGCAACATCAATATTTCCATGGAAAACAACACCGCTATTTCAACCATGAAAAAGACATTCATGGGAGCAAGAGTAGAACACGAAATCAATCCCGACTTCTTGATTGGCGGTACAATTTTACATCTTACAGAAAGAGCTTATACCACAAAAGTAAACTATAACGACGAACCATTGTCAAATACAATATATGGCTTCGATTTCAACTACCAAACTGATTCTCAACTATTAACAGACCTTATCGACAAACTTCCTTTTATTGAGACGAAACAAAAGTCAAGAATTTCAATATATGGAGAAGTAGCTCAATTCATCCAAGGAATCAACAAAGAGAATGGTCAAACAGGAACTTCATATATCGATGATTTTGAAGGTTCTAAGTCAACAATAGATTTACGACAATGGTCGACATGGCGTCTTGCCAGCACACCTCAACATCAGCACACATTATTCCCTGAAGCTTATTCCACAATGGGATTAGATTACGGTAAAAACCGTTCTAAATTAGCCTGGTACACCATCGACCAATCAGTATTTTATGAACGTCGCAGCAACATTTTACCATCAAATGTTACCAACGACGAATTGTCAGACCACAGAGTAAGACAAGTTTTAGAGACAGAAATATTCCCTAACAGAGACATTCAAGCTGGCATATCGACAAATGTATCAGTCTTAAACTTAGCTTATTATCCAAATATAAGAGGACCTTACAACTACGATACTGACAACGTTAACTTTGACGGCACGTTTTCCAACCCAGAAGACAGATGGGGCGGTATCATGAGAGCCATTGAGTCGTCAGACTTCAACGCAACGAACGTAGAATACATCGAGTTCTGGATGATGGACCCATTCTTTGAAGGACAAGACCAAAGCAATACTGGTAAATTGTACTTCAACTTGGGTGATGTTTCTGAAGACATCTTGCGCGACGGAAGAAAATCATATGAAAACGGATTGCCAACATCTGAAGTAATAACAAATGTAGACACTACATCATGGGGTCGCATACCATCATTACAAGCATTAGTAGATGCATTCGACTCAAATCCACAATCGCGTCAATATCAAGATATTGGATACGACGGTTTATCTAATGAAGACGAACGCTCTTTCTTCAGCAATTATCTTGATGTATTGAAAGGCAAATTATCTGCAAATGCATACGCCGAAATACAGAACGACCCATCATCAGATGATTATCACCATTTTAGAGGTACAGACTACGACTCTAACATCCAATATAGCAGCATATTAGAACGTTATAAAAAATATAATGGCAACGAAGGCAACTCACCTTCCGAATCACAATACACAGAAAATTACACTACAAACAACTCTACACGTCCTGATGTTGAGGACATAAACGGAGACAATACTCTCAGCGAATCAGAAAATTACTACCAATACGAAATCGAGCTTGACCCTAACAAAATGTTAAGATCGGGACAAAACAGAATTGCTGACATTCGCACTACGACAGTCACGACTATCAACGGAGAAAACAAAGAAATCAAATGGTATCAATTCCGCATTCCTATCAGAGAACCAGACAAAGTCATTGGTAACATCGAAGGTTTCTCATCAATTCGTTTCATGAGAATTTTCATGAAAGGCTTCAAGAGCGACATCGTGGTTCGTTTCGCCACCTTGGACCTTGTCAGAGGCGAATGGCGCACTTATACCCAATCCATCCAAGCAGCAGGAGAATACATCCCTGGCGACCAGACAAATCACACCTTATTCGAGCAATCTGCAGTTAACCTTGAAGAAAATAGCAGCCGTGAACCTGTGCCATACGTCATTCCTCCTGGAATCTACCAAGAAGTCTACACAGGAACGCTTTCAACAATACGCCAAAACGAACAAGCATTACAGTTATCTGTAGAAAACCTTGTCGATGGCGACGCAAGAGCGGTCTATAAATCAACAAGTTTCGACTTCAGATATTATAAGAAACTTCGTATGTTCATACATGCTGAAAAAATGTATGAATATGACAACATGGAAGACGGAGACCTTACTGTATTCCTGCGTTTCGGTTCCGACTTGACTGACAACTACTACGAATACGAAGTGCCTCTGAAGTTTACGGATTGGCATACTTCATCGACAGACGACTTTGCCATCTGGCCTGAAGAAAACAATGTAGAAATTGATTTTGAAGAACTTATTGAGGTAAAAAATAACCGTAACAAAGCTATCGGTACCAACAACGTACAATCGAACCGCGTATACACCGAACAGTCAGGTAACAAGAAAATAAAAGTATTAGGTAATCCTACCATCAGTGAAGTCAGAAGTATGATGATAGGTATTAGAAATCCACTTAACAAAAACGGAGTAAGCGAAGACAAGAGTGCTATCGTTTGGATCAACGAATTAAGGCTCACCGACTTGAACAACCAAGGAGGCTGGGCAGCAACAGGTCGCATCGAAGCCACATTAGCCGATTTAGGTAGAGTGACGGCTTCGGGTTCTTATAACTCTTCTGGTTACGGAGCATTGGAGACAAAAGTAACAGACTCTAAAATGGAAGCCAATGGATATTACAATGTTTCTACTGACATTGATTTGGGTAAATTCATGGCCCCTCAAAAGACAGGCATCACCGTGCCAATCCATTACGACCATAATCAAACAACAATAACACCAGAATACAATCCTTTCGATCCTGACGTCAAATTCAAAAACGCATTAGAAATCATTGAAGATCAAGCTGGAAAAGATTCACTCAAAACGGCTGCGAGAGATATTGTCAAACAGACCAACTTTAACGTGACCAACTTAAGGAAAAACCGTGTCGGCAAAAAGAAACCACACTTCTGGGATATTGAGAACTTCAACGCTTCTTATGCATATACAAAACAAGAACAAAGAAGCAGCGATATTGAATACGCCATCGACAAGAGTTATAGAGGCGGATTAGGCTACACCTACTCTACCAATGCGAAAAACATTCAACCTTTCGCAAAAGCTAAATGGGCATCATCACCTTACTTGCAGTTAATCAAAGACTTCAACTTCTATTACATGCCGAAAAGTTTCTCTTTCTCAACAGAAATGTATAGACAATATCAAGAACAAAAATTGAGAAACAAAAGTACTGGTGACATCATCATCAGACCAACATACGCTAAAAACTGGGATTGGAATCGCAGCTACGACTTCCGATATGACATCACCAAGGCATTGAATTTCACATATAATGCCACTGCGAACGCTTATATTTACGAACCAGCTGGAATGCCTGAAAGAGAAACTGCAGAATGGGATGCCAACAGAGATACTATCAGAAACGAAATCTTCGGATTAGGTTCTATATCTAGCTTCAACCAGACATCGAAACTTAATTATAATATACCTATTAATAAATTACCTTTCCTCGACTGGGTAACAACGAATGCTAGTTATACCGGAACATATCGTTGGACAGCGTCATCACGTGCAACACAGAGCATTATGGGTAACATAAGCGAAAACGAATCCAGCTTACAACTTAACGCTAATGCCGACTTCACCAAATTATATAATAAGGTGCCTTATTTCAAAAAGATAACAACAGCTAAACGTAACAACCGTAACAACAACCGTCAGCCTAAAAAAGAAGAAACTGTTGCTGACAGCACACAAAAAGCACCTAAGAAAAACTATGCTAAATTGGTGGGCGACAATGCCGTAAGAATATTGTTAAGTGTCAAAAAAGTTTCATTCTCATTCTCACAAAGCAGCGGCGTTTCTTTGCCAGGTTATATGTATGAACCTGATTATATCGGACTTAACTCCATGACAGGAGCCCCTGGATTCGGTTTCATAATAGGCAGAAACGACGACATCTTGAACAAAGCAATTAATGGCGGATGGATTACAACAGACACAACTTTCAATCAGGCTTACTCTGAAAGATTTAATGAGACATATAACTATAAAGTCACACTTGAACCTTTCCAAGACATCAAGATTGACGTCAGCGGTAATAGAAGTTATGTAGAAAGTTTCTCAGAATATTTCAGAGCAGATGCTAATGGAATGTTCCATGTCTATACGCCTACAAATGGTGGTAACTTCAGTATATCTCATTTAATGACAGCCACTTCTTTCAAAAACGGCGATGATTTATTCGAACAAATGCTCAGCAATAGACAAGACATCGCATTACGTCTGGCAAGCGAAAATCCAGATTGGCTAGAAATGGGAAGTCCAATGGTTTACGACTCTGTCGGTCATGGTTATTTCCCATACGGATATGGTGCAAACTCACAAGAAGTTCTCATCTATTCATTCTTGGCAACATACTCTGGACAAGACGCCAACAGCGTGGAACTCAATATGTTCAGAAAATTCGCTCTTCCTAACTGGTCTGTTAACTTCTCTGGACTCTCAAAGATACCAGCTTTGAAAAAGATATTCAAAACCATCAACATAACACACTCTTATAAGTCAACTTATTCCATCTCATCTTGGGCTACAAACCTCAATTATTCTGAAAACAACTCAATGATGATGTATGATGAAACTAATTTAAGAGTACCTAAATACGACATGTCACAAATGGTTGTTTCAGAACAATATGCGCCATTGATTGGTATCAAATTGGCATTCAAGAACAACTTATCGCCATCGTTCGACTTCAAGAAAAGCAGAACTGTCACTATCAGCTTCATCAACAATCAACTTACCGAGTCAGAAGGCAGAGAAATCGTCATAGGATGCGGTTACACATTCAAGGACCTTGGCCTCACTTTCGTATCAGCTAGTGGCGGCTCTAAAAAGACAAGCAATGATTTAACCTTGAAGTTAGACATCGGTTTCAGAAAAGACAAGACTACATTGAGAAGTATAGATGAAAACTATAGTCAGATTTCTTCAGGTCAAAACAAGATCAACATCTATCTTACAGCAGACTATGACTTCAGTACACGTCTTGGTATGCAGGCATTTTTCAGACATGACATGACAGACCCATTCATAGCTAATTCATACAAGACATCTAACACATTTGCAGGCGTAACATTAAGATTTAGTCTGACCCAATAATTTTTTTTAGAACAAATAGAAATCATAAGAATAAAAATTGTATTTTTGGCACATAAAATAAAGTATTCATTTAATCTTAAAATAAAAAAAACATGAACATCCCAGCAGAATTAAAGTATTCAAGAGATCACGAATGGATCCGTTTAGAAGGTGAAACAGCTTATGTAGGTATCACAGATTTCGCACAACATGAATTAGGCGACATCGTTTTCGTTGACATCGACACAGTTGACGAAACACTTGAAGCTGAAGAAGTATTTGGTGCTATCGAAGCTGTTAAAACAACTTCAGATTTGTTAATGCCAGTAGCAGGTACAGTTATCGAGTTCAACGAAGCTCTTGAAGACGCTCCTGAAACAGTTAACAACGATCCTTACGGCGAAGGCTGGATCATCAAAGTTCAAGTAGCTAACCCAGCTGAACTCGATGGTTTATTAGATGCTGAAGCTTATAAAGAATTAATCGGCTAATAAAAAGCTATCAGTTTTTAGCCATCAGCCATCCATAACAAAACGCTGACAGCTGAATACTGAAAACAAAGAAATCGTGAAACGACTGTCGGAAAGATTTTACCCAGGACTCATTTGCGCTACCATAATAATGGTGCTCATGGGACTGCCAGGAAAATATTTCCCGACGGTCGTTTGTTTTTGGGACTGGATTGGACCAGATAAAATAGTTCATCTATTGTTATTTGCAGCATTTGCATTCTTATCGTTATGGGGTTACCGACAACTCTTCTTCGACATCAATTATCCTCATAGAAAAAGATTATTCCTTATAATTTCTTTAATATCAATTTTATACGGAGGCTTGACAGAACTTCTGCAAAAATACCTTTTTATAAATAGATATGGCAGCTTTTACGATTTTATCGCAGACTCAATAGGTTGTTTCTTAGGAATTATATTATTTCACTTTTTAGTTCAAAAAAAATTAAAAAAATTAAAAAAATCAGAGGATAATATTTAATAAATTTATTAACTTTGTAGCGCAATAAATCGATTTTGAATTTTAACTAGAAAAAATAATAAAATGGAAATTAAGAAATCACCAAAAGCAGATCTTGAAAGCAAGAAATCTACATTTATCTTGATAGGTCTGGTTGTGACATTATTTATTGTCTGGCGTGTTTTTGAATACAAAAGCTACGACAAACAAACTTTTGACGATTTACAACAAACCGTTGAAGTTATAGAAGAAGAAATGGTTGAAATTACAAAACAAGAACAACCTAAAGTTCAACCACCTCAACCAAAACCACAAGTTACTCAAATCCAAGTCGTTGAAGACGACGTTGAAGTAGAAGACGTTGAAATCGATGCTGAAGTTGACCAAGACGAAGTAATTGAAGAATACGAATTCACTCCACCAGAGATTGAAGAAGAAGAAATCGTTGAAGCTGAAATCTTCAAAGTAGTAGAAGAAATGCCAGAATTCCCAGGCGGCGCAGCTAAAATGATGGAATATATCCAAAAGAACATCAAATATCCTATGATGGCTCGTGAAAGCGATATCCAAGGCCGTGTATTCGTCAACTTCGTTGTTGAACCAGACGGCTCAATCACCAACTGCTCTGTTATGCGTGGTATCGGTGGTGGCTGCGACGAAGAGGCTCTTCGCGTGGTTCAAAGCATGCCAAACTGGAAACCAGGTAAACAACGTGGTAGCGCAGTACGCTGTTCATTCACAGTGCCTATCATCTTCAAATTACAATAGTAATTCCTAAAACATTATACAAAAGAGCTGTTAGGAACAGCTCTTTTTTTTATACATAAAAATTCAATGATTGACTTATTTAGTATCTGAAAAAAATGTAAATTTGCAATCATGACAAATAAAGACAAAAAAAAATATACATTACGTTTTGGCAATAAAGATTTGCCTTCTTTTCTGCTAACAAAAGAAAATACAATACGACTAATCCTCTTTACTACAGTATATTCCTTAATATTCATCAATATATTCCGTCCATTCAATTCTGAAGACTGGATTCCTGGAATCAATACTTTCAATTACTTCCTCTACTCTTCTCTTATGGTACTCATAGGCGTAACGCTCATCTCCTTCAGCCGTATGATAATGTACTTCTTCGTAAAAAGAATATCCATCGGATACTTGGAATATCTCATCTGGATATTCGCCGAAATAGCAATACTCGCAGGATTCTATATCTTTATCGCACATAAAGTCGGATTCATCGACAACTATATAGATCAAAACCAAGGACTTGTATATTGGGAAGCCATTTTTGAAATATTCAGAAAAGCAATAGCTAACACAACCTGGATGTTACTTATACCTTACATCATTTCTTTCCTTTACCTCTATAATGAACACTTGGTCAAGAGATTAATTAGCCAACAAGAAAATAATAAGGAAAGAAATGTCATTCAATTTAAAGATGAAAAAGATGAAGTCCGTTTCACTATAGCATCAGAAAAAGTTATTTTCATAGAATCCTCTGATAATTATAGCGTTATAAAATATCTTAACAATAATAAAGTATCAGACTTCATCTTGAGAAATTCATTGAAGAAGTTATCTAACGAACTCAAAGACACTTCTATTCAACGTTGCCACAGATCGTATATGATTAACTTCGAACATGTTGCGTCATTGAAAAAAGACAATAGTGAAATAAGTTTTGAGTTCGACATTCCTAATATCAAAGAAATACCAATTTCCAAATCTTATAATGAGAAAATTATGGAGTTGTTTGTTATACATTCAAAACAAAAATAATTTCTCAATGAATCACCTACGTTATCTAATATTAACAATATTTCTATTATTAGGATTTGATTCGTTTTCACAACTAAATCACAAACATTTCATATTGATGGGACGCATCGACCTTTCGGAAGAGAACTATTCCGATGCGATGTATAACTTCAACAAAGCCATCATTGCCAAGCCAAACGATTTCGAAGGATACTTCCTCAGAGGTATTGCAAAATACAGTTTAAACGACTACATCGGTGCTGTTAACGATTTCTCCAAAACATTGGAAATCCATCCTTTATATGTAAGAGCTTATCTTTACAGAGGTATTTCCAACGACAGACTAGGCAACTACGCTGATGCAAAAAAAGATTATACTAAAGCGATATCTTTGGATCCATACGATGCTGAGCTACACATAGCCATGGGGTCGACAAAGCTTCACCTCAACGAATTTGAAAGCGCCATCTCGAGTTTCGATACAGCAATTATAATCAATCCAAACAATGCTAACGCTTATATCAATAGAGGCATAGCGAAAAGATTTCTAGAACGCCTCGACGATGCACTTGCCGACCTTAACAAAGCTGTATATTACGACTTTTTCAATGTTGAAGCCTTGGTAAGACGCGGGCTTATACAGATGGAACGAAAACAATATCAAGATGCTCTACTCGATTTTAACAACGCTCTGAAAATGGATAATGACAATCCGTTAATTTTCTTTAACAGAGGAACAACATACCTTAATATCGGGGATACCATTTCAGCCTTGAAAGATTACGAACGCGTCAACAACCTCGATGAACGTAACGCCTTGACTTATTTTAACAGAGGCATAATTTATGGTCAACTAGAAGAAAACGACATCGCTCTGGCACTCTTTAATAAAGTAGTGGAAATCAATCCTAAAAACATTTACGGTTACTTCAATCGTGGCATTTTACATTATAAAATGAATGAATTCGACGATGCTGAAAATGACTTTTCTAAAGTAATAGAACTATTTCCCGACTATGTCGACGCTTGGGTCAACAGATCGATTGTGAGATATGAAAAAGGCGACACTAAAGGCGCTGAAGCCGACAGATTCAAATCAAAAGAAATAATCGAACTTATCAGCAACAACAAAAACGTAGATTCGTTATATAATATATATTCTAATTCAATAGGTTACGATAAAATAATCGCCTTCGACTCCGACTTTACAAACGGCGATAAAGGAGGAAAACTCGCTCAATTCTCGTCAGTCGACATTAAACCCTTCGACAATTTTATCATCGGAGTCAACGAATTTGACTCTAAAGATAAAAACAAAAAAGACAAACGTCATTTTGTAGATGCTACATTAAGCCAAATAAATGAAAATAAACAACTTAATGGATTACGTCTTGTCTATATGCTAAAAGAAATGTCAAACGATAATTATCAATCTCTTCTTAACGATTCTATCGTTGAAAACATCAATGACAAAAATCTCAAAACTTTCTTATCTGCTTTATTAAATTATGAAATACATAATTACCAACATGCAGAGAATGATTTTTACTACTTGATTGACAATAATATATATCATGCTTACGCTGCTATAAACATTGCTTCAATTCAGAAAGACAAGGCCGAATTGATATTGGCAAATCAAAATTATAATGATCCTGTAAGTATCAATACAAAAAAGACAACGGAAAAAAGAAAAATAAACGAACCTATAAAACCTGATTATTATCAAGCTTTAAACACTTTGACAGAGCTTACAAACATCTATAAGACAAATCCTTTTATCTGGTATAACTTAGGAAACGTCCATCTTCAAATGCAGGAATTTCATAAAGCCATCGATGATTATTCTCTTGCCATTAAATATGAGAAGAATTTAGCTGAAGCATACTACAATAGAGGTCTTACTCTACTTTTTTTGGGAGAGAAAGACCTCGCTAACAGTGATTTAAGTAAAGCCGGCGAATTAGGTATCAAAGAAGCATACGCAGTAATAAAAAGATTCATCAACGATTAAATCGTCACCTTATTTAATATGTCTGTCAATGCTGCTATTGCAATACCATAATTTGTGATAGGAATATTCTGAGCTTTTGCTCTTCTCACTCTTGACAAGACATGACGGCGTGTAAACATACAGGCGCCGCAATGAATAATTAGGTCGTATTGGCTCAAATCTTCAGGGAAATCGTTGCCAGAAACAATATCGATTTGCAATTCCTCACCGAATTTCTTGCGTAACATTCGTGGCAGTTTTACCCTTCCAATATCTTCATTTTGAGGAATATGCGAACAAGCCTCGGCTATCAACACTTTCGAGTTTTTATTCAATGCCATCAAAGCCTCGGCACCATCGCGGAATGTATCAATGTCGCCTTTATGACGTGCCATCAAGACTGAGAATGAAGTCAGTTTCGTTTCTTTCGGCGTCAATGGCTGCACTTGCGCGAACACCTGAGAGTCTGTTATTATCAATGCTGGCGGAGTCTTGAGATTTTCCAGCATCTGCGGCAGTTCTTCAGGAGCACAGCACAAAGCAAGTGCGTGCTTGTCGAGAAGGTTTCTTAATGTAACCACCTGAGGCTGAATAAGTCTTCCCTTTGGAGCTGAAGCATCTTGAGGCATCACAAGAACAACCACATCGCCAGCTTTAACTAAAGAATATGTTATGTCGTCGAGATTGTCGTCTTTACTATAAAGCGACGCCATCTTAGCCAACAAGACATCTATTCCTTTTCCATTCAATGCTGAAATCGGCAGCACTTCTTGTCCTATTATTTGGGACCAGGTGTTGGGGGCGGGAACGGGGACGGGGTCAGTGTCAGTGTCCGAATCAGCGTCAGAGTCACATTTAGTCAAGACGAATATCGTTGGAATCTCGGCTTTCTTGAAGAAGTCGCGCCATTCTATTTCGAAAGATGCGTCGTCGGGTTTTCCTGTGACGAGTATTATCGCCATATCGACTTGTTGTGATGCGCGTTTTGTTCTTTCATTGCGCATATTTCCGAGTTCACCTATGTCGTCGAAGCCTGCGGTGTCGGCAATGACAGCAGCTCCTATGCCTGGCAGCTCTATATTTTTCCAGACGGTATCGGTTGTCGTTCCAGCCACATCAGAAACGATAGACACATCCTGACCTGTGAGTGCGTTTAACAAGGTCGATTTTCCGGCATTACGTCTGCCGAAGATTCCTATATGATAACGATTTGAACGAGCTGTTGTTTCTTTCATTGTATTAAGCTATGAGCTATGAGCTATGAGCTATGAAATCAAGCCCATAGCTCACAGCCCAATGCCTTTAGCTGGTTAAAATCTAAAATCTCTTTCGCCGTGGTCAATTGCGTCCAAATATTTCGCTGCTGTTGCGCGAGCTTTTTCATTTGGAATCGTTTGTAACAAACGTTGTATCATCGACTTAGCTTTTTCTTTCACTTCTGGAGAAGCGTAGTCGTTTGTATATTCTTTCAATGTTATCAAGGCGTTTGGCAGACAACAGTTTGCGATTTGTCCGCTCTTGAGCAATGACATGAAACGGTCGCCTGTTCTACCCTCGCGGTAACATGCTGTGCAGAAGCTTGGGATATGGTCGAGGTCGAGGAGCCATCCCACCACTTCGTCGAGAGTACGATGGTCAGCGACATCGAATTGTGCTGAGTTTTCGCTCTCTGTTTCAGGAACGACATAACCGCCAACGCTGGTGCGCGAGCCTCCGCTGATTTGTGAAATGCCGAGTTCCAAGAGGCGAGCGCGACTCTTCTCACTTTCACGAGTAGAGATAATCATGCCTGTGTAAGGAACAGCGATTCTGATAATAGCGACGATTCTGTAGAAGATGTCGTCTGGCACTGCATTCTTGAAATCTGCTGTGTCGATGTCGTCTGCCATACATAATCTTGGAACGCTAATAGTATGAGGTCCAACGCCGTAAGTAGCTTCAAGGTGTTCTGCGTGCATAAGCAATCCGACGAAGTCGTAACGGTATGTCTCTAATCCGAACAAAACGCCGATGCCGACATCATCGATGCCGCCTTGCATTGCACGGTCCATTGCCTCAGTGTGATATGCGTAGTTACTCTTTGGTCCTGTTGGATGCAATGCCTCGTAATTTTCTTTGTTGTATGTCTCTTGGAAAAGAATGTAAGTTCCGATACCAGCATCGCGTAACTTCTGATAATTCTCGACTGTCGTTGCAGCGATATTCACATTGACACGACGGATTGCGCCGTTCTTATGTTTTATGCTGTAAATAGTCTTGATGCTTTCCAAGATATATTCGATAGGATTTTCCACTGGATGTTCGCCAGCTTCAAGAGCGAGACGTTTGTGACCCATGTCTTGCAAAGCGATGACTTCCTGACGGATTTCTTCTTGAGATAATTTTTTACGACGGATGTTCTTGTTTTTAAGATGATAAGGACAATATACACAACCGTTTACGCAATAGTTAGAGAGATAAAGCGGAGCGAACATAACGATTCTGTTGCCGTAGAATTTATGTTTTATCTCGCGAGCGATGTCGTAAATCTCGTTGATGATTTCTTGGTCGTTGCATTCAAGAAGAAGAGCTGCTTCTCTGTGAGAGATGCCCTTACATTCACGAGCTTTTTGAAGTATAGATTTGATAAGTTCAATATTATTGCTGTTTTCGCGAGCATAAGCCATCGTTTCGCGAATCTCGGAATCGCTGATGAATTCCTCTGCTATCTGTGATTTGATATTATACATGATATGTTGTTTTTAATTGTAATTCTTAATATTAATTGTTAATTCTTAAAATCACCTCTGGCATAACTGATATGATATCCAATGGCGTTAAGTCTGTCTTCCAGTTGTTGCATCTGCTGTGCCGATTCGGCGCCAGTGCTTTTCTTGTTATCGTATATTGAATATTTCTTACGTTGTTCCACTGGAGAGATGTTAGGCATCACCACGTTAGCTCCTGCGAGTATAGCACGTTCCATTCCGTCGGGACACAATGTCGCGAGCGCGGTGGTGGCAGGTAGCAACACATTAGGGAAACGCAGTCTCAAAAGTGAAAGCATCAGTATTGTCTTGTCGGCGCTACCCGGATTCTGTTTCTCGAAAGGAGTGTCAGTGGCTGGAAGGAAAGGACCGATGCCTATCATCTGCGGCTGCAGTTCTTCCAAGAAACGTATGTCTTCATAGAGATGTTCGTCGGTCTGTCCTGGGCTTCCTATCATCATGCCGCTGCCCGTTTGAAAGCCGAGGCGTGTTAAATTGAAGAGGCACTCTCTCCTATTTGCCGAGCTCATCATCTCTGGATGCAACTGTGAATAATGCTCATCGTTGCGTGTCTCATGGCGCAGCAGAAACCTGTTCGCTCCCGCTTCCTTGAAGGCCTCGTACGCCTCCGCGCTGCGCTCGCCGACAGATAAAGTAATCGCCTTGTCGGGATATGTCGCTCGTATCGTTTTCACCACATCGGTCACCCATTCGTCTGTTTGGCGAGGGTCTTCGCCGCCTTGCATAACGAAAGTGTTGAACCCGAGCCTGTCGGCTTCTTTGCAACATTCCATAATCTCTTCTTTCGTCAAACGATAACGCTGTGCATTTCTGTTGGAAGCACGGATGCCACAATAATAACAATTATTTTTACAATAGGAACTTATCTCAAGAAGGGCTCTGACAAAAACGCCCTTGCCATAATGAGCGACAGCGACTTCCTGAGCTTTGGAACGAAGATATTCGCGCTCATCGGCATTAAGTGAAGATAGTAAAATCATCCACTCGTCTCGACTCAAAAAATCTCCACGATGCAGACGATCTATTATGTCATAGTTAGTTCTTTCCATAGTAATTTTAGTTATTGCAAAGATAATAAAAGTCTACGGATAACGGACAACAGACAATAGTTTTTTTTAAAAAATAACTCAATGCTCTCAACTCCTAATTCCTAAACAAAAAAATGTATCTTTGCAAAAATTATTGTCATGAACTGGAAAGAAGTCTTAAAGAAATTTAACAACAAGTATATCATTGCAACACTGATATTTGCAGTGATAATAATTTTTATCGATCAATATAATCTATTCTTTCAGATAAAAAACTTCAAGAAGTTAAAAAAAGCTAAAAACCAGATAGAATATTACGAAAACGAAATCAAAAACCAACAGGAAGTTTTAGACAATCTTCATAAAGACTCTGCTTTAATGGAACGTATTGCTCGCGAAAAATATATGATGAAACGCGATAACGAAGTGATTTATATTATTGAAGCAAAAGAGTAAATTTTGAACACTGACTCTGAACTCTGACTCTGACACTGACTCTGAACTCTGACTCTGACTCTGAACACTGAACTATTAACTATTAACTATTAACTATTAACTATTAACTTATAATTATGCATTGTGAATTATGAATTATGAATTTACCTCACGAGTACATTATTTAGACTCTTTGAGAATTATCGCCACCTTGGGGGTAATTTGTATTCATGTCTCAAGCAAAGAAATTTATTCAAACTTAGCTTCATACAATTGGTATTTATCAGTAATTTTTGATGGTCTCGTCCGTTGGTCTGTTCCAATTTTTGTCATGATCAGCGGAACCTTGTTTCTTAACCCTTCAAAACAAATATCACATAAAGACATTATTACTAAAAATATTTTACGTTTACTAGTTGCTTACCTATCTTGGTGGATTTTCTATTCTGTCCTGGTAACAGCATGGCATTTCGTCTTCGACAACACATTTGCCCTCACATTGACACCGCATTATCACCTTTGGTTTCTGCCAATGATGATAGGAATATATTTTCTCATCCCTGTCCTAAGAAAAATATCAACAGACAAAAAAATTACGCTTTATTGCCTAACAATCTGGTTTATCTACATCTCTGGAAGTTTCATATTCATCAATGAAATACCACAAATAAGCGAACTTTTCAGCATAAATATCATCATTGGATTTTCTGGATATTTCCTTTTAGGACATTTCATTTCCACTTATACATTATCTAAAAGACAGATAAAAACAATCTACATACTAGGTATTTTAGGACTAATCATAACTGTTGCAGGATGCATATTATCTTCCTTACATTCTAAACAAACCGACCTTATATTTTTTGAATATCTAAGCCCTCATACCATATTAGCTTCAACTGCATTATTTGTGTTCATCAAAGAAAAATCAAATGGCATTTCCTTGAAAAAGATAAAATTCATTAACTACATCAGAAAAGACTTATTTGGGATATATCTGCTCCACCCTATATTTATATTGATTTTCAATCATGATATTTTCAGAAACCTCTGCAATCATATCATAACTATTCCTGCAGTCATCACTATGATTTTCATATTTAGCTTATACACATCTAAGTTATTAAGGCTAACTCCTTTAAGGAAAATCATAGAATAAAAATACATAACAAAATTATTGTCTTTTAAATCAATCATGAAAAAACTCTTATTACCTCTATTAATTCTCATCTCATTTTTATCTTCTTGCGATAAAAATGATAATTTCAACGGTTACACTCGCACTGTTGTTTATCGTCCTGGCGATTATGATTCGAAATATTATCGTATTCCAACATTGATAACCGCAAAAGACGGCAGCCTCGTCATCTTCACCGACAAACGCAAAGAAAACGAGACCGACTTACCAGAAGACATCGACGTAATCTGCAATTACAGCACCGATGGCGGATTGACATGGAGCGAGCCTTATACCATCGCAAAAGGCTTCGGATATATGGAAGGTTACGGCGACTGCGCTGTGGCTCATACCAACGACGATAACGGTCTCATCGCTATCTTCGTCGGAGGTCAAGGCTTCTGGAATTCAACGCCATCAAATCCAAACAGAACATATAAATCATTAAGTTACGACAATGGTCGCACTTGGACCGAACCAGAAGACATCACGCATTTCATCTTCGGCCACGAATGCGACGACAGCATAAGAAGAAAATGGCGCGCCTCGTTCTGCGCTTCCGGCAACGGACTTCTAACTTCCAAAGGCAGAATCATGTTCGTGGCATGCGTAAGAGAAACGTCAGCGATGTCAGCAAATAATTACGTTGTTTATTCCGATGACAACGGCGAAACCTGGAACGTGTCAGGACGCGCTTCTGTCGGCGGCGACGAAGCTAAAGTCGTGGAACTCAACAACGGTGACATCTTGATGAGTATCAGAACATCTGGTAAAAGATGGTACAACATATCTCACGACGGCGGCGTCACATGGAACGAGACACATTACGTCTGGGACGACCTTGTCGGTCCTGCCTGCAACGGCGACATTATAAGATATGACAAAAACACATTGTTACATAGCCTTCCAACTGGCAACTCACGTCGCGATGTGGCAATATACATCTCAAACGACGAAGGCAAGACATGGAACGAAGGGAAAATCATGGTTCCAAGATTCTCAGCATATTCTTCAATGTGCGTTCTGCCAGACAAAACAATAGGTTTCTATGTAGAAGAAAGAGAAGTCGACACAACAAGCTACGAAATGGTGTTTTATAGATTCCCTATTGATTCAGTTAGGAATTAGGAATGTTTTAAAAAACTGTTGACCATTGACTGTTGACTGTTGACCATTGGCTATTGACTTTTTGAGAAAAATACATTATCTTTGTCAGATATTTTTAAACTTAAATTTGAAAAACTATGAAAAAACTCTTTTTAGTATTAGGATTAGTTACAGTATTATTAGCAAGTTGCTGTAACAACAATCAACAAGGTGCAAAATGCAACAAAGCTGATCAAAAATGTGAACAAAAATGCGAAAAACCTTGCGAAAAACCTTGCGAAAAAGCTCAAGCTTGTGAACAAAAATGTGACAAACCTTGTGATAAAGCTCAAGCCTGTGAACAAAAATGCGACAGACCTTGCGACAAACCTTGTGAAAAAGCTCAAACTTGTGAACAAAAATGTGAAAAACCTTGCGACAAGTCACCAAAATGCGAAGCTAAAACAGAAGCTTGTCAAGGTCACAACCACGAAGCTCATCAACACCAACATGAAGGTTGCAACCACCAACATTAATCGAAAATAAATTTTATTCAGCATAAAACAATTCATCATTTGAAGTTTTATATAGAAAGCGGATTCGTTCCGCTTTTTTTGTTAAATAAATAATTCAGTTTTTGTTTTTTGTGTATAAAAAAAAATTAAATTTGCGTGTTAAAAAAGTGAAACTTAGTTCAACTAATTATATCTAAAAAGTTAAACATTATGGCAGAAAAAAAATTTATGACATGTGATGGTAACTGCGCTGCAGCTCACGTTTCTTATATGTTCAGTGAAGTTGCTGCGATTTATCCTATTACACCATCATCACCAATGGCAGAATATGTTGACGAATGGAGTGCCGCAGGCAGAAAAAATATCTTCGGAGAAAATGTTAAAGTCGTTGAAATGCAGTCAGAAGCTGGTGCTGCTGGTGCTGTTCACGGCTCATTACAAGCTGGTGCTTTAACCACCACATATACAGCATCACAAGGTCTCTTGTTGATGATTCCTAACATGTATAAAATCGCTGGTGAATTGCTTCCAGGCGTTTTCCATGTCTCAGCTCGCGCTTTGGCAGCTCAAGCGTTGTCAATCTTCGGTGACCACGCCGACGTCATGAGCGCTCGTCAAACAGGTTTCGCTCTTTTAGCAACAGGTTCAGTACAAGAAATCATGGACCTCGCACCAGTAGCTCACCTCGCAGCTATCGAAGGTCGCGTTCCTTTCATGCACTTCTTCGACGGTTTCCGTACATCACACGAAATCCAAAAAGTTGAAGCAGCCGACCAAGAAGAAATCAAGAAACTTGTCAACTGGAAAGCTCTCAAAGAATACCGCGAACGCGCTCTGAACCCAGAACATCCTGTAACACGCGGTACAGCTCAAAACCCAGACATCTATTTCCAAACACGCGAATTGCAAAACAAATACTACTATGCTCTTCCTGATATAGTAGCAAAATATATGAAAGAAATGAGCAAGATTACAGGCCGTAAATATGCTCCTTTCACATACTATGGCGCACCAGATGCTACAAACATCATCATCGCTATGGGTTCTATCACCGACGTCATCAAGACTGTCGTCGACAAACTTAACGCAGAAGGCAAGAAAGTCGGTTTGGTAAGCGTACATCTCTACCGTCCTTTCAGCGTGAAATATCTCTTGGATGTTGTGCCTGATACAGTAAAACGTATCTGCGTATTAGACAGAACAAAAGACACTGGTGCTAACGGCGAACCTCTCTACTTAGACGTAGTTGAAGCTTACAACGACTTGTTCAGACATCACAGCACACACTTGCCACACATCATCGGCGGTCGTTATGGTTTGTCATCAAAAGACACAACACCTGCTCACATCTTGTCAGTATTCAAGAACTTGGAAAGACCTGAGCCTCGTAACAGATTCACCATCGGTATCAACGACGATGTCACCTTCGGCTCTCTCCCGATGCTTCCTGAGTTCTCAATCCTTCCAGAAGGCACTTTCGAAGCCAAGTTCTA
>JAZLAL010000039.1:0-2275 GCA_045613185.1 Bacteroidales bacterium | reverse complement strand
GCGAAAAGTCTTTGCTGATAATTTAGGTTTTCTTCCATTTGTAGAAGGTTATAGCGAGCAACTTATTAATACAGCCCAGAAGGATGTTGAGTTTTTTGTCAGTCCGGCAGTTACCAGTTCTTCTTATCATGATGGTGTTTTTAAAGCTTCTTTTGAGGGGGTGGATGGAAAAGTTACTTCAATCGGGAAGAAATTTACTGTTGTAGAACCAATCGTTGAGCCAGTGTGCGACGAGTATGAAACGGTTATAGGAGAGAATTCCTATAATAGAGAAATAAAAAATCCTTGCGGTATCGCGAGAGGTTCGACAGCGGTTTTTTCTGTTGATGTTTTGCCAGTGGATTATCCAAACGAATTGATTTCATGGAGTTCTCATGGAGAAGGAGCAATCAGCTTCGCGAGTAGTCCTACAGGAAGAACAGTTCGTGTAACAGGGGTGTCCTCGGGAAAAGTTTATCTTTCTGTACAGTTTGGGGATTCTAAGTCGGAGCCACCTTTGTTTGAGGTTAATGTAGTGGATCCTATTACAGTAAAACTTCGAGCGTGGGTTATTGGAAATGGGAATTCCTGGCCTAAAACAGAAAGTCAAATCAGGTCGATGGTTTCTCAGGCAAATGACATATATGCACAAGTTGGTGTCACTATTGATCTTGTTGAGCCTATAGTAATGACGAATATACCTGCGGCATATAATGTTGATTTAGGGGATGATTTAGCTGAATATTGGAGTTGTGAGCGACTTTGTAATCTTGCAATTAACACAGATGGATTGGAATGTTATTTTGTAAATGAGATTATTAAGGATGATATGGAAGAATCTACTAATATATGGACTGTGGGTGTTAACGGTAGTCATGGAATGGTTTTGACGAAACACGCCAATGGAACTGCGTTAGCTCATGAAATTGGGCATGTGTTTGGATTGTCCGATATTTATAAAGATAATACGGCATATACTAACGAAATGTTGAATCCTCTTAAAATAGACGAGAACGAGATGGTTCGCGCGGAATTCTTATCGGGAGACTGGAGTTATGGATGTATTGGGCGAGGAGAAGGTGGGTGTGGGTTTTATAAAAAAGGTTTAAAAATGACGGCGGTAATTGATCGGTTATTGATGAACGGGTTGGTTGATGAATCAAGTGAGATGAAAGATATAACAGCTGGTAACGTATATGGAGTTTGGTATAGCGGGGATTCTAAAGTAAATGAAAATTGGCATTTGAATGTAGCTCCAATCGGATTTTTTTACAATGAGAATCGTAAGCAGCATCCTAAGCACGAATGAAAGGAGAAATATGAAAAGAATATTAATGTTAGGGATGTTTTCTTTATTTCTGGTCTTTGATGCATTATCGGAGTCGATGTCAGATGAAGAGATATTAGCGACCCTTGCCACAGTGCAAAGAGGAGGGTGCGATCTAGATTTGTTTTCAAGTATGTATAAAAAAGCAATTGCGGCGTGTAATGGTGACAAGGAACGACTTTCTCGTCTTTTTGTTAGGTTGGCAGTAGAAAAGCCACGATGTAAAAAATGGGCGATAACGCGTTTGTCTAAATACGGAACGGAATCCGCATTGTCTTTTTTATATTCTCAAACAAATGACGTTCGAGTTTGTGAATCTGTGGCGTATGCGGTTGTTAACATTGAAGGTGTCACTTCTAATTCGATCGCTATTGTAAATAAGGCGTTTAAAGACCCTCCAAGTAATAGTAATAAGAAATATGCTATTTGTGCATCGATACGAAAGAAGGCTTTGTTAAGCCCAAGGAATTCTGTTGGAAGGAATCTTGCGATAGAGAATCTCAAGCGGTATGCCAAAGATATTCCATCATTAGCAGCCTGGGCCGATGAATTTGTTGTATCGCTTGATCCTCAGTATGAAAATAGCGATGAAAGAATGAAGATTCTTGAAGAAATTGCAGAGAAGAATCCTCATGATTTTCATCGACAACATGCAACAAATACTGTAAAGCGGATAAAGGCATTTCGTGAAAAAAAAGGAGAGTAAATGACAAGCGCGCTTCTGTTAGCTGCGGCATTTAATATCGGCACTTTGCCTCAGGTTGAACATTCGGATTGCGAGGTATCGACGAATGTCGTTTTGGCGACTTCGCCAAGTATGAGCGAGATGTTATAATTATATCTCGCGGCAAAGGGCATTGTTTCAGACGTTTGAACGTCAATCAATCGAATGGTAGGTTTTATATTATCGTAAGGTGATATTTACCCCCACATTTTTAAAAATGTGAGGGTAGCGATGTTGTCGTATTG
>JAZLAL010000038.1:0-16892 GCA_045613185.1 Bacteroidales bacterium | reverse complement strand
CTCAAACATGATTGAGATATACTCCATTCCGTCTGCATAGTCACGGAAGATAAAATCTCCTTTAGTACCATGACTCCTACTATCATTGTCTTTTTCAAAGTATGCATGAGGATACATCGCTGTACGAACACGATTAAATTCATTACTGCAATGAACTTCCAACGACTCGCCAATCATCTTGGTCGACAATTTAGCCTTCATGTCCTTGTAGTAATCCACAAGTTCCTGTTGCTGTTTAAGTTGACGCTCGTAATCCTCTTTCATATTAGCTTCACGGATAGTGGCTTCCTTCTCCTTGACATCAATTTGACTCCGAAGCTCTATCAATGTATTTTCTTTTTCCTGGATAATGTCTTTAACTTTGTTCTGTTCTTCCAGAATAGCAACACGAACCTTGCTTTCATTCTGCTCGATGACTGATTTCAACTTCATAATTTCCTCATTAGCCTTTGAACGCTCAGCGTTAATCTCAAGCTGCTTTGTTTGGTTGAAACTATCCAATTGCTCCTTGAGTCTTACTATTTCGTTATCTTTCTGCGAGAGTTCTACATCCTTGGCATTCAGTTTACCTTGAAAGTCATTAGCAATCTTCAGCGATTCTGCTTCTTGCTTTACTTCGTTCTGTTTCTGAATTTCTTTAATACGATTTTGAACCTCTGCATCAAATTCTTGAGTCTTTACCTGACTGACGATAGAAGCATAGTCAGCTTCATCAATAGAAAATATGCTACCGCACTGTGGACATTTTAATTCTTTCATACGTTGAAATTGGTTTGAAATATTTAACTTTAACTTTTTTATCTTTAATTAATTATGGGCAAAACTGCATACATAAATGCCATAGTATTGCCTATTATTTCTTTGCTTTAAGTTTCTCTCGGACTTTTACAGATCTTTTACAATTTTAAATTTCACTTCCAGATGATTTTCATAATTTCTAAAACACCATTCATATCCGTCTGTATCGGCATCGCTATCTTTGCTGATATGAACCGTAATTGCATCGTAGTCTGGGTGATAAGCTGATTCATTGGACACCATTGCATCTAAGAAGAAGTTAAGTTCTTCAATATCGCCATACCAATAAATATCACTCAAGTTCGTCCTGTTAAACACACCTTTAAAATGAGGAATTGTTATGTCTCCACGAATAATGACCTTTCTAAGTGATTTACAATTAAAAAAGGCATCTCGGTGCATAAAAACGACAGAGGCAGGGATATCTACAGACCTAAATGCGTGACACTCCATAAAGGCTCTGTCAGCAATACCAATGACTGTATACTTCTCATCGTTATAGTACATAACTGAGGGTATCTTGAAATCTATCTGCACTTGTTCTTGACGAAATAGCGGGTTATTGCTATTCGTTCTTGACAGAACTGCGGTTTTGTCTTCTGGATTTATTATGTAAAAAAATCCGCCATAGTCTACTTCATTAGCATTCATAACAATATGATTTTTCAGTATTTTATTATTAAACTTAATTTTACAGTACAAAGATGGGGGAATAAAAAAACCTGTGCTACTTTTTTTCGCGCAGGGTATAAAACAATCATCTAACTATTTGACAGATAACGATAAAAAAATATTTAGGGGAATTTATCGGGGAATCTATCAGGAATTATTAGGGGATTTTGGGTTATTTTTTCATTGGTTTCCTTAGTCCTCATCATGTCATTTATCTTATATATGTTACTCAATCTATATAATGTTTTTAATGGCGATATCCAAATTCAATTTTGAGATATCTATTTGATTATCTCGATTGTTCTGGTTCCAAGTTTTTGCCAAAACAATATAATTTGTAAAACCAGGGTAGTCTGTATTTTGCCTTTGCAACCACTCTCTGATTTCATCTCTAACATCGGTAATGCCATTCCAACTTTTCGGGTAGTTATTCTTGGTTCTCCATATGTCCATATTTTTAATATGTTCAAACTTAATCTCTAATTCAATATCACCATTGTCTATTTGGACGTGGAAATGGGGCGTCTTTATACCTTGTTCATCTTTTTCGCCATATACAAGCACTTTTGATCTTCTTGGAATATTATCTGTTGGACGAGAAATTGTCGCCTTCTCATCAATTCTATGTTTTGATAAAAAATCTTCATTCATAGTTTATTGTTCCGGTTCTTTATTTATAATCGTACCAATGATTTTTATTGTTGATGAGGTGATGCGGTGCGATCCTTTCTGATCTACAAGCACTTCGTAGCCAGCTTTAGATACTACTTGCTGCGCCATAAGAGCGGCTTCGTCGCCCAGCAGTTCGTCGTGAGCTGAGAAAATCGCATAACTCTCCTTACCGAGTCGCAGCTGAGCTCTGCTGATAAAGGTCTCGTACCCGAGGCACATCTCATCTGTGAGTTCAAACGACTGCACTCCGTCCAAGCGTGCGCAAAAATAATCGTGTCGTCCCAAGCCTATAGTGTTGCGCACGCTGTCGGCCACCGACAATGCAGGGTTGCAGACAATCTTCACCACATTCGGCGCATCGGCGTACAAAACCGTCAGTCCTCCCATAGAAGTGCCGATGACCAAGGAAGGATTATGCTGACTTATCATATATTCCAGAATCAACTTATTGACTAAAATATCTTCACCGAAATCCGTCGTGATCCATCGGTATTGTTTGGATTTACGAGAAAGGCTGCCAAAGGTAGTGCCCGCAGCCCCAGAAGCGAGTCCGTGAACATATATCGCCACCGGACGCTCGTCGACAGCAGCCGATGAAACAACAGTAATATTTAAAGGGTTTGAATTCATATCTTTTATTTAATTATCTACAAATCAAATATCGGCATCATCAAGATCCGGTCTCCTCTCCATATTTCTCCATGAGACATTCATTAGAGCAGAAGGTCTCTTTGTCACGATATATACAACCTTCTACAATAAATTTTCCACAATTTTGACATACCAGAAGGTTTTCAATTTTATTTTCTTCTATGAATTGTTCTTTTGCTTCAACATCTGACGAATAAATGAATTCACCAATGTCATCTTCATCGTAACTATCCGATACGATGTCGTATATTATACCACATATCGCCTCAAATTCTTCTAATGAATAAATAGGTTTTGTTGTGCTGCGTTTAAATTGTTCAGATGTCTTAATCATAATAATTACTTTTTTTATTAAACTTATTTTCCTTAATTTTACAGTGCAAAGATGGGGGAATAAAAAAACCTGTGCTACTTTATTTCGCACAGGGTATAAAATAATCATCTAACTATTTGATAGATAACAATAAAAAAATATTTAGGGGAATTTATCAGGGAATCTATCAGGAATTATCAGGGGATTTTGGGTTATTTTCTCATTGGACCCCAAATCTCCTTGTCGTACAGAGGGGAACTAAAATTCTTCATTTGCTCCTCACATTTGTTAAGTCTATAAGTATTCTTCTCTTCTATTCCCCAGTATCGCAAGCATAAATCTCTGAATTGCTCTTGATGATATGGTTTATATGCTTTTGCTTCTTTGTCATAACGTTTGAATCTGCTGTCAAAGTATTTGAGATTACACTCATTCATAAACTTATAGCAAAGTGCTGCCTGAGACCTTTTGTCGTCCATTTTCGCCGGATTAAACTGCTCGTAGATTTTCCTCAGGAAACCTTCTACATCTTTACAATATCTGTCTCCTCCACACATTACTTTAAGGATTTCATCATTGCTATTCAGTTCATATTCATCCTGAACCTTGCTCACAAACCCAAACATAGCACATAATTGTTTCTTTACTTTTTTGAGCGAGACCAGACCTATCTTAGAACGATACATCACCCAAACAAGATGATTGAAAAAGTTCTTAACACTCAGTATGTAATCGCGGAGAACGACAAATAAATTATAGTCACCAATAGTTTTAAAGTAATTCTGTGATTTCAAGACTGCTTCTATTGCAGCGTCATCACCTTCTGGAACACCTTCCAATTTTTCCCTTATCTTGTCGTGAACCTCCAATCCTTTGTCAAACTTCTCTATCATAGCGTCTGGTATTAAAGAGAAGAAAGTCTCCAACACATTTTTAAGATATTCCTCAGACCTTGCGACGCCTCTATTATCTCTATCTTGCAGCAATTGCTCATATACATAAGATTCAATATAGGACATCAGATGCTTAACATTGGCATTTTTAAGATTGAGCCAAGGAATAGTCATAGTATCACTATTCACCGACCTTACTCCATTCACAAATGTCTCTGTTAATCGCCTTATGTCCTCGGAAAGATACTCGCCATCCTTGATTTTATTTACATCCACCACTTCGTATTTATACACGCCTGCTCTCATGTCAGCATCTTTGCTCATTACAAGCGGGCGACGATATCCTTTTTTTGACGGTGTTGAAAAACATACGCACGGCAAAATCTCTTTATTCGTTGCGGGATTTTCTTTCCACATATCCTTTGTAAAGAGCACAGTATTATCAGGACCATCCAAAAATGTCTCTATCTTCTTGCCGAAAGTAAATATGAATTCGTTTGGTTTATCTGTTACAGGAACCAAGTTGCCGTTTTCTTCACGACTTATTTGTGTAAAAAGGTAAGTGTATCTCATACTGACGAATGTTTATGCCTACAAAGTTACTTATATTTCTGGTTCGAGGCAACAACTAACATCTATATCGTTGCCATTTTTATTTCATGTCTTTAATATTGGTTTTCCACAAATGTAAATATCGGATGGCAATTGGTATTCCAACTTACCTTTTTCACGCAATTCCATCAGGAGGCGTCCCATAATGTTCTTGCCGTAGTATTCGTTTGTTGCGGCATCGAGCACTGCTCCCCATGAATCGGGGTTCTTCCTGCGGTTGCTCTCATCCTCGACGATAGATTTCCCTTCACTATCCGACAATACCTTTCTGAACTCCGCCGAGTTCTGATATTTATGATTAAGACAGAAGCGCATCACATCAACAGCGATATCTCGCCAGTCGGCTCGCTCAATGCCTCGTTTCTCGAAGGTCTTCGCCTTCATCTTCAGTTTCAGGTTTGGAATGAGTTTAAGGTATTCTGCACGTTCGGTCTCATTGTTTAAACGAATGTAATGAAACATCTGCTCCACGCAGGAGAACTCGATGCCGTTGACAGTCATCGGCGTTTTGGCGAAATTGGAGAAGATGCCCCACTCCGCTTCCGTCTTGGCAAAAGCGATAGTCTGCTCAGCAGGATATCGTTCAATTTTGTCGTATTCAGGATAGTACATTATTTATATTTTTTTCTGGTTCAACTTGTTCAATCTTTATAATCCGAATATCGTTTTCGTTCAGTACGGCGCGATTAGTATCGCCATCAGGTTTAGTCTGCGAGTGCGGCCATGCAAGATATACGACACCTATTTTATTCAGGAATTCCGATGCTGCATTCTCGGCAGCTGAATCCGACTTAGACATCATCTTCTTTACGGTAAAATGTTGTCCCGTAAGGAGATTGCCGAGATATTTACGGAAATACTTCCCAGCACTCTTGACTTCCTCTGGAATAGTCTCGCCTACAGCATTTTCGGCACGACTAACAATCTCTGCATTTACCTGCTTACACGAGAAGATATGGTTATCGTCGGTAATCTGCGGCACTTCTACGGTATAGACATAGTGACATTCTTTGCCGTTGGCTTTCGCCGCCTTTGTAGCATATAGTACGGCAGTATTATAACTCGAGGTAATATATATGCCGTGTCCGAATTTCGACTTGCCCTCGCCTGCTCCTAAAAACGAAAGGGAGAACTTATCGAAGAGATAGCAGCTGCCGTGATAAAAGATTTCTGTAGAATCCATAAACTCTATTTTTAAAATGTGATTGTATAATCGACCTCGTCATCTCTGCAGGCATCTAAATCTAAACCTACACGTTCTGCAACGAAGGCTTGTCCATGACATCCGCAACTATAACCATAAAAAGCTTCTAAATTTACATTGATTTTTGCCATACTTTTAATTTTAAATATTTACGAATCAATAATACAAAGATACTGATTAATACTTAGCAACAGAATAATTATAAAACTTTATTTGTCCAATTTTAATTGTCCGCCTTGTTATACTTTGAACATTTCAAAACGTTACAGCTTTTTTCTAAAAAAATGCAGAATTATGAACTTTTGCTACGGCTTCGTCTAATGTTATCCGCTTACTCATATATGTTAAGTTTTATTAAATTCAAATTTTATATTAACGTGCGAATATATTTTCCTTGAAAGTTTATTTGAATAATATTTTGCAGCGGGCTCTGAGCTATGGGCTCTGAGCAATTTACAATGATGTATGAAAGTAATGAAGTGATGGAGTGATGAAGTAATGAAAAAGCTCACGGCTCGTAGCTCATCGCTCACAGCAAAAAGCTTGTAGTCTTGTGGTCTTGTTGACTTGTAGTCTTTCTTCTTGGGCGTTCCGGCTATCGCCGTCGGGCTTTCCGCTATATCTTTGCTCGCCAAACCGGGGTCGGTATCTGGGAACGGGACCAGGAATTGGGAATGGAATCAAATCTCGTCCCCGTCCCCGAATCTCGTTCCCGATATCCGCTCGCAAAGGATGCCGCTCCAATCCCTAACGCATTGGGGGCTACTATCTCCAAGGCGCGAGCATTAAAGATAAAAAATCAATACCAAATAATTATTAGAAATCAGAAGACATCACCCCAAGAAGTTGTTCCTTTAATACTGGTAAATCGTTTTGAATTGTCTCCCATACCTTTTCTGGAGAAATAGTATAGTAACCATGAACCAAAACATGACGCATTTTTTCAATGACTTGCCAAGGGATTGATTGATGAGAACTCTTAAACTCATTGGTTAACATATAGGTCGCTTCACCAACTATCTCAATATTTTTGACAACAGCATAAAATATAATCTTACTATTCACAAAATCATCTTTCGTGATATCTTTTGTAAATTCTTCAACATTGTCTATAGCAGACAACATGTGCTCTATACGTCCTTTATCTCTAATTACCTCTCTCATAAATCAAGATTTTATCCTCATCGACTGTTTGTTGCGCAAATGGCAATAATGTTCCCTCTTCAACCAAATCTACTTTATGATTCAGCAAACCTTCCAACTTACAAATAATGTCAGCATAATTGAAAAGACTTATTTGGGCATCTTTGTCAAATGAAACCATTATATCCAAATCACTCTCATGTGTTTCTTCTCCACGTGAATAGGAACCGAACAACCATGCCTTTGCAATCGGAAGAGTCGCAAAATATCTTTGAATAATTGGAATAATTTTATTTACTGTTACACTATTCATAAAAGCGTTAAGATTACATCATTGCAAATATAACAATTTTCTTTTAGAATATGTTTATTTACAAAGTTTTTTTACACAATATCAAGATTTTCAATTCTAATCTTTCGCAAACATCGCTTCGTATTCCTTGTCATCTGGCGATGGCAAAAATTCAGCGTCAGAAACAGTGGTGAAGACATAAACAAGTTCTTTCTCGTTCTTGTCTTCGCGTATGTATTGTTTCTTGAATTTTGGCTTTATGCTACCCGATGTGATGTCGGAAATCTTTCGTTTTAAGGTCTTCTCTGCTGTCTCGCCGAAGGCTACATGCCAACAGTATTTTCCTACTATTTCTTTATCAGAATTGCTGACAATCAGATGCACTGCCGGATGCAAGACCTTATTACCATTATGTATCTGACAATGAAGCGCACGACCGACTATGTTGCCTTGCTCGTTGACAAGCGGCAGGAAATCCGTTGGAGCGTCTTGGGGTGTGAACTTTGAACTCTGAACATTGAACTCTGAACTTTTTGTCACTTCGACAGGCTCAGTGACCGGATTGGAGCCTGAGCTTGTCGAAGGCAACTTTGGCTGTTGGCTTTTGACCGTTGAACTTTCTTTTTCAGACGCCATAGCGGTGACGTCTCTACATAATATTCCTATATTTTCGTGTTCTTTTCGTGTCGATTCGTGGACATCAGACGCCACTATCTTTTCGTGTTCTATTCGTGTTAATTCGTGGACAACTATCGCTACTTCCTGTATTTCAATTGTCTCTGTTCCTCGAGGCACTTTAATCTCGAATTTATCACCCTTCTTCTTCCCTATCAACGCTTTAGCAATCGGAGAAATAAATGATATCAATCCTTTGGAGGCATCGGCTTCGTCAACGCCGACGATACGGATGGTCTTGTCGTTGTATCTGACATACATCCCGAAACTCACCACATCGGGATTGGCTTTCGTAGTGTCAACTAAAACCGCTGTATTGATACGCTCTGCTAAAAGTCGCATCTTGGCGTCGAGATAGTTTTTGGTCACATAGTTAGAGCCTGCAGCAGTCCATTCTTCCTTCAGACTTTCCATCTCGTCATGAAGAAGTCGCAGACCCTCGGGCGTCACATAATTCGTCACACCTGAAGGCAGAAACGCCCTCGGCAAAATCATAGGAACTTCTTCCTGATCGCCTTCTTTTACAAAACCGCGGCTCATACTTATAGACTCAAAGACACAGAGACACAGAGTCACACTCTTTGCGACTTTGTGTCTTTGCGACTCGGCGTCTTATTAATTAAACATCATTTCTACTTTGCCAATCTTAGTATCCACGCAGTCGTATGAGGCTGCGAAGCTCATGATTGCGCTTAGCGTTTTCTTGCTTGGCTTCTCGTTGGCGTAAGTCTCGTTAAGAGTCTTTCTGATTTGGTTTTCTAATGTGTTCTCTGTTGTAAAATAAAGTGTAGATTTTATATCCATAGGCAAATTTAATTTTCATTATGCCTACTTAACGCAACAAAATCTCACTTTATTTTATCAATATTAAAAATTATTTAACGCAAGTGTTAAATTATAGTCTTTCGCCATCTTTCTCAGGTTGATGAGTGCGTAGCGCATTCTTCCTAAAGCAGTGTTAATGCTTACGTTAGTGGCGTCGGCAATCTCTTTGAACGACATGTCGGCATACATGCGCATATTCAAGACTTCCTTCTGTTCGTCTGGCAAAAGTTCAATCATCTTACGCAAATCGCCATAGACTTGTTCCTCAATCATCTCGTCTTCTACAGAACGGTCGGTGTATTTCAGATTGTCGATGATGCTGTATTCATTATTGACAGAATCTGCCATCGGCAAACGATTTGACTTACGGAAATGGTCGATGACGAGGTTATGAGCGATACGCATCGCGAATTGTATGAACTTACCTTCTTCCTTATACGCACCAGCTTTGATGGTACGGATAATCTTTAAGAATGTGTCTTGGAAAATATCATCTGCAAGCTGTCTGTCTTTGACAAGCATTAAGATGTACGAAAAAACTTTATTCTGATGACGCTCAACTAACAATTCAAAACTAGCGACGTTACCATTTCTGTAACTCTCGACTAATTCTTTGTCATTTAATATTTCTAACATTTTATCTCTTATTTAATAATTAAGAGTAAAGTTTATTCGATAGAGCGTCTCCTATTTTTTAGTTATACAATAAATTAAAAATTCTTTCGTAGAAAGTTCTGCAAATATAATAATCTTTTTTTTACGAACAAATATTTTTTTGTAAATTCGTAAACTTTTTTATCGGCGTAAAATTTTATTGAATTAATGAAGAAGTTAGAAAATATCGACATACAAGGTGCAAGAGTTAATAACTTAAAAAACATAAGTTTAAGCATTCCTAAAAACAAATTCGTTGTCATAACGGGATTGTCTGGTTCGGGCAAGTCGTCATTGGCATTCGACACTATTTATGCCGAAGGTCAGCGTCGTTATGTGGAGAGTCTGAGTGCTTACGCCCGTCAGTTTTTAGGTCGTATGACAAAACCCGATGTCGATCTCATCTCCGGTCTCTCTCCTGCCATCGCGATTGAGCAGAAAGTCAATTCGAGCAACCCTCGCTCGACGGTGGGAACAAGCACTGAGATTTACGAATATCTCAAACTTCTTTACGCCAGAATCGGTCGCACCTTCTCTCCTATCTCAGGCGTCGAAGTAAAACGTCATCAAATCAACGATGTTATTGATTTCATCTTGGAGCAAAAAGGCCGCGCCGTTTATATCTTGTCGCCGATAATCATTCCTGAAGGAAGAAAGACAGACGAACATCTCAACACTCTTCTTCAACAAGGTTTCAACCGTCTTCTCATCGACAATAAAATGGTCAGAATAGAGGATTATCTCAAAGGTAAAGACTTCTCTAATATTAATAATGTAAGAATCATGATTGACAGGATGAAAGTCAACGACAAGACTGCCGAACTGATTCCGCAGATTTCAGATTCTGTTCAGACTGCTTTCTACGAAGGAAACGACAGTTGTATCATTTTGGTTGATGACGGAGAAAATAAGACAGAACATCTGTTCTCATCACGTTTTGAAGCCGACGGCATCACTTTTGAAACTCCGACCACTCACCTATTTTCATTCAACAATCCTTACGGAGCTTGTCCGAAATGCGAAGGCTTCGGCAATATCATCGGCATCGACCCCGACCTCGTAATTCCTGACAAGTCATTATCTATTTATGACAATGCTGTCGCTTGCTGGCGTGGTGATAAGATGAGTGCGTGGAAAGACTTGTTAGTCAAGAACGCACGCCATTTCGACTTCCCAATTCATAAGCCTTATTATGAATTATCACAAGAACAGAAAGACCTTCTTTGGAAAGGAAATAAATATTTCGGCGGAATTGAAGATTTCTTCAAAGAAGTTGAAGCACAATCATATAAGATTCAATATCGTGTGATGTTATCACGTTATCGTGGCAAGACGACATGTCCGGAATGTAACGGATTGCGTCTCAGAAAAGAAGCCAACTATGTGAAGATTGACGGCAAGAGCATCAGCGAATTATGCGAGATGTCGCTGTCTGATTTGAAGACATTCTTCGACAATATCACTCTGACAAAAGCCGAACACGACATCGCAGAACGACTTCTCACCGAGATAAGAAACAGACTTAACTTCTTGGTTGAAGTAGGTTTAGAATATCTCACCTTAAACCGTACCGCCAACACATTATCAGGAGGCGAGTCGCAGAGAATCAACCTTGCGACTTCTTTGGGTAGCTGCTTAGTCAGTTCGACTTATATCTTAGACGAGCCAAGTATAGGCTTGCACTCACGTGACACGCAGCGACTTATAAAAGTATTGAGAAGACTGCGCGACATCGGAAATACCGTAATCGTCGTTGAACACGACGAAGAGATAATTCGCAGTGCTGACCACATCATCGACATTGGTCCATACGCAGGCGTCAATGGCGGTGAAGTCGTTTTTGAAGGAACGATTGAGGATATGATGAACACCGACTCTGACTCTGACTCTGACACTGATAATATCAGGAGGTCGATGACGGCTAAATATATTTCCGGTGAGAAAGAAATCCCCGTCCCGACACGACGTCGCAAGTGGAACAACGCCATCGAGTTTGTCGGTTGCATGGAGCATAACTTAAAAAATATTAACGTCAAAATACCTTTAAATATATTGACCGTCGTGACTGGCGTCAGCGGTTCAGGTAAATCTACATTAGTCAACGACATCGTTTACAAGTCATTGAAGAAACATTTTGAAGGAACGTCAGACAAGGTCGGTTCTTTCGGCAAGATACAAGGCAGTCTCATGGCGATACAAGCCGTTGAGTACATCAACCAGAATCCTATTGAGAAGTCATCACGTTCAAATCCTGTGACTTACGTCAAGGCTTTTGATGACATACGACAACTCTTTGCCGAACAGAAACTTGCCAAGAACAGAGGTTTGAAGCCAGGATATTTCTCATTCAACGTTGCTGGCGGTCGCTGCGACAACTGTCAGGGCAGCGGCACATTGAAAGTAGAGATGCAATTCATGGCTGACATATATCTGAAATGCGACGTATGCAACGGAAGCCGCTACAAAGAAGACGCCTTGGAAATCAAATACAAAGGCAAGAGCATCAGCGATGTCTTGAATATGAGCATCGATGAAGTCGTGGCATTTTTTGAAGAAAACAAAGAAGGCGAATTCAAGACCATCATCGAACGTATCATTGCTAAGATGAAGCCTTTGCAAGACGTAGGACTCGGTTACCTACAAGCGGGGCAGCCATCATCGACATTGAGTGGCGGTGAAGCACAACGTATCAAACTCGCTTCTTTCTTGATAAATGGCACAAATGAAAAACCTACCTTATTTATATTTGACGAGCCGACGACAGGACTTCATTTCCATGATATAAATAAACTGTTAAAAGCATTCGAGGCTTTGATTAACAACGGACATTCGCTCATCGTCATAGAACACGACCCTGACGTTATCAAGGTGGCAGACTGGATTATCGACCTTGGACCAGAAGGCGGCGACAAAGGAGGCAATCTCGTCTTTGAAGGAACGCCAGAAGATTTGATGAAATGCAAGGAATCTTATACGAGAAGCGTTTTGGAATTGAGGAACTGAGGATTTGAGGATTTGAGGAACTGAGGATTTGATGTTTTGAGGTTTTGAGGATTTGTAGGGACGTGATTTATCGCATCCTAAATTAGGTGTTGAGCCCTGAAAGGGCGAGACAAATATAGGATAAGGCAACGCCTTATTAGTTAGGAGTTAAGGAATATCTCGCGTAGAGGCGCACGGACGTGCGACTTTTAAAATCATTCCATAACTATTGTAAAAGCGACTTTCTCTTCTGTGTTTTTTGAAAGAAGCAGAATGCCGCCATGAAGTCGTATGATTTGACGTGAGACGGCGAGTCCAATGCCGGAACCATCTCGTTTTGTAGTGAAGAACGGAGTGAAGATATTTTCCGCTATCTCGTCAGAAATTTTTCCTGCATTATTGCTTAACTCTATATGTATACGTTCTTCATTATCAATAAAAGCCTTAATTTCAATATTATATGACTTATCATCAGAATCACACGACTCTATAGCGTTTTTTAAAATATTAAGCAGCACCTGCGACATCTGACTTTTATCAGCATAAAGCATTATATCAATAGGATTTATATCGACTTCAAGTTTAATATTTTGAAAATCAACAAGAGATATAACATTGTCAATTATTTCCTTAAGATAAAATGGCGACTTCTGTGGCATTGGCACACGCGTCACCTGACGGAAAGAGTTGACGAAATTCATGAGACGTTCGCTCGTGGAATGAATCACTTCAAGCCCCTCTCCTATTTTTTCAGAATCGTCGATATTGTCAATCAAGGTGTTGCTTATTGAAGTGATAGGCGCCAACGAATTCATGATTTCATGAGTGAGAATACGCGTCAGATTCTCCCACACTTTCACCTCCTGATTATCAAGTTCTTTAGCGATATCACCTATAGTCACCACTCTCAGATTCTTCCCTTTATAATTGATTGAAGCGCAGCTCAGAACCAAATTCACCTCCGCAATTTCAGTGTTATATCTCACAACATGCTGTTCAGATGGCTTTATATCTTGAAGAACATTTACAAGTTCTTCCGATTGCGACTTCAAGAAAGATATATGGCTTATCATTTGCAAGGAAAAGATTCCCAAGGCTTTAGAATTAGCATGAACCACAGTGCCGTTTTCCATGAGAAGCATAATACCGATATTGGCACATTCCATTATCAGCTCGAAGTTTTTCTCGTCTTCACGAATTAGACGTTTCTTCTCGTCCATCACGTCTTTGATTTCATTAAGAGCACTGTTGACAAGCACATTCTCTGTACGATTCGGATTTTCCGTAAAACGAAATGAATAGTCGTCGTTCTTCACTGCTCTTATAATGAATGAGATACGACCTATAATTCCTTTATATACAGATATAAGTCGGAAGACCGACAACGTAAGCAGAGGCAAACATACGAGCAAAAACATCATTTTTTCATAAACGACGCATAAGCAAGTAGCGACGCTCATCGCTATCAAGAATATGATATTTAATATTATACGGCGATATGAAATCAGACTATTTCTCATAAGCCATAACGTTTTATCTTGTTGTAAAGAGTCTGACGAGTGATGCCGAGTTTCTGCGCCACGAGCGAGAGATTGCCGTTGTTGGAGTTTATAGCTTCCGCTATCGTTCTGCGTTCAACATCTTCAAGAGTGGAACCGTCGTCATACGACGATGATGATACAGATTGATAAAGACCGAGATGTTCCGGATTTATGACGTTATCATCGCACATAATGACGGCTTTTTCTATTGTATGCTGAAGCTCGCGGATATTGCCATCCCAACGATGATTCATCAGTCTGTCCTCTGCTGATTTTGAAATACTTATATTATCCTTTTTGTATTTCTCAGAATAACGTTTCAGGAACATCTCTGCAAGAGGAATAATATCCTCTTTTCTGTTACGCAATGGCGGAATATTGATATGTATCGTATTGATTCTAAAGAGTAAATCCTGACGAAACTCCGCTTTCTCTGACATCTCAAACAAATTACGATTCGTTGCCGTTATGAGACGTATATCGATGTTTATCGGATTGTTAGTACCGAGACGAGTGATGTTTCTGTTTTGAAGAGCGGTGAGCAATTTAGCCTGCAGATGCAGCGGCATATTACCTATTTCGTCCATGAAAAGCGTCGAGTTATTAGCAGCTTCCATCTTGCCCATCCTATCGGAATGAGCGTCGGTAAATGCTCCCTTCTTATGACCGAAGAGCTCGCTTTCGAAGAGCGTCTCAGGAATCGCGCCCATGTCGAGAGAAATCATCTCATTGTTACGACGAGAAGAAAGTCGGTGAATCTCACGAGCCAGCACCTCTTTACCAGTACCGTTCTCGCCGGTAATCATGATGTTAGCATCAGTGGCAGACACACGCTCAACGATATTTTTGATACGCAGCATCTCAGGAGAGTTGCCCCAGAACATCTGAGATTCATCAGCAATGTCGTTAGGTTTAGAAGGTTTCTTTTTCTCACGACCTTCGTTATAAGCGTTTTGCAGAGTCTCGATAAGTTTCTCGTTGTTCCAAGGTTTCACTATGAAGTCGTAGGCGCCGTCTTTCATGGCACGCACTGCGAGGTCGATGTCAGCGTAAGCGGTGAAGAGAACGACTTTGATTTTTGGGAATTTATTATTCACCTCATTAAGCCAAAAGATACCTTCGTTGCCAGTATTTATTCCAGCGTGGAAATTCATGTCGAGGAGAATCACGTCGGGCGATTCTGTCTGTATTGTAGATATGAGCGACTTAGGAGAATCGAGAGTTATCACTTTCTCGAAATAGTTCTCCGTCAGCATCTTGACTGCCGACAAGATATTAGTGTTATCATCAACGATGAGAAGTTTACCTTTTTTTGACATAATGAGGAATTAATTTATAGTATATTTTTGCATACTATCTGACGCATCATCAATTGTTTGCAAGTTATATCCTCTTGATTTTGTAATTCCACGATTGATAAGCTGTTCAAAATCCTTTACAGATTTCTCATATTCCTTTATCGTATCTTTATCTTGTTGAGAAAAAGTATAATTATTCAATACATCTTTAATTCTATCTTCCATAATCACAGATACTTTCTTGTTTGTATAAAAATATTTAATCCATATTTATTAATCATATCTTTTGACAGATTATAATATCTACGTATTACTTTCCTTAATGTTTCCTTATCGCTATAATCTTCAATTTTTAATTTTAAATTTTCCAATTCTTCTATACAAATTGGTCTTGCATGTGATTTCCAAATATTATTATCACCAAGTTTATCAGCAATTTCCTCAGCTCTTTTTTCTTTCTCCGCCATTGTAACGGAATTACCATTCTTATGCTTATCCCAATTTTTAAATTTATACTTAACCAGCCATTTCTTCAACAACGTAACTGTCAATTCTTTGGCTTGTTCATATGCTCTAAGTTCTGCTAAATCAAAATCTTTAAGTATCAAAAATTCAGCATTTGTCAAACTTCCATTTCTAGCTTTGTCTATTAAACTATTAACCTTATCTAGATATCCCAATGCTGGTACAAATTTACCTTCCTTATTCTTAACTTGTGGGTCTATCGGTCCTAACACTGAGAAATAATCCATCCATATCTCATCACCACTCATACAGAATATAGTTCCTGCACTATAAGCATAATCAGGAACAACAAAAGATACTTTCTCATAATGTTTCCTGATTATATTAACGTAACGTTCTACAGCCATTGCACTACCCCCTGTAGTAGTCAAAACAACCATCAGAGAATCTCTTTTATCTGGACTATCAGCTAATTCCTCAATTATATCTAAAAAAACATTTTCATTTCCATCTACAATAGGACCAGAATAACATAAAACATCACTATTTGCAATATCTTCTAATTCTAATAGAGCATTAGAAATCATCTCTTTAAGAGCTTTATCAACTAAATTTTCCATTTTAATTTTGATTTAAAGTTACTTTACAAAAGTACTATTTTTTTTATTCAAAACAAACTTGAATCATCATATTTTCACTTTAAAACTTCAATGGAAATATTATTTTTCAAACAACAACCTAATTCACTAACAATCTTTCGCTTAAGCATAACAAACACATTTTTTCCAAAGATATTTTTAAACGTCAACGGACAACAGTCAACAGACAACAGACAACAGACCTAACGTAACACTTTGCCAATAATTTTCAATTTTCCGTTTTCAATTGACGGTGCCTGAGCTTGCCGAAGGCAACATGTCACTTCGACAGGCTCAGCGACCTACGTCTTGAGACGTGTCAATGTGTGTTTATTTTTATTGGAATCATTGACGCGTCTCTACAATACCTCCACCGGATTTTCGTTCGCTGCTTTCCATGAGCGTAACGACACTATCAGAACTGTGATTGTCATTATAAGCAAAAGCACGACAGGATAAACCCATAACGGCATGGTGATTCTGTTGACGAACTGCTCTAACCAGCGTGAAGTGATATACCAAGCAATAGGCGCTGCCACGACAAAACATATTCCTACTATCACA
>JAZLAL010000037.1:0-5417 GCA_045613185.1 Bacteroidales bacterium | reverse complement strand
GAATTTTGCGCAGTGTTCAGCTTCTTCCCAAGCGTAACGTTTGAAAGCTTCAGCGATTTCTGGATAACCTTCGCGGTCAGCTTGACGGCTCATTGCTAAGTACATACCGACTTCTGTAGCTTCACCCATGAAGTGTGCGTTCAAGTCTTTAATCATGTCTTCGCCAGTGCCTTTAGCGATGCCAACAACATGTTCTGTAACGAAGTTCAAAGCTGCACCTTCTTCAAGTACATTCCATTGAACTTTTTGTTTACATTGTGGACAAACTTCTGGAGCGTTTTCACCTTCGTGAACATAACCGCAAATAGGACATGCAAATTTTTTATTCATAATTGTTAATTTTTAAATGGTTAATATTTTGTTTGTAGCTGTGAGCATCGGGCTGTGAGTCGTGAGCTTTTTTTTGATTTTTCTCAATGCTCATGGCTCGTAGCTCAAAGCGTATTATTTAACAGCGTGTTTATATCCCTCGACTTTGTTCCAGTCGCCTCTTGTGAAGTCAGGGAATTTGACAGGCAATCCATTGTTTTCTATTGATGCTGCTGTCAACTCGCCTAGGCATGACCATTCAGCAGCGTCGTAAACGTCCTGGTCTAATGGAAGTCCGTTTTGTAAACAGTAAATCAAACGATAATCCATGATGAAGTCCATGCCGCCGTGACCACCAACAGTCTTGGCTTTTTCCTCGATGTCTTTAGCGATAGGGTGCTTGTAAGCAACCATCAAAGAGTCTTTTACTGAATTTGGAACGAATCCGTGTGAGTTCAAGTCTTCGTGGTCTGGAATGACGTCTGAAGGAATGTTTTCTTCTTTCAAAGTAAATCCTTCGATTGGATATTTGTTAGCAAAACCTTCAGTACCTGTGAGTTGATACAATCTGTCGTAAGGACGTGGAGTGTAAACGTTATGTTGGATTAAAATGGTTTTGCCTTTGTTTGTCTTAATCAATGTTGAAGTCATGTCACCGTTAGCGAATGTCTCAGAACCCATAGTTTCTTTAGCTATCTTAAGACCATTAATAGAAGGTGTTGATAAAGAAACGAGGTAATCCATTTTGTCGCCACGGTGGATATCAAGGACTTGGCAGACTGGTCCGAGACCGTGTGTTGCGTAGACGTCGCCAGCGTGGTTTTGGTTGAATTCCAAACGCCAGTTGCCTTGGTAATGAGCCCAGAATGGCTCTAAGTTATGGATGTAAGCACCTTGTGCGTGAATCACTTCGCCGAACAAACCTTGTTGTGCCATATTGAGACATGTCAATTCGAAGAAGTCGTAGCAGCAGTTTTCAAGCATCATGCAGTGACGTTGTGTTTGTTCTGCGACATCAACTAGTTGCCAGCATTCTTCCACTGTTGTAGCAGCTGGTACTTCAATCGCTACATGTTTTCCGTGTTGCATGGCATAAACGGCCATAGGTACGTGGTTTAACCAGTCGCTGCATATATAAATAAGGTCTATGTCGTCGCGTTCGCAGAGTTGTTTCCAGCCTTCTTCGCCGCTGTATTCTGCACATTCTGGAAGGTTCTTTCCTTTGATGACCCAGTTTTGAACTGATTCTACACGTTCTGGTAATAAGTCACACAAAGCCTTGAATTCGACACCTTCAATATGTGAGATACGATTTACAGCATCAGCGCCACGCATGCCGAGACCGATGAATCCCATTCTTACAACAGGAATTGGGTCGACAGCAAGTTGCAAGACGCTCTTCTGTCCTTCAACTCTTTCTGGTTCATCAAACACAATCATATTATCTTTAATGACATAGTTCTTGTTATCTGTAGAAGAACAACTTGAAACAAAAATACTTAGCACTAAAGCCAAAACAATAAATAAATGTTTTTTCATCACTTTTTAAATCTGTTTATTTGCTTGTAAAAATAATAATTTTATCCGTATCAAGTTATATGATTTAATTTTTTATTTTTACAAAAAAAATAGATATGGAAACATTGAAGAATATAGTACTTAATTTCAATATAGAAGGAAATGTTACAGAAATAAAGCCTCTTGGCGAAGGTCTTATAAATGATACATTTAAGGTTTATGTAGAAGGCGAGGAGTCGCCAAAATACGTTCTTCAACGTATAAATAATGCGATATTTCAGGATGTGGAATTGCTTCAAGATAATATAGAAAAGGTGACAAATCATATCCGTAAGAAACTTGTAGCAAGAAATGAAAGCGATATTAAACGTAAAGTGTTAAATTTTATTAAGACAAAATGCCTCAAAAACTATTATTTCGATGGAAATAAGTACTGGCGTCTTATGGATTTCATCAACGAATCTTACACATATCAGGCTGTCACTCCAGAATATTCATATACGGCAGGTCTGGCTTTTGGTGAGTTCCAGTCGATGCTTTCTGACATAGACCAAGAATTAGGTGAGACAATTCCAAGTTTTCATAATATAGAATTACGTCTTGATCAACTTCGTGAAGCTGTTGAAAAAGACGCAGTTGGACGCGTAAAAGAAGTACAATATTATATTGACGAGATTGAGAAAAGGGCAGAGGCGATGTGTTTGGGTGAGCAGCTCCATCGCGAAGGAAAACTTCCAAAGCGTATCTGTCACTGCGATACCAAAGTGAATAATATGCTATTCGACAAAGATGGCAATGTGTTGTGTGTTATCGACTTAGATACCGTGATGCCGAGTTTCATCTTCTCCGACTTCGGCGATTTTTTACGTTCTGCTGCCAATACAGGAGCAGAAGATGATAAGAATCTCGATAACATTGATTTCAATATGGAAATATTTGAAGCGTTCACAAAAGGTTATCTCGAAGGAACAAAGTCATTCCTGCTTCCTATAGAAAAAGAGAATCTGCCTTATGCAGCAAAGTTGTTCCCTTACATGCAGACAGTCAGATTCTTAGCTGATTATATAAACGGTGACACTTATTACAAGATTCAGTATCCAGAACATAATCTCGTCCGTACCAAAGCGCAATGGTGTTTGTTTGAATGCGCTGAACGTAAAGAGGAGGCAATGAGAGAATTTATAGCAAGTTGTTAATAATTAAAACATTATAATAAATATCATTATGGCAGACATTCATATTTATAAAGGTAGGTTCACTAACACTTCCGATATTTTGTATACTTTTGACGGAGAACATATTTATAGCGGAAGATATACCAACACATCAGACATCAGATATACTTTCGACGGCAGACATCTTTACAAAGGAAGATTTACCAATACTTCTGATATTTTGTATACTTTCGACGGCAAACATCTTTATAAAGGAAGATTTACCAATACGTCCGATATTTTGTATACTTTCGACGGCAAGTATATTTATAGCGGAAGGTTTACAAATACTTCAGATATCAGATATACTTTCGATGGCAAACATCTTTATGATGGTAGATTTACTAATACATCTGATATCTGCTTAACTGTAGATGGAAAAATGCCAGCTATACTATTGTCAATACTTTAAACAGTCAATAGTCAATAGTCAATAGTCAATAGTCAACAGCCAACGGTCAATGGTCAATAGCCAACAGTCATTGTTCCACGAATATCAGCTTATCGGTGTCGTAGCCTTTTTCTTCTGCGACATCGATAATTTTTTGTAATGTCGCTTCATCTAATTGCGGTGTTCTAGATAATATCCAGAGATATTTTGGAGAATTGCCTCCGACTAAGACATAATTATAATCTTTGTCAATCATAAGGACTCTGTAGTCGGAATAGAAGTTCATAAAGAAGGAGACGCGTAACAAGCCGGAAGTGTCGGTTGTCTTTGCTTTTCCGATTGTTTCTTTGAACTTGCCGTCTTTGTAACCTGCGTTAATGACTTGGATATTGCCGTTAGGAAGCAGTTTGTATTCTGCCGTGACTTTCTGCATATCACGTTCAAAGATATGATCGAAACGAGCGATCTCATACCATTTTCCAAGGTATTTGTTTAAATTAATCGCAACTGGTTCGTTGTCTATTTTGCTTGGTGCAAAAATGTTAAGTAAAAACATAAGAATAAAGATTTTTGTGTTCATAAGTTTGTTGTTTTGCTTATAAATAAAATAAGGTGTGCTTTTGTTCGAAGAAAAATAATTTTTAACCTTTTTATTTAAAAATAAAATGTATATTTGCAAATGTCTTCAGGGCAAGGTGAAATTCCTTTCCGGCGGTGATAGTCCGCGACTTCCTTAGGGAACTGATTCGGTGAAATTCCGAAACCGACGGTGATAGTCCGGATGGTAGAAGATGTTTTGTTTTAAGTGTTTTTGTTTTGCCCTGAAGTCTATTATTAATGATTTTAGGGATTTTTTATGCCACATAGACAACAAGACATAGAATACATGCAACGCGCCATCGCTCTCGCCAAGAAGGGCGCAGGCTTCGTAAATCCTAATCCTATGGTGGGTTGCGTCGTGGTGAAAGACAACGAAATCATCACTGAAGGCTACCATGAATATTACGGCGGATTTCATGCTGAACGTAATGCGTTAACTAATTGTAATTCTGATTGTAATGGCGCAACACTTTATGTTACACTCGAACCTTGTTGTCATTACGGAAAAACACCTCCTTGCACAGAAATCATTATTGAAAAAGGTATAAAGAAAGTCGTGGTCGGTCTTCTCGACCCTAATCCTCTTGTGGCTGGCAAAGGAATAAAAATCCTTGAAGACGCAGGAATTGAAGTCGTTTCAGGTATTGAAGAAGATAAGATAAAAGAGCTTAATAAGGTTTTCTTAAAATATATTAAGACAAAACGTCCTTACGTTCTGCTTAAAACTGCGATGACACTCGATGGTAAAATCGCTTCTTATACTGGCGATTCTAAATGGATTACAAACGAGAAATCAAGACAACTTGTTCATAAACTGCGTTCAGAGATGATGGGAATCGTGACTGGAATCGGCACTGTCAAAGCTGATGACCCAATGCTCAACTGTCGTTTGGAAGTTCAACAGCCAATAGCCAATAGCCAAAAGCCAGATATTCACCAACCGATAAGGATTATTGTTGATACAAAGGCTTCTATCTCATTGGAAAGCAATATCGTAAAAACCGCTAATGAATACAGAACGATTTTAGCTGTCGGTCAACAGTCAATGGTTAATGGTCAACAGTCAAAAGTTGAAATGTTAAAATCTTTTAACGTAGAGATTTTACAATGCGAAGAAAAAGACTGTCATGTTGACATCAACGACTTAATGATTAAGTTGGGACAAAAAGGTATTGATTCTCTTTTGCTTGAAGGCGGCGCTACATTAAACGCGGCTTTCTTACAAGCAGGCTGCGTCGATGAAATTTACGCTTTCATCGCTCCTAAAATAATAGGCGGCGAACACTCCAAATCGCCAGTAGGAGGACAAGGCATCGAACTGATGAAAGACGCCATTATGTTAAAGGATATTAAGATTGAAACTTTTGATAACGATATATTGATAA
>JAZLAL010000036.1:0-2762 GCA_045613185.1 Bacteroidales bacterium | reverse complement strand
ATCGGCAACACGTTCAATGAAAGCTAACGTGACAGCAGAAAACAACTACTGGGTTCCAAACGCAGGAAAATTTGCAGGCAACATGAGCGTCATCGCAGTCGTTGAAAGCAACGGAATCGAGATGTCAGACTACGAAGTCGCAGCATTCGTCGGCGATGAAATCCGTGGTAGCGCAAGACCTATCTATATAGAAGCATTGGACAAACACATGATTTTCATGACAGTCTACGGCAGTGGCAAGGAAGAAATCACATTCAAATATTATGATATAAACGCGGATGCAATTGAAAATATAACTTCAAGAGAAGAAATCGTATTCGCTGACAACGCCACATACGGCTCAATCGAAAATGCGATAGTCTTGACATGCGGAATAACTGGCATAGGAGAGAATTATACAGAAACTTTGAACATCTATCCAAATCCAGCAAATATCAATGCAGAAATCAGTCTTGGCATGACATACGACAGAGTTGAGGTTTACAATGCAATCGGCGTGAAGATTGCGGAATATGCAGATGTCAACAAGATTGACGGCATTGAAACCGCAGGAGTCTATGTGATAAAGGTCATGAATGATGCAGAAGCGAGAAACTGCAGAATTGTAATACGATAAAACCCGTAGAGACGTCACAATGTGGCGTCTCTTTTTTTTATCCACGAAAAAGCACCAATCCACACGAAAGATATTTAGTGATATTTCGTGCAATTTAGCGGATAAAAAACATCCACGAAAAAGCACCAATCCACACGAAAGACATTTAGTGATATTTAGTAAGGTTTAGTCGCAGTTAAATGCTGATATCCCAGAAGTTCAAAAGCCAACAGCCTTAGTTTTTGGTTCACTCTTGCGTTAGGGATTGAAGCGGCATCCTTTGCGAGGTTCGGACTTTGGACTACGGACTACGGACCATGAACTATGGGATTTTTTTGAGCGAAATGAAAACTTAGCGAGCAAAGATATAGCGGAAAGCCCGACGGCGATAGCCGGAACGCCCAAAAAGAAAAGACACCAAAACGCTAAGATGAGGTCTGAAAAAGACAAGAAAAGACAATTTTTTGGATTTATTTAATACATATTTTTGCGCCATGTTTAACTTAATACATTAACATTATGCGCAAAAATTTTTACTTTATTTTGGTTGCTATTTTCGCAGCAACATTCATGACTTCATGCGGCGCCGATGAAAATGGAGCTATTGAAGAAGTATTATCAAAGAAAACTTATGCTAAAGTCATCAGCACCTATGACCATGTAAGCGACTTCTTCTCAGAAGGAACTTGCATCGTTAAAAGTAACGGCGAGTATGGCGTTATCGACATGAAAGGTAAAGAAATCATTCCTTGTACACACGAACGTATCTACGATTGCTCTGATGGAATGTTCTTATTCTACACAAAAGACGAAAACTACAATTATAGGTATGGTTTCCTTGACAAAACAGGTAAGATAGCAGTTGAGCCTCAATACAAAGATGCAGGACACTTCAATGATGGCCTTGCCTTAGTTATAAGAGGCAATGAAAAGAAATCATGGATTAACGAATATGCTTTCATCAACAAAAAAGGTGAAATCGTCGTTGACTTCAATACTTACGCTAATATGCAATCTTTCAGCGAAGGATTGGCAGCTGTAAATGTTGAAAATGACAATAAAGATGTATGGGGTTACATCAATACTAAAGGTGAAGTCGTCATCGCTCCAACTTACGGTCACGCATACTCATTCAGCGACGGCGTTGCTATCGTAGGCAAAAACGACAAAGAATTCGTCATCGACACTAAAGGCGAAGTCGTTTTCATTCCAGAAAAGGATATGGTATTACTTGAAGAAACATTTGAAGAAGGACTTATGCCTGCTGCTAAAGGCAACGACTTAAAAGCAAAATGCGGTTTCATCAACACTAAAGGCGAAGAAGTTCTCCCATTTGAATATGACTACGCTGAAAGCTTCATCGACGGCACAGCTTACGTCGTCAAAGACAAGAAACTCTTGCTCATCGACAAAAAAGGAAATGTGCTTGAAGAAGAAAGAATAGATGCAGACGAATTAGAAGAATATCTTGACGACATCCTCTATATGTTCTAATCAATATTCATCCAAACAAAAAGACATCGCCATTTTTTTGACGATGTCTTTTTTTATTTTCAATTTATTTTGGGCGTTCCGGCGAAGCCGTCGGGCTTTCCGCTATATCTTTGCTCGCCATGTTTCCGTCTCGCTCACTCAGGATATGGACTCGGCACTTCGACAGGCTCAGTGACCTCGTCCCCGTCCCCAAAACTCGTTCCCATTTCGCTCGCAAAGGATGCCGCTCCAATCCCTAACGCTGGGGAGAACTCTAGAACTTTAAAATTCGAATTTTAAAATTTTAAAGTTTTTTTAGAAGTTCTCAATCCGTAAATGAATATCACGACGAAGCAGATGAATGGAAGTATGAACGAGAAGTTCACTGCTGGGAGACTTCCTACTGTTCCGAGATCGATAATCATGCCCTGAAGCGGTGGCATCAACGCGCCGCCGACGATGGCCATGACCAAGAATGCTGCGCCTAATGAACTGTCTTCCAAGCTGACGTTTTCCAAGGCGATGCCATAAATCGTTGGGAACATGAGTGACATGAAGACTGAAATAGCCATCAAGCAGTAAAGTCCCATAACGCCGTCAATCAATATTGTTCCTGCAGAAGCGAGCATCGCGCCGATGGCGAAGAACATCAACAATTTACGAGAGTTTACATATTTCATCAAGAAGGTACTGA
>JAZLAL010000035.1:0-55410 GCA_045613185.1 Bacteroidales bacterium | reverse complement strand
CTCAGAGCTACCATCAGACAAGATGTCCCTGGCTTCAATTACAAATACGAAATAACAATGGAATGGGATGCTGTTGAAGGTGCAAAAGGCTATGATATTTTCGTGAATACAGCCGACACAACAGGCTTCCAAATGGGTTACACCAATGGCACAGCATACGTCGCTGGATCAAATAAAGAAGGCGTATTGGAATTTTATGTTGTCGCTTTCAACGATGATCCAGAAGCAGATTCAGACCCTTCAGAACCATACACAATAACAATCGTTGACGATGCTATCGAAGAATTGACATCTTCTTTCAATGTTTATCCAAATCCGGTGAACGATAAACTTTATGTTGAGACACTGACACAGACACTGACAGTTGAGATTTATGATATATATGGTAGACAACAGTCAATGGTCAACGGTCAACAGTTAACGGTCATTGATGTAACTAACTTGAACAGCGGTGTTTACTTCGTGAAGGTTGTTACAGAAAACGGAGAATCTGTTAAGAGATTTATTAAGAAATAATAGGCTATGAGCTATGAGCCATGAGCTGTGAGCAATTGCTCTAAGCCCATGGCTCGCTAAAAGTCCTGTAAGGACGACAGAATATAGGCAGGTGATGAAGCACGCAGTGCGGAATCCCTGCAAAATAAGATTGTAAAAAATCAAAGTGTCCAAGGCACGACAAAAGTGTTTTTCTGTCGTGCCTTCGGCATTTTTTTTATATCATTATGGTCATGAATGCAGGGGTTTCGTGCTTCGCACTCCACCGCCTGCCTATATTCTGTCGTCACTACGTGACTATTGACTGTTCAGACGCCACAGACAGGAATCTAGAAATCCATTGAGACGCCACAGGGGTGACGCCTCTACTATTGACTCATTGATTTGGTGACTTCGTCGCTCACAGCTCACAGCAAAAAGTTCTTGGTTCTTAGCTCTTAGTTCAATTTTGTCGCAATTATTTTTATATTTGCATCAATATTAAGTCTCACTGATTTTATGAAGAAAATATTTGTACTTGTAGCAGGCTTGTTCCTTTGCACATTATTTGCAAATGCACAGAACAACGTAATTGACAACGAATTACGAACCATCTTAAACCCAAAAAATGACGATTACATCGACATTAACATCATCTTGAAGTCACAGATGTCGACAGCTGAATTATCGTCATTATATTGCAAAAGCGACAGCAAAGAAATGCGTCGCGAACTTATGGTGAACGAGTTAAAGAAATATTCTCAAAGAACTCAATCTGACGTTTTATCTTTCATCAATGCTGAAGAAAGGAACAACAACGTCATTGACGTCAAGAGTTATTGGCTGACAAACTTCATCAATTGTAAGGCAAAACGCGATGTCATCTATCAGCTGGCATCACATCCAGACATCGCCTCAATAGGTCATAATGGTGAGATGGAAGTCATTTCCGATGCCATCGAAAAAGATTCCCGCAACATTCAGTCATCAGCGGAAATAGCACAACATCTGACACAAATAAAGGCTGATCAGGCATGGACTTTAGGATACACAGGCAAAGGTATCATCGTAGCAGTCCTCGACTCTGGCGTCAACACCGAACACCCTGACCTCAAGGACCATTTATGGGACGGCAACGCTCAACACGGATATAATGTTGTATATCCAGGACAAGACCCTGTCGACACTGGCAGTCACGGTACACACTGCGCCGGCATCGTATGCGGCGACGGCACGTCAGGCAAGATAACCGGTGTAGCTCCAGACGCCACTTTGATGAGCATAAAATTATATGAGGGAAACTCAGGTCTCACCCTCGAAAGATTGACAAGAGGCATTGAATTCGCAGTGGAGAACGACGCCGACATCTTAAGCATCTCACAAGGTTGGAGAGGCTCGTATGCCACATCGTATAGAGAAGAATTACGCAGCACTTTCGACAATGTATTGGAATTAGGCATCATCGCTGCTGTTGCTTGCGGCAACGACCGTCAAGAGTTAAATTCATACCCAACACCTTATAACGTCCGCACTCCTGGCGACTGCCCTCCTCCATGGCTACATCCTGACCAGACAACACAAGGAGGCTTGTCGAGCGTCGTTTCAGTAGGTGCCGTCGATGAAAACAATGTAGTGTCTGGAATATCATCACAAGGACCTGTCGAATGGGACGACTATCCTTACAGCCCTGGAATGGGTCTCATCCGTCCCGACATCGTCGCTCCAGGTGAAGCAATATCTCTCAGCAACGACTTGAACACACTTTATGCAAAAAAAGCAGGCACATCACAATCAGCACCATGTGTGGCAGGCGTCATGGCTCTTATGCTTGAGAAAAACCCTGAACTCACACCAGCCGACTTATGCAGAATCATCGAAACTACTGCAACAAAGCTTTCTGACAAGAAAAACAACGACACAGGCTCTGGCGTAATAGATGCCCTCGCAGCTGTACAACACGTCGAATTTAACACTAGCAGCCCTTACCTCAACGTATATTCATTCAAAAACAACATCACACCTGACGAACACATCGATTTAAATCTTGTATTAATAAATAACGGACAAGAATCTACATCTGGAAACACCAATGTCACTATCACTACAAACGACGATTATACCACCATCGTTAAGGGTGAAGCAAGTTTTGACGTAATGGCATCCAATGCAACCGCAACTGCAGAACTAACAATATCAATAAGCGAATTATCTCCAGATAATCATAGAGTTATATTGACAGTAAATGCCACTAACGGAAACTACCAGCGTACTTTTGATATCGAAGTCAATATTTCCAACGAATTGCTCCCTCCAAGCATAAACGCTCAAGCAAACGGCAACGCCATCAGTTTGTCGTGGGATGCAACCAACAACGCCACATCTTACAACATCTACCGCGATGATGCTTTTGTCGCCAACACCTCATCTACTTCATACCTCGATGAAGGTTTGGAATACAGCACTTTATATGGTTATACTGTGACATCAAAGCGTGGCGAACTAGAATCGGAACACTCAAAAATATTACGCATACAGACTGCCGATAATCCTAATATGCCAGCACCTACCAACGTAACTGCAACAGAAAACAACGACGTCATCAGCATAACCTGGACTAATAGCAACAACAACGGTTCCAACATCTACAGAAAAGATGCAACATCAGGCAAAACAACAATTCTCGCTTCCAATATAAGCGGTGAATCTTATACCGACAACAGCTGGAACACATTGCAAGACGGCGTCTATCAATATGGCATCGCCAATCTATACTTAGAGGACGGAATAATCTACGAAGAAAAATTTGAAAACATATCAACAAACAACACTTATAATGCAAACGATGCCAACTGGTACTATTACAACGAAGGCAACGGAACTTATAGTTGGGATGTTGCAGAAAGTTTCTCAGCTGGAATGGTAAACAATCCTACAATATTCACTCCATATATGGGAAACAAAGCTGCATTCATAAAGTCGTATTTCAATGACCCATCGCATCTTACATATCTGGTAACAAATCCAATGGATTATACACAATATAACGGCAACAGCATTGGCTTATCGTTCCATTACATCACTCCTGCATGGGGCACCGACCTCAACACTTTGAAAGTCATGGTTAGCACCGAATCTCACAATAGCGGCTGGAAAGAATTATGGTCAAGCGGAAAAACCGATGTCTCTGAATGGACAAAGGTAGAAATAGACCTGAGCGATTATGTAGGCAAAAACTTCTTCATAGCATTCGTAAATGTTGCGGGATACGGATACTGCACCGGAATTGACGAAGTGACTATCTTGGGCGACTGCAACAAAGAATCAAGAATAGAATGGTCTGAAAAAATTTACAAAGGCATCAACGACGATGGCTTATCTGCAAATACAGCCAACAACAATTTCGTATGTAAGTCTGGTAACGAACTCATCATCAATGAAGATGGCATGCTGCAAATCATAGACATGATGGGACGTCTGGTCTACAGCAAAGATGTCACCAGCGACAGCAGAATTGACGCAAGCAAGCTAAACAAAGCCACATATATCATTCGCCTGATAAACGGCAATGAAATCAAAACACAGAAAATAATACTATACTAAAAGAACGAGGGGCTGTCGCCCCTTTTTTTTATCTATAATTTTCTTTAAAGTTCTAATTTACACCTAAATAATTAAAATTATTTTGACTTTGTAAAGAAAAAAAGTTTATCTTTGCTCGTTTTTATTTAATCATTTTTTAAAATGAAAAAAGTTATTTTTACATTATTTTCAGCATTACTTTTATGTAGTTCTTTATTTTCCCAAACAATCAATGTAATTGAGCCTGAACTACAGACCATTTTAAATCAAAAAGGCAACGACTTGATAAATGTTAACATCTACTTCAAAGATCAAGTCAACGCAAATCAGCTAAAACAAAAGGCAAGAAGAGTCAGCGACAAAGAAACCATGAGAAATATTGTCGTCACTGAACTCAAAAATCTCACAGAAGAAATCCAATCTGACGTATTATCAGTTCTTACAGCAGAAGAATTGAATGGTAATGTTTCAGAAATCAATTGCCTTTGGATTGCAAACTCTATCAATTGTAAAGCTACTCGCGATGTCATTTACAAATTATCATCTCACCCAGACATCAAAGCTCTCGTTTACGACAAGGAGATGCAACTCATATCTCCTGATGTAATGAAAGAGATTTCAAATGCAGAAGCCGAAAACTTAAGAGCAACAGCATCTCACCATATTCTCACAGTCAACGCTGACCATGTATGGGAACAAGGCTATACTGGAAAACATGTCGTCGTGGCTGTTTTAGACTCTGGAACAAACATCGAACACAAAGACATAAAAGCCAATTTGTGGGAAGGTAATGTCGATGGCAACCTCGTCCACGGTTGGAACTTCATCAACAACAGTTCTGACATCAGCGACGGCTTCGGTCACGGAACACACTGCGCTGGCATCGTCTGTGGCGACGGAACATCTGGAACAGCAACAGGTGTAGCTCCTGACGCTAAATTGATGACTGTGAAAATCGTTACCGACGGTGGTACTGGCAGCCCAACTCAAATGCTTAACGGCGTTCAGTTTGCAGTGGCTAACGGTGCTGACATCTTAAGCATGTCTCTCGGTTTCAAGAGCACACAATTAACTACAGCACAAAAAGAAGAAATCCGCCAAGCTTTCGACAACGTATTGACAGCAGGCGTCATCGTTTGTGCTGCAGCAGGTAATGACGGCAATGATTGGGGCGCTCCTGACAATGTCGACTACCCAGCAGCTTGTCCTTCTCCATGGAACAACCCTGACCAAACTCTCGAAGGCGGCCTTTCAAGTGTTGTCTGCGTCGGCGCTAACGACCTCATCGGAAAATCTTCACAAGGCCCTTCAACATGGGAAGGCACATCATACAACGATTACGCTTACAACAGCGGAGCATCAATGGGTCTCATCCGTCCTGACATCTCAGCTCCTGGCGACTTGATTTTCTCATTGAACTATCTTATATCTGACAAATATAAACTCATGAGCGGTACATCACAATCTACTCCTACAGTAGCTGGTGTTATGGCTCTTATGTTAGAAAAGAATTCTACTCTCACTCCTGCTCAAATAACAGAAATCATCGAAACAACAGCAGCAGCAAAACCTGCCACAAAGAACAACGTTGTCGGCGCTGGTCGCATCGATGCTTTGGCAGCTGTCAACGCTGTAACAGAAGGTGAAAAAACTCCTTATATTAAATTAGAATCAGTAACACCTCAAATCTTGGTTCAAGGTGATAACCAAACAATAACAGTGAGAGTTAAAAACGTCGGTAAAGGTTCAAGTGCAGCCGCAACATCTGCAACATTGTCTTCAGAAAACGACGAATTTATCACAATCGCTTCTCCAACTGTTACATTGGGCCAAATCAGTACAGGTAACACAAAAGATACTGAATTCAACATCAATGTTGATTCTCAAACACCTAACGGCCACATCGCTAACTTTACACTTGCTATAACAAGCGGCAACTACACATGGAAATATCCTTTCTATGTTAAAATTTCCGCAACACCTAATATCGTATTCTCAAGCGTAACACCTAGCGTCATCGGCGTAGGCCAAGACATTAACATCGACGTTACAATGTTAAACGACGGTACTGCTGCAATGGACGGCGAAACAGAACTCACACTCTCTGCAGTATCTAACGACTTGAATTACTTGACAATCATCGACAATTCTGCTACAGTTGGCTCAATGGACATTAACGGCACAAGCACTGGCAGATTTACAATCCGCGCTGATAAAGAAACTCCTCACAACACATCATTCACTTTATTCTTGGAAACTTATTCAAGATTAAATACTACATCTGATTTAATCTACGAATTTGAAAATGATAACGAAGGATGGACAACTTTCGCTGCAAAAAACAATGTAAGCGAACCTTGGTGGCACAGCACAAAAGCTTTAGAACATGGCAAAAAAGCTAAAGACTCTCACTCCGGCAACGGCCATATCATGAGTGAAACCGTAGAAAAGAGTTTGGCTGAATATGCTTCTCCTATCGATAACTACGTCGTTTCTCCAACTAAATTCTTAGTGTCAAACAACACTGAAGTAAGCTTCTACGCTCGCGCTCATGAAAATGCATATTACAAAGAACATTTCGGATTGGCTGTCTCAACAAGCGGTAATAGTTCAGCTAATGACTTCACAATGTTGCAAGACTGGACAATCACAGCACAACAAGGCACATCATGGAATAAATATACTGTCGACTTAAGCGCATACGCTGGACAAGAAATCTATGTTGCAATCCGTCACTTCTTCACAGAACAAGAATGGAACGACCCAAACAAGGCTGATAACGGTCACGGCGTTGACGCCTTGAATATAGACGACATCATGTTGACTAATATCAAAACCAACATTCACACTGTTCCTACTTATGCTACAGGCGACAAAAACATGTTCAGCATTTATGTCGACAACATGAAGACTTTAACAGCCCCTCAAAACTTGACCGTTACTTCAACAAGCACTTCTGAAATAGCATTGGCATGGGATGCTGTTGAAGACGCACAAAGCTATAACGTATACCGCGATGGCGTTAAAATTGCTAATGTCAAGACTAATTCATACACAAACAGCAACTTGGAACATAACACAACTTATTGTTATCAAGTACGCGCCATTTACGCAGGTGTAGAATTCGACCCTTCTACAGAAGTCTGCGCTACAACAAAACAAAAAGACCTTAGCGCAATCATTAAAAACTTCACTCCTGAAATAATCTATATCGATGGTGAAACAACAGTAAACTTCGAGATAACAATACAAAACGATGGTGCTAACCAATTACCAGCAAAATCTTATTACACATTAAGTAGCAACAATGCATATTTAATAATTGCTAATAAGGAATTTGAACAAGGTGCTAATGACCCTGATATTCTTTCAGCATTGAACCCTAATGCCGAAGCAACAAAGATAATTAGTGTTACTTTCAGCGAAAACACTCCTAACAAATCTGTTATCGATTTCAATTTGAATTTGCTTTCTGCTGGTACTCAGGGAACTGACCAATTCACATTCGATTTACCATTCTCTGTATATATCAAAAACGACCCTAAAGCTCCTAAAGGTTTAGTAGTTAAAGATTATAGCGACGATGCTGTTACTTTAGGTTGGAACGCAATGTCAGGTGCAACAAGCTATAATGTTTATCGTGATGGCGTTAAGGTTGGCTTCACATCTTCAACATCATACTACGATAATGGATTAAATCCTGAAACTACATATACTTATGAAGTTACAAGTGTGACAGAATTAGGTGAATCAGAATTTTCAGAAAATGTTGTTGTTACAACAATGCCTGGAAGTAGCGATGTTACTGTACAATCATTTGAATTGGGAAAATTAGTTGGTGAAACAACTTTGACAGCTACCTTAATTAATAAAGGTAATGTTGCTACACCTGCTGAAACAACAGCAATTTTAAGATGTAATGATATTAACAACGTAACTATTGTTAGTGGTACAGCTAATATCGGTTCTGTAGCAGCTGGTGGAACAACAACTGCAGAATTCATAGTAAGAATTGCAGCAGATGCTCCTCTCAACCATGATTTGGAATTTGATGTAGATGTTAAATACGAAATTCCAAATGCTGGCGGAGTACAAGATCTCACATACACATTTGATAATGACCTCAATGGATGGACAATTATAGATGCCAATACTGATAATCACTCATGGTATCATTCTTCTATAGCATTGTCTGAACATAATTTGAATGGTAATAATAACCATACAAATGCTAACATTAGCCATATTTATTCTCCTTCTGCTGGCGGACATATAATAAGTGAGTCTTCTTGTAACAATACAGGTGCAATAATGCCTAATGACTTCATAGTTTCACCAGTACAATTGAGACCAACTGACTCAACTAAATTTGAGTTCTATGCACGTTCTAAAGCTTCATCCTTTAAGTGGGCAGCTGAACACTTTGGAGTATTTGTATCTACAGCAGAAAATGCTACTGCAAGCAATTTTGAAACCCAAAATGGATGGGAATGGACATTGACAGATTCTAATGCCACTCGAGCAGCAAAATCAAGACAACGAGGTTATAATGGTGTTGTGACAATAGGTGAAGATGGTACTAGTGAAAGTAGTGTTTATCCATACGTTTCAACATATGCTTATTCAACATCTCAACAAATATATACAGCATCTGAAATTGGTCAGAGTGGAACTATTTCAAAAATATCTTTCTATGTAAATGACCCAGATATTAACAAAACAGTTAAAAGTGTAAAAATATACATAAAACACACCACCAAAACTTCATTCTCTACTGATAAAAAAGATTGGGATCAAACTGTGACAAGCGAACACCTTGTGTATGATGGAAATCCTACTATAACAAACTCTGTGTTGGTAATCCCATTAACTTTTGAGTACAATGGAACGGATAATCTCCTTATCTGTTTTGACGTGAACGAAAAACAAACTGAAGCAACATATTATAGAACATATAGCGCAGGAGCAACACGTGCAATGTATCGTAGAGATAGTAGAAACTATGGTCCAGACTGTGATAACTATTATAGTGCTCAAGGAACGGGTACAACGACTTATAATCCTGTCATTTCTCTTACTTTCGGAGATGGTGGTAGCGATACTCCTCAAGAACCTATAAAACCTACAATCTCAGCTGATAAAACACAAATCACTGCTAACAATTCAGACTATGTTACATTTACAGTAACACCTGATGATGCTGAAATATGGTACACAACAGGAACTCAAAATGCAGTTCAACTTACTACAAATGACAAGACATTCAAGACAATCAATGATGGCACATATAGTTTCTATGCTTTTAAAGACGGAGTAAGTTCTGATACTATAGAAGTTGTAGCTGTTCCTGATGTTAGTCTTGCACCTCTTACATGGACTCGTTATAGTGTAGATTTAGAAGCATACAAAGATCAAAAAATTTGGGTAGCTATAAGACATTTTAATTGTAACAACCAACAGGCAATTGCAATTGACGATATTACAATATCTAATGTTAATTTCAATATCCCTATCACCAACACTTCTTCTTTCACTGTAACAGTCAACCCATCAATCAACACATACAGTGGAACTGGCGCTTGGAATTTAGCAAGCAACTGGAGTAAAGGTTCTGTTCCAACAATTAATGAAGACGTTATCATCAATGGTAACGCTACAATAGAAAGCGGCAACGTTACAGCTAAATCTATCACAATGAATAGCGGTTCTTTGACTGTCAATGGCGGCGCTACTTTGACAGTTACAGGCTCATTCTTGAACAAAAATACTAAAGCTTTCATCATCAAAGATGGCGCTCAAGTATTCCAAAACAACGACAATGTAGCAGCTACATTCAATATGTACATCGATAACCCTTCATCATGGGGAAATGATACTAAAGGCGGCTGGCAGTTCATCGCATCTCCTATGACAGACGTAGCTATATCCAACTTCAAACCTACATCAGATACAGACTACGACTTGTTCAAATATGACGGAACTCAAGAGTTGGAATGGATCAATGTTAAAAACCACGGCACAGACTTCGAGTCAATGTTCCAACAAGGTCGCGGTTATATAGTGTCTTATGAAGCTGAAACATCAGCTAATTTCGAAGGTACTCTTTATGGTGAAACTAATTTCTCATTCAAAGATGTCAAAGCCTTCGATTCTGAAGACCATTATAACAACTTTTACCTCTTGGGTAACCCATTCCCATTCAATATGGATTGGAGCAAGATGACAATCAGTGGCGTTTATAATGGTTATGCTACAATCAGCAATATCGATGGTTCTTACGACTATCACACAAGCGGCACCATCAACGCTGGCGACGGCTTCATGGTTAAGTCAACAGGTGCAACACCAGTTCTTTCTTATGCTCACAACGTAAGAAGCAGTGCCGAAAAACATGCAAGCCTCAACATCTCTGCTTCAAATATCTATGGTAGCGACAACGTTATCGTCAAACTCGCTGGACAAGAAGACGAAGGTTTCTCAAAACTCAACAACCTCAACGAAAACATCGCTGAAATATATGTAGAAAACGCAGGCGGCAAATACGGTATCTTCAGCTTCGACGAAGATGTCAACGAAGTGAAATTAGGATTCAAAGCATCAAAAACCGGTACTCATATCATAAGAATCGATGCTGATGGCAAATACGAATACATCACATTGGTTGACAATATAACAGGTGTTGAAACAGATATGCTTAAGAACGAATACTCTTTCACAGTATTATCAACAAATGAAAAACGCGACCGCTTTACAGTTAAATTCGGTAAGAAAGCTGAAGTTGAAAACGACAACTTCGTTTACCAATCAGGCAGCGAACTCATCATCGAAGGCAATGGTTCAGTACAAATCATCGACGTAATGGGTAGAGTCGTTTACAATAACGAACTAAGCGGAAACACTAGAGTAAACATCACTCATCTTAACAAAGCAGCATACATCGTACGCCGCGTAGATGGCAGCAATGTCAATACTCAAAAGATTATTATAATGTAAAACACACACTCACATTCAACAATAACAAATCCCGTTAGGTGCCACGTTTTTTTTGCGTGGTACCTTTTTTTTTATATATAAACATTTTAATTATCATAATATTTGTATATTTGCACCCGTGAAAAAAACTACATATTAAATTGCATTAATATAATATTATGAAAAAAATATTTATACTTGTAGCAAGTTTGTTCTTGTGTACATTATTAGCAAATGCACAGAACAACGTAATTGACAATGAATTACAAAAGATTTTAAGCCAAAAAGGTAACGACTACATCGATGTCAACATCATGTTGAAGGCACAGATGACGAGCGATGATTTTGCAGTCTTGAATTGCAAAAGCGACAGCAAAGAAGTACGTCGCGAAATCGTTACCAACGAATTAAAGAAATTCGCTGAGAACTCTCAAAAAGACATCATGTCTGTTCTTCAAGCTGAAGAAAGAAGCATGAAAGTAACTGACATCCAGAACTTTTGGATTGCCAACTTCATCAACTGTAAGGCAAAAGCTGATGTCATCTATCAATTAGCATCACATCCTGATGTGGCGACAATCAGCTATAACAACGTGATGGAAGTCGTTTCTGACTCAAAAGAAACAGAATCTCGCGACACACGTGCTGTAACAGCAACTATCGGAGAACACTTGAAACGAATCAAAGCCGACCAAGTATGGGACTTAGGTTATACAGGTAAAGGCGTAATCGTGGCTGTTCTCGACTCTGGCGTCAATACCGAACACGCTGACATCAAAGACCATTTATGGAACGGCAACGCTCAACACGGTTATAACGTAGTAAATCCTGGTCAAAATCCTTACGACGACAGAAGCCACGGTACACACTGTGCCGGTATCGTCTGCGGCGACGGTACTTCTGGTATGATGACAGGTGTCGCTCCTGACGCTACATTGATGAGCATCAAGGTATATGCTGATGGCTCAGGACTTACGGTCCCTAGATTATTAGATGGTGTTGAATTCGCAGCAAAGAATGGCGCTCAAATCTTGAACATCTCTCAAGGTTGGTTAGGAGCTACTGACGCTAACAGAAATGCATTGCGCACAACGTTTGCAAACTTGTTAGCACAAAACATCGTAACAGTTGTCGCAGCTGGTAACGACCGTGAATTCATAGCTACATACCCAGTTCCAGGAAACATCCGTACTCCAGGTGACTGCCCTCCACCATGGTTACACCCTGACCAACAAGTCAATGCCGGCGGCGTATCAAGCGTCGTTTCTGTCGGTGCTGTCACTTATAATGAATTCAATGTACCATCTATAGCAGCTATTTCATCACAAGGTCCTGTCGAATGGTACGACTATCCTTACAATGACGGCGAGTCAATGGGTCTCATCCGTCCTGATATCGTAGCTCCTGCTACAATACGTTCTCTCAGCCATGATAGTAATGACGGATACGTATCAAAAGGCGGTACTTCACAAGCTGCTCCTTGCGTCGCTGGCGTTATGGCTCTCATGCTCGAGAAAAACCCAAACCTCACCCCAGAAGACTTATGTAAAATCGTTGAAAGAACAACAACACAAACACCAGCTAAAAAAGATAACCTCTACGGCTCTGGCGTGGTAGACGCTCTTGAAGCTGTTCGTGCTGTTCCTTTAGATGTAAATGGACCTGCCCTCAATGTTTATGATTTCACAAGAACTTTTAATGCTGGTTCTAACCTCAACCTTGAGCTTACATTGATTAATAATGGTAAATCATCAACTAACGATAATACAACAGTAACAATATCTGAAAACGACACTTATACAACTATCGTTAATAATAGCGCAACTTATGGCACAATGGGTGTTATGAATTTGGAAGAAGCTCATAGCTCAGAATTCATAGATGACGTAACAAAATCAGCTACTTTCAAAGTAAGCTTCAATAAAGAAATCCCAGACAATTACGAAGTTACTTTTACAGTTAATACTGGCTCTAGAACTTTCGACATTGTAGTTACAGTTTATAATGAACTCGTCGCTCCAACTCTTAACGCAACTGCAAACGGAACAGACATCAACTTGTCATGGAACGCTACAAACAACGCTACATCTTATAACGTCTATCGTGATGGAGTATTTCTTGAAAACACAACATCTACATCTTATACAGATTCTGGCTTGGAATATGGTACAATTTACGCTTATACTGTAACAACAAAACGCGGCGAATTAGAGTCTGAACATTCTCTCATTGCACGCGCTCAAACTGCAGATAACCCAGCTAAACCTTCTCCAACAAGCGTTGTTGCTAATAATAACGGCGTTGTCACTTGGGAAAACGGAGCAGAAAGCAAAGGTTCTAACATCTACAGAAAAGACTATTTAACTGGCATAGAAACAAACATCGCAACAAACGTAAACGGAACTTCTTACACAGATAACACTTGGAATTCTTTAGAAGGCATCTACCAATACGGCGTTGCTAACTTATATGCTCAAAATAATGCTGTTTACACAGAAAACTTCGCAAGTATTTATTTGATAGATAAGGCAGATACTTATCAAGCAATGAATGTTTATTGGTATATATACCAAGAGGGAGTAAGTGCTGGTGGAACATCTAATAATTACAAATGGAGTTTAAGAACTTCCACAACCAATCAAGATAGTACATATTCAGCATTTTCTGGCAATGCTGCATTTATACAATCAAATTACGTGAATGACCAATTTTTATCATATTTGGTAACGCGTCCGATGACCTATAACGAAGCTGTTAAATTGTCATTCAAATACATCACTCCAGCTTGGGATGGTGATATCAACACTTTGAAAGTGATGGTAAGTACAACTTCTTACAATAGCGGTTGGACAGAATTATGGTCAAGCAACAAAACTGATGTTCAAGAATGGACAGATGCAGTAGTTGACTTGAGTGCATATACAGGACAACAAATCTATATTGCATTCGTAAACGTTGCTGGATCTGGTTACTGCACTGGCGTTGACGAAGTTAGCATTTTCATCGAAGGCAGTTCAGAATCTAGAATTGAATGGTCTGACATAGTTAGCAAAAACGTCAACATGTTCGTTCAAGATGGTAACTGGTTAAACACAGACAACTGGACAGCAAAACGTCTTCCAAACGAAAACGATACAAAAGTCATTATTGATGCTAACGCTACAATAGAAAGCGGCAACATAACAGTCAATTCATTAGTTATTAACGAAGGCAAAACATTGACAATTAACGATGGCGTTGTCTTGACAGTTAATGGCGACTTCGCAAATACAGACGCTGACGCTTTCATCATCAACGATGGTGCACAAGTATTCCAAAACAACGAAGATGTTTCAGCAACATTCAGAATGAACATCGTTAACCCAGAAGAATGGGGCACAAACGAAACAGGTTGGCAGTTCATCGCTTCACCATTGAAATATTCAAAGATTTCAGACTTCGTTCCTTCATCATCAGACTATGACTTGTATAAATATGACGGAACAAAAGACCTTGAATGGTTGAACCATAAGGATGAAACAACTTATGACGCGCCAACAGCACCTCAAAACATCGTCGCTGAAGCAATAAGCACTTCAACAATAGCTTTGTCATGGGACGATGTCGTAGGCGCATCAAGCTATAAGATTTATTTTGACGAAACTACTTCCATTAGCACAGCAAGCAACACATACGAAGTTACAGGTTTGATGCCTGGCACAGAATATTGCTACTCTGTAGCCGCTGTCAATGCTCATGGCGAATCTGATAAATCTGAAGCATGTGCAAAAACAATAACTTTAGCTCCTCAAAACTTAGTCGCTAATACGGCAAGTCATGATTCAATAGTCTTGTCATGGAGTTCTGTTACAGGTGCTGAGCGTTATGTCGTGTACAAAGACTCTGAAGTTCTCGCTCAATTCGTAACTAATCCATATTATACAGTCAAGGGCTTAACTCAAGCTACTGAATACTGTTTCACTGTTACAGCCGTCAACTATCCCGATGGTGTAAATGGAAAAGAATCTGCACATTCTAACAAAGCTTGCGCTACAACAGACATCACAACACCTTCTGCTCCTCAAAATGTAGTATTAGTAGCAACAAGTCCTTATTCAGTAAAACTGACATGGAATCCAGTGGCAGGTGCTGCAAGCTATAATATTTATTTGATTAATGGCACTCCGGTGGTTGAAGGCATTCAAGAAACAGAATACATTTTCGAAGGACTCACTCCAGAAGGAAAATATTGTTACGCGGTATCAGCTGTTAATGCAAAAGGTGAATCCGGCCAAAGTGGATCTAATGAAGTCCAAACACCACTTCCAACACCAGAAGCTCCTCAATTATATGCCAGAGCTACTGCTCCTGCAACAGTAGAATTGACATGGGACGCCACTGCTTATGCAACAACTTATAAAGTATATGAAGGAAATCGTCTCGAGGTAGAAGGTATATCTTCAACAACTTATACAGTTTATGACTTGGAAGCTGGACAACACTGCTTTACAGTAGTTGCTGTTGGTGCAGGTGGTAGCGAATCTGGCGAATCAAATCCTGCTTGTGCAACAACTACAGCACAAGACCCAGACACTCCAATAGCAGAACATGTAATAATTGGCGACGGCAACAGCACAACAGGAGTTCTTCCTTTAACATCAAATCAAGCTTATTCAATCTCACAACAAATATACACCAGAGCTGAGATGCAACAAACTGGAGAGATCAAATCTGTATCATTCAAATATAAGAGCGGTTTGTCAGCACCTTGCACACGCACTGTTAAAGTATATCTCAAACAAACCACAAAAGAAGTATTCGCAAGCAAAACAGATTGGTTATCAATGACAGATGCTGATTTGGTTTATAATGGCAACATCACTATCAATGGCATTGCTGACGAATGGGTACGTATCAAATTAGATACACCATTTGAATATACAGGAAACAACTTGGCTGTCTGCGTTTATGACTACACTAATAGTGTAGATGACCCAATAACATTCGCTGCAGATGTAATTAGTGATGCAAAAGCAATGTATTATTATAATTGGCTGTCTCCTGCACCACTCAATCCATCTAATGTAAACAAAGATGGTTTCATTCCTAGCCCAACAAAAAGAAACCAAATTCGTTTCTCATTTGTTACAGGCAACGAACCTGGAATACCTGCAGCTCCAACAAACTTGATTGCTAGCTGCAGCCAAGAAATGCCTGATATAGATGTATATGCAAATGCTATCACTTTGACATGGGATGCAGATGCTACAGCTGAAACCTACCATATTTATGATGAAGGTGGTAATAAAATAGGCCAGACAAGCGGAACAACATTCACTATTGAAGGCTTAGAATGTGCAACAAGATATTGCTACTCTGTAAGCGCTGAAAATGAAGCAGGCGAAGGTGCTAAAGCTGAAGTATGCACAACAACTATCACTGAAGTACCTCAAAACGTGGTTGCCAGATCAACAGATATGACAACTATCAATATGTCATGGGACCTTGTTAAAACCGCAACAAGCTATAACGTTTATTTAAGCGATTTATTTGTAGGTACAACAACGACAACATCTTTTGACATAACAGGTCTTACAACTGGAGAAACCTATTGCCATAGCGTAACAGCTGTTAACGAAGGCGGTGAATCTAAAAAATCTGTTATAGGATGTGCCGAAGTTGGCGACATTCAATTAGAAACTATTCCGATAACATTCATTTTAGAAGATGAGTTTGGTGATGGTTGGAACGGAAATAAATTATCGGTTTCATACCCTGAACTTGAAGGTACATTTAATGGTACATATACTATAGATGATACATACTTCGATGGTTATAATCAGCATGGTTATCCTGATAAACATAAATATACTTTCACTTTAGAAATTCCTAAAGGATGTAATGTTGCATTAACTTACATAAAAGGAACAGGCACCACATACGAATATGAAAACTCATTTGATGTTAAATGTGAAAACGGTATAGTGCTTTTCTCTGCAGCAAAAGGCTCATTAGAAGACGGTAGAACATTTACATTCATAGCAGATTGTACACCTAAGGCGCCAAATGCTCCTGAATTAGTTGCAACTGCAACGGGCTTAAAAACAATAGCCTTGTCATGGAACGAAGTCGTAACTGCAACAAGTTATAATGTTTACCAAGATGATGCAGAAATTGCTACTGGTTTAACAGCAAAATCTTATAATGTTGAAGGATTAAATCCAGGTACAAATTACTGCTTCACAGTAAAAGCAGTTAATGAAGTTGGTGAATCTGATGCTTCAAATGAAGAATGTGCTAGAACAATGGATGCTCCAACAACTCCTCAAAACTTAGTTGCTACAGTAGATGGTTCTTCCTCAATCATTTTGACATGGAATACAAATGCAAATGCAATAAGCTACAATGTTTACCAAGATTCTGAATTCATCAAGAATGTGACAGAACCAACATGCGTCGTTAAAAACTTGACTCCAAAAACAGAATATTGCTTTACGATTACTTCCGTCAATGGCGACTTTGAATCTGCTGCGACAACACCAGTTTGTGCAACAACAGAAGATGGAAAAGCATTAAAAGAAATAATTGTTGAAACTGGCACTGATAAAAATCCTAATTCTACAGGTAACTTCTATCTCCCTGTATATGACTATAGTGCTCATGCAATGTCACAACAGATTTACACTGCTGAAGAATTGGGAGGTAATATTGGAGAAATTGGTAGTATTGCTTTCAAATTAGGCAACCAAACATCATCTACCACAAGACAATATGAGGTTTATATTACAAACACTTCACTTAATACATTCAATGGTTATAAATTTGAACCTGTAAGCGAAAATGATAAAGTATTTGATGGTAGTGTTTCTATTTCAGGTATACAGGACACATGGTGTACAATTAATTTTGACAAATCATTCGTCTATACTGGTGGTAATATTATTGTTACAGTATATGATAAAACCGGTTTCGGATTAGGTAATAATGGTTTCCATCTGTTCTATAGATATACAACAACCGGAAGATCTTTGTACAAACAAGGTTCCTCTGCAATTGATATGTCAAATTTAAGTACCGGTTATGAACAAAGTTATACAGCTCAAATTCAACTTGTAATAACAGTAGACCTAACTCTATCAGCACCACAAGACTTAGTTGCTACAACAGAAAGTGCTTCATCAATCTCATTGAGTTGGAATCCAGTTGCCGTAGCTACAAGTTACAATGTTTACAGAGATTCAGAATTAGTAGCAAATGTAACAGGAACAACATACACAGATCAAGGTTTAAATCCAGAAACAAGATACTGCTACAAAGTGACATCTGTTAAAGAATCAGACGAATCTGAAGCATCAGCAGAAGCTTGTGCTACAACAAAAATGTTAGCTCCTTCTGCTCCTACAAACTTGGTTGCAACAGCAAATGGAGAAAATTCAATTATATTGACATGGAGCGCTTCAGCAAAAGCAACAAGTTACAACATTTTCCAAGGTGGCAACTCCGTTGCAACTGGAGTAACAGGAACAACATACACTGTTGAAGAATTGAAAGCAGGAACAGAATACTGCTTCACAGTGAAAGCTGTTAACTCTGGCGGTGAGTCTGCTGCTTCAAATGAAGATTGTGCTGAAACAGATGAGAAAGCTGGCAGTGGAGACTTAGTTTTAATTGGAGAAAAGGTAATTGGCGAAGGCACTACATCGTATACATCTTATTATCCTGTTAATTTCTATTACGGACCAAAAGCATTCTCTTGCTCTCAACAAATATATACAAAGAATGATATAGGTGCTTCATTAAATGGAACTTCATTAAATGGAAACTATTTAACACATATATCATTTGAAAAATGTAGAGGTAATGCAAATTATACTAGATCAATAGTTGTATATGTTGAAAATACCACAAAAGAATCATTTACGAATGGATATGATTGGATTCCAGTAACGACATCTCCAGCATTCTCTGGTGAAGTTGAATTTGGTTATGATACTGGATATATTACAATAGAATTAGACAATCCTATCCAATACACTGGAAACAATATTATCATCACTATACAAGATGCAACAGGAACAGCTGCTAGTCAATATAGTGGCTTTGATAGATTCTTAAAATATTCAACAGGAGTTAACAGTGCAATATATACGACTACAACATTTGATCTACAAACAGGGTTGGCCGCCAATGGATTTGCACCACAAGGTACAGCTGAAACATATGCTAATAAAATTAAGCTCACTTTTGCTGGTTCTTCCGCTAAATCATCTGCTCCAGCAGCAAAGATGACAGACATCAAGGGTGGCTTCGAAAAGGTATCAGCATTTGGCACTTCATCAGGCACAGAACTTAGCAAGTTTGAAACAACATTCGAACAAGGCGTTGGTTACCTCGCTTCATACGAGACTGAAACAGTGGCTACATTCAAAGGTATCCTTAACCACGAAACATCATTCGAATTCGCTTTAGATTATGACAACGGTAAAGACCTCGCTAACTACCACTTGCTCGGCAACCCATTCTCATTCAATATGAACTGGGCTAACACAATTGCAAATGACTTGGTTAACGGTTATGCCGTAGTTAATGAACAAGGCGGTTACAATTATCTGACAAACGGTGAAATTAAAGTCGGTGACGGCTTCTTCGTAAAAGCTATAGGTTCAAATCCAACATTGAGATACAACGCAAGAAGCAGAAACAATGAAAAACAAAACTTCATCAATGTCATCGCTTCTGGCAAAGCTGGTAACGACAACGTCATCATCAACCTCGCTGGTGAACAAGAAGGATTCCCTAAGATTAAGAACTTCAACGAAGATATCGCAGTCGTTTACGTCTATGACAATAGCACTCCTTATGGTATCTATAACTGCGAAAGCGATGTCCAAGAAGTTGAACTCGTATTCAAAGCCAATACATTCGGTGAATATAACTTCCACGTCGAAACTGAAGGCATGTTCGAAAGCATCACTTTGTTTGACAAGCTTACAGAAACAGAAACAAATATGTTGACAGGAAGCTACACATTCACAACAACACCAAAAGAAAACGGCAACCGCTTCGTATTGAAATTCGCTAAGGGTGAAGGTTCTAACGAAGATGACAAGTTCGCTTTCTTATCAGGCAACGAACTCATAATAGAAGCTGAAGGCGTTGTTCAAATCGTCGACGTTATGGGTCGCGTGGTCTACAGCAATGAAGTCACAAGCGACAATAACAGAATCGATACAAGCAAGTTCAACACAGCAGCTTATATCGTCAGATTAATCACAAACGACGGTATCAAGACACAAAAAATCGTGGTTTATTGATAAGATATAAAATCTTATTAAAAAAATAGAGACGGAAACGTCTCTATTTTTTTTTGTTTAACGATGGACATATGCGATACGTCCCTACGCGTTCCCAAATGAAAAGACGCATCAACAATCCATTGTTTATTTTCATTGGTATTGTTGACACGTCTCTACACAAGGACATCTTCGACCCGTCCCATTCCCAAAACCCATTCCCGTTCCCAAATAAAAAGACGCATCAACAATCCATTGTTTATTTTCATTGGTATTGTTGACACGTCTCTACACAAGGACATCTTCAACACGCCCCATTCCCAAATCCCAAAACCCAAATCCCGTTCCCAAATAAAAAGACGCATCAACAATCCATTGTTTATTTTCATTGGTATTGTTGACACGTCTCTACATAAGGACATCTTCCCCATTCCCAAATCCCAAATCCCATTCCCAAATAAAAAGACGCATCAACAATACATTGTTTATTTTCATTGGTATTGTTGACACGTCTCTACACAAGGACATCTTCCCCATTCCCAAATCCCGTTCCCAAATCCCAAATCCCATTCCCAAATAAAAAGACGCATCAACAATACATTGTTTATTTTCATTGGTATTGTTGACACGTCTCTACACAAGGACATCTTCAACACGTCCCATTCCCAAATCCCAAATCCCAAATCCCATTCCCAAAACCCGTTCCCAAATGAACGCTCAAAGTCCAAACCTCTTAATCTCTTTATAAAACGCTCCTTCAGGGCGTAAGATGCTTTGGAACAATATTATCTCGTTGACTTCTTGTTTGATGTATGATTTCTGTTCTGTAGCAGCGACGATTTTCTGGAAATACTGTTTCTCGCATAACTCTTTGATGCGTCCCAATGTGATATGAGGCACGAAGTTTTGTCGGTCGCGGAGATATCCTAATTTATCGAATGCCGACAAAGTATCTTCTTCAAGGTCGTAGAGTTCTTGAGGTGTGTTTTGCATTCCAAGCCAGAGTACGCGAGGAGCGTAACGGCTGCCGAAGATACCCGTTCTGTTGAAATCCATGGTGAAGCTCTTATGACTTTGTAGCATCTCTCCCACTCCATCGATGATTTTAGGAATGTCCTCGTTTGGAGTGTTGCCGATGAATTTCAGCGTAAGATGAATATGTTCCGGCTTGACCCAATTGATGCGTTTCTCATGAGCCAGCTGACGTTTCAAACCATCTAAAAGTGGAATGAAACCATTGTCTTTAGTCTTTATCGGTATTGCAAGGAAAAGTCTTTTCATAATTCATAATTCACAATTCATAATTCACAATGCCTTAATTATGCATTATGCATTATGAATTATACATTGATTAATAATCCATTTGTTCGTAGCCGCTAGCGAGTCCTCCTGTTGATGTTTCTCTATAGAGGAGAGGCATGTCGTGGCCAGTTTTTTTCATTGTTTCTACTACTTTATCGTAGGACACTCTGTGAGTTCCGTCGGTATAAGTAGCGTATATGTTAGCGTCCATGGCGCGAGCTGCTGCAAAGGCGTTACGTTCGATGCATGGTATCTGTACGAGGCCGCACACAGGGTCGCAAGTCATTCCGAGGTGATGTTCGAGGGCCATTTCTGCTGCGTATTCTATTTGTGCGCAGCTGCCGCCGAAGAGCTGGCATACCGCTGCTGCTGCCATGGCACATGCGACGCCTACTTCGCCCTGGCAGCCCACTTCGGCGCCGGATATAGAAGCGTTTGTCTTTGCGAGGTTACCCACGAGAGCCGCTGTAGCCAAGGCATTAAGAATCCTCGGCTTAGCGATGTCGTATGCCTTGGCCGAGTGATACAACACTGCAGGCAACACACCCGACGAACCGCATGTAGGAGCCGTGACGATAAGTCCGCCGGAAGCGTTTTCCTCACTGACGGCGAGAGCGTATGAGAACACCAAGCCTCTGCTTTTCAACGTATGCTGATATCCCATCGCCTTGACGTGATAGTTAGCAGCCTTGCGAGGCAGATTCAAAGGTCCAGGCAAACGTCCCTCAGTCTGAAGCCCACGCTCAACGGCAGCCATCATAGTCATCCACACCTCTTCAAGATAATCCATCAGATAAGGGTCGTTTTCCACATCTTTGACATATTCCCAATAAGCCTTGCCTTTGCTTTCGCACCAGTTCAAGATATCGGTCATCTTGGTGATAGGATAAATGTCAGGTATGATAGCAGGTCTGCCTTCTTCTTCAAGAGCACCGCCACCGACACTATAGACCGTCCATTCTTCTGTCATCACCCCTTCTGCATTGAAAGACTTAAACGTCATGCCATTAGGATGATAAGGCAGGAAAATGTCTGCTTGCCAATTGATTGTTACCGGAGCTTTCTTCTCAAGGACGTCTAAGATTGCGACGTCGGTCAAGTGACCTTTGCCAGTGAGAGCAAGACTGCCATATAATGTCACTTCAAAACGAGCAGCTTCAGGATGACGAGCAAGAAAACGCTCCGATGCAAAACGAGGTGCCATGGTGTGACTGCTGGAAGGACCATGACCTATACGATATATCTCTTTTATTGTCTTCATCTTAACAAAATATATTTTGTAAAAACATTTTTTACCCTACAAAGTTACGAATTTATAAAACATTTATCATTACAAAAAATAAAATCTTATGAACAATAAGGTCGACATGAAGTGTTCATGGAACAGTGGCACAAACTGCTATTTCATTCTTGAAAAGGAGCCATAAAAAAAGAGACGATTTAATAAAACCGTCTCTTTTCAAATTTCAGATTTCTAATTTCTAGCGACTCATTCCTCGTCATTATTTTTCCTCTTTCTCATTGCGTATCCCAATCCCATACCTGCGAGGAGCAATAATCCTGAACCGAGCGGTGCTTCTTCTGCATCATAGTCATAATTATAACCATGTGTTTTTGGCAACAAAGGCATTTTGCCCCATTCTGCATTATCTTCTCTATATTCTTCATATCTGTTAGAAGAGAAGAAACCGTCGGTTTGATTTGAATAAGGTTTTCCAAATTGTTGTGCGCTGAGACTCATTCCGAATCCAACTGCGATGATCATTGATAATATGTATTTTTTCATAATTTATTTTTTTTAAAGTTTGAAGTCATGAACCTCGAGTTCGTCAAGGCTCATGACATATTTTATTAATAAATAACTACTTTCTGTGTTTTAATTTCATTTGTATTTAATATACGAACTATATAAGCTGCATTGTCGAAGCTGCTTGTATTAACTCTGTGTGTTTCGTTAACGATGTCGCTGCTATAGACGATGCGTCCCATAATATCAATGATTTGTACAGAACCTTCTGCGTTGATGATAAGTTCGTCGCCTGATTGATATACGAAATTGTCATTTTTAACTTCATTGCCCATTCTTATTATAAATCTGTCTGGATGGTCGCTTGATAAAGCTTTGAATGTATAATGACTTGTTGTAAGGTCTGTTTCAACGCCAGTGTGTTTGTCAACTAATATCACATTTTGGAATTCGCCTTCTGTGATAGCGTTGATAGTATATTCGCCCATTCTCTTAACGGAGAAGTAAAGTTCGATTTCTTCAACGTCTGTTTCAACGTTCATGATACCATAACGTTTTCCTTCTTCTTTCACATATATTTCTGCGATGTCTTTGTTGAAGTTTTCAAGTTTGTCGAAGCCTTCTTCGTCATTGTCTGTGAAATTGATGATAACGTTATCGCTGCCTGCCTTGCTTGAAGCGACGAGGTTGATGAAGCTCTTCTTTTCTGCTCTTCTGCTTCTCATCATGCCATTGTCTTGTTGTTTGTAATATGACAATGAAGGTTCTGCATCGTCTTTGACTTTCACGAAGAAGCCGTCACCGACTTTGATTTCGCCGTCTGTGAGATAATTGTAGCCACCATCTAATGTTACTGTAGCATAACCATTGTAAACGCCACTGATAGTCATCTTGCTCCAATCCATATTGAAAGCAAATGGGTTGCCGAGCAAGTAGAAGTTTGCATAATGGTCTTCTTCATTAAACGTATTTATTTCGTTGAATGTGTGACCAGTTTCATTGCTGAGAACGCCTGTAAATGCTACTTTCGTTGTTGTTTCGTAAGAAGCGAGATAGCCGCGACCTTGTTGGAATTCTGTTTCGAAACCGATGTTTGCTAATTCAACTTTATCAATCAAGACTGCTGTATTCCATGAATCTTGAACATTATGACGAATAGCAACTCTTACATTTTCACCAGCATATTCTTCAAGAGAGATGATTACTTCTTCCCAAAAAGCATTAAGTTGTGGAGCGATTCCAACTGTTGTGAAGTCGGCTGGTACATATTCTCCAGTAGCTTTGTTTTCTAAAGATACCAATACGCTGATTTCTGGAGTTTGTGTATTTGAAGAATATCCTTTCATCTTGAATCTCAATGCTGAGTATTTGCCGATGTTCATCATATCAGGAGCTACTAAATAATCGTCTGGAGAAACGTTTACTTGTGTGTAAGTGTCTAAGTCGTACCATTGAGCTTCGTTGAATAAGCAGCCTGCGTCATCGTAACCTTCAGGTCTTCCTCCCATCATATATTCGCTATGGAATACATCTGTTAAGTTTAAGTTATGTCCCCAGCTGTAGCCGTCGCCGTTAGCGTCGATAACGCCCCAGTTATCCAAGTCTGTTGCGAAGTCGAAGATATGTGTTTCGCCGCTTATTACATCTTCGTTATGACCTTTGTAGTTGACCCATTCTAACTCTTTTTCTCCTTCATATTTGAACAAGTCGAAGTCTGTACCTTCTGTTTCAAATGATGCTGTCTTAGCGTCTTTCATTGGAGAAGCGATGAACTGCCAGCCTTGTGTGTGGTCGTTATCCCAGTCGTTTGGAGCTTCTATATTCATATTGAATGTAGCTTTGACATTGTCCTTGCTTTGAACTACTTGTGCGCCGTCTTCAATTACGAAAGCACTTGCAATTTCGTTTGTCATACCTTCTGTCACTGTGAGTGTACCTGATTGGAGAATCAAAGAACCGCCTTCTGCGATTGTGAGTGTTCTGACAGTTACATCTGTATTGATGATAGCGTCGCCGCTGATAGAAACGTTTGCGCTTTCACCAGGAACTTCACCTGTGTTCCAGTTGCCAGCCACATTCCAGTTGCCATCGCCTGTGAACTCGATACCTTGTTTTGTCAATGTGTTAGACCAATTGATCTTTGACTCTGCTGATGGTAATGTAACAGTGATATCGTCGATAGCGACATATTTACCCCAATTAGAATGAGCACCGAAGATTATTTCTACTCTCTTGCCTGCGTATGCATCTAATGACAATGTTACTTCTGTCCAATCTGAGACTTTATCTGTTGTCAAATATAATTCATCCCAAACGTCAGTATTGACTTCTCTTGCATAGACAATCAATGTATTAGCATAAAAACCTTCATAAGCTTCACTTACATAATAGAAAGTCAATGTTGCATGGTCAGCTTCTATCATATCAATTGGTGTTGTGATGATATGGTTTGCATAATATTTCACGCCGTCACCTTCACCACCGTCATTGCTTTCACCACGTCTGTAGATTGCCTTGTTGCCGCTTCTTGGAGCTTTGTAAGACTTAGATGTTGCAGTGCTTGCGTCGTGGACTAACCATGGTTTTACCAAGAAGTCATCTGTCTTCAATTTCCAGCCTGTTGGAATTGTATCGCTGTCTTCGAAGCTTTCTGTTGTGTAGTTCTTAACCATTGCTGACACACCATATTGGTAATTGCCATTAGGCAATGTCATCCATTCGTTGTCGGTGTGGTTAGTCCAAGTGATGTTGTCGTAATCGTTAAGTTTAGTTACGTCATTATTGCTTAAAACTTTACGATAAATGTTATAGTTTTCAGCATCTCCAACAGAACTCCAGCCAATTTGAACATATTCATCATCGTTATAGTCTGTTTCAACTGTAGCTGTCACTGTAATGTCAACAGATGGTTTTGCTTGTAATACGATTGTAGGAACTTCTGTTGTTTCATTATATTCAACAAAAATTGGTGAAGATGAATAACCGTTGAAGTAATCAGCTTTAGATACTATTGCTGTGTATTGGTAAGTTGGATCCCATGTTGATGGCATGATTTCATTGCTTGAGTACTTACCGTTAGCGTCTGTAGTAAGGAAATAAGTCTGATCTGTATCGAATCGGTCTTTACCAGTAATCATGACTGTTGCGCCACTGATAGGATTGCTGCTTTCGTCTGTTACAGTACCGCTTATTGAACCGTAGCCTGTCACTTGGATGTATGCATAAGCCATTGGTGATTCACCTAAGTCGTAAACAGCTGTAACGCAATAAGTTTGTTGACCATATTCGAGACCTTCTACTGTATATTTGTTGTTAGTGATATATTCACTGTTTAACTTGATATAATTTGTTTCGTAAGTCTCTTCGTCCCATTCACTATAATAGAAGTTATAACCGAGCAAGTTGTCTGCATCGATAGCATCCCAGTAGAATCTTGCGCTCTTGCCTTCTACATAATAATCTTTTTCAGCTTTGAAGTTTTCTGGAGCTGCCAATAACAATGTGCAGTCGAATTCATATACGCCTCCGTTTGTTATGAATGCGTCGCCTTCTACTGCATAACCGTAATGACCAAGTAAAGAAGAAGAGTTTTTATATGATGTCTTCGATGCAGCTACTGTATAGTAAATATTATGACCTGGTTCATTGTCGAACAATGGCATTGTGAAGCTTGCCTTACCATTTGCATCTGTTGTGCCTGCCAAACTATCTGGGAGGTTGTTGCCTATAGCATCGAATTCATAGCTGTCATTGTCTAATGTTATTGTAACATCAGCATCTGCTAAAGTATTGTCGTTGTTGTCTTTAACATTGATTACAAGTGTGAATGTGCCGCCTACTTTAGCGATAACAGGGTCGCTGTGGATTGACTCGCCTTCTGGAAGCACAGCAGTGACTGTGACATTGTAGCCGCTTTGATTAAATGCCAAACCAGAAATTGTATATGTTGTTCCTGTTAGAGCTTCAGCATTGTGTTTTACGCCATCTACATAAATATTGTAAGATGTTGCGCCATTGACTTCGTCCCAATGTAAAACAACATCGTCGCCTTCATAAATCTTGTCGTTTTCTGCGCGGAAGTTTGCAGGTGCTGGCAAGTTCATTGTCACTGTAAGTTGTAAGTTGCCGTTTTCTGATACATAATAATCAGGTATTAAAGCGGAGTCTGTTATTGTTGTATATGGATCTTTAATAACATTGACGTAATAGAATTCGCCTGATTTAAGCATATGAACTCTTTGTGAAACCTGACCGCTTGTATCGCTTACAAATGGACCATATTCGCTTCTGTTACCGAATTCATTGATACCGTAGAAGCTTACTTCAGCACCTTCTAATATTGAATCTACTGTATTGACAACTCTGATGATAAGGTCACATTCGCCTGAAACTTTTATGTTGACAGTATCGCTGTGTGCTGACTCGCCGAGTGCGTGTACTGCTGTCACTGTAACATAATAACCAGGATCCATTCTGCGTGCTAAATTAGATAAGGTGTATGTCGTTTCTGTGATAGGTTCAGTGTTTACTCTTTCTCCACTTGCATACACATTATAATATGAGGCACCTTTTGCTGCAGTCCATGTGATTATAGCTTCTTCGCTTGTGAACATTTCTGTCTTGCTTGTAGCGATGTTTGTTGGTTTGTTCAATGGTGTCACAAATGAATAAACCGCGCCTTCTGTTGTGCCAGAGCTGTTTCTAGCTTCGACTTTCCAATAATATTTTGTATTGTCGTTTAATCCTTCTGTTTGGAATGAGTTGATATAATCTGATTTTGTTACAGATGTCCAGTCTTTCTCAACTGTTGTAGGAGGATTTGTCAAGCCTAACAACACTCTATATTCTGTAGTATATTTTCCGAGTTCGAAGCAGAGTTCTGGATTTGCTTGATTCATTGCGTTGTTTGCAGGTGATGTATATGTTATAGCTTCTGGTTTAGGAAGTGCTGTCTTTGTGATATTGACTGTGAAATTACCTTCAGCTGCTGCAACTAAATAATATGTGCCTGCTGGATAAATGTCTGATTGCGCATCAGTGCCGTCTGATAATCTTAAATCATCTATGCGGAGGTAATCTTGACCAGAAGTGTTGTGATTGATAGCGAGATATACATCTTTGCCAGCGAGTGAACTTAAATTAAATTCATGTAATTCAAAGTTGTTGTAACCTTCTGCTGTTTTAGAAGCGAATTCTATAAATTCAATGCCATCTTCTGAATATTCAATTGTATAACCATCTTTGTGTTGAGCAAAAGATGTTGCATAGAATGATAATACTGAACTTTCTGTGATGTAATATTTATCAGTTGTAACAATGTAGTTTTCTGGATAGATAAAACCATCGTTATAAGAATAAGATCTAGCGCAATAGTTGCTACCGTCATATCCATCACTAATGATTTCCCAGTTTCTGCCGTCACCATCACCATCTTTTAATGTCAATCCGCTGAAGTCGCCGTTTTCAAAATCGAAGAAGAATTTTGTTGAAGATAATTGGTAGTTATTATCATTTGAAGGACCGTTGCCGTTGAAGTCTCCTTTATAAAGAGCTGTAACAGCATTTGTTCCTGTGATATTAATATCTAATATTGCGTCTTCTTCCAATTCGAATGAGTAGACAGCGTCTGGATTGTTGCCTTCGTTCACTTCATTTGGAAGGATATAATCATCGTGTAAGTTAGCGAAAGTAGGTAATGTATTTTCGCCTACGTTGATTGTAACATTTTGTGCTTTTTCAAATACGTCTGCTGCTGCAGGTTCGTAAACTGTTGCTGACAATTGAACTTCTGTTGTGCCAATTGAATGTGTTACGATAAGATTTGCTGTCTTGGTGCCAGCTGTAGGATTTGCCTTATGACCGATGTTGAATTCAACTGGGTCGGCTGTCAAATCGATGTTTGCTGGAATTGTGAAGAATGAATTGTCATCTAAGCTGATGTTTGTTATAGTTGTGTTCTTAGCTTTAAGAGAAACCTTTTCAACAGAGCTGTAGATGTCTTTTTCTGACCAGTAGTTGCCGCCTCTGATGCTGCTTTCAAATGTTATTTCTTCTGGAGTAGGTGTTACGCCATCAAGAAGCATTTTGAAAGTTAATTTTATCTGGTTGTTTTGAAATACTCTAGAACCTGTGCCGCTTATGCCAGATGAAGAGTAATTCGTGTTATCGCTAGATGTATATAATGTTTGACCATTTATAGTAGAATTTTGAGCGAACTGCATTGATGGGCTTCTCCAGTCATTAGTCTTGTCAATAACGCATAACAAGATGTTTCCGCCTTCGTATGAGAAATCATAGTCAAGTTCAAAATCGCACCATTCAGATCCGAATGTGTAAGTGCCATCAAACACTTTGCAAGATTTGTCTATGCTAACCCAATCAGAAGTACCTGAGAATGATTCTTTGTCGGTATTGACCAAGTAGATTTCTAAACTACGAGTATATGTATAGCTTGTTTTTTGATAGAAAGCTATATTGGTGATTTCGCATGCGCTCAATCCTATTTCATCTTTGGTGTAGATTTGTTGAGTGTAAGAGTAGTTTTTGCCAACATACGTTGGTGTTCTGGTAAGGTTGTTTGGATATGTACCGTCACCAATTACTATAATTGGGATACCGTTGTAAGTTGTAGCGCAAGCTAGATTTGAAGACAATAAAGATTCGCCAAACTCATTAGCTGCTTTAACGGTGTAACAATATTCTGTATCTAATTCAAGACCCTCAGCGGTATATGTTGTTTCAGATGTTTTTGTTATCAAAACGCCATTTTTGTCATAGACATTGTAAGAAGTTGCTTTAGCGACTTCATTCCATGTTAATATGATTGAAGCAATACCACTTGCTGGAGTTGCCACTAACACTGCTGCTTCGTCTGGGGCTGTGTTTCCTGATTTTGTCTTTTCACAAACTTGGTCTGAGAAGTCAGATTCTTTTGTGCCGCGTACAGATTTAATTTTGAAGCAGTATTCTGTTTCTTCTGCTAAGCTTTCAACGAGGTATGATGTTTCTTCTGTGCTGTTGAGGAGGTTGTTGCCCATATATACTTTATATGACAAAGCATTTTCTGCAGCTTCCCATTCTAGGAGTATTTTACTGTCAGACAAAGGAGTAGCGGTAAGGCCTGTAGGAATAGCAGGTTCAAGGACTACGACTTCTTCGAGGGTCCATTTCGCAGCCACGTTGCTACCACCATTAGAGAAAGGATAAAGACCACCACTTACTTCTTCAACTTTAAAGTATCCATCATTACATAAAATGATAAATGTACCATCCCCTTGATCAAGCATTCTTAATGGAGCAGCATAGCTTGTTGTAGTTCCATGGGCACAAACCATCCAAGTGCCTACGCAATTGATATAATATCCAGAAGCAGAATGGAAATATACATTGTTATTTCCTGCATCTTCGATTGTAAATATCTGCATGTCGCTTTCTGCGTATGCGGCAACATCTACACCACTTCTTCCACCAATGTTAGAAGATGTAATTTGTGCGATATTGAGATATTTATCATGGCCAACAGCTTTAATTCTGTATTGTTTTATTCTATCTGTTTTGACACAAACTTGTTCAGAATCTGGAGATTCGCCACCTGCATTAACGGCGTTAATTATAAAACAATATTTAGTATCAGCTTGCAAACCAGTGAATGTGTATTCTGTTGCATATACGTTTTTTACATGACTTGCGCCTTGTCCGTCGACGTAGATGTCATACCATTCTGCGCCGTTAACGGCATTCCAAGAGAGGGTTATTGCAGATGAACCGTCAGCTACAGCTGTGACAACAGGTGCTGTTGCAGGAGCTGCTGGTCTTTCTTCTACATTTACAGTAACAGAAGCATTTACTGTTGTTGCTCCGTCATTTACAGTACATGTGAAAGTATAAGCACCGGTTGCAGTAGGAGTGAATGTTGGAGTTGCACTTGAAGCATTGTCTAAACCAGTTGCAGGAGACCAGTTGTATGTGTAGTTGCCAGTGCCGCCGCTAGCAGAAGCGGTAAGTTGAACAGTTTCGTCGTTGAATATAGTTGTTTGTTCAGCAGAAGCTGTGATGGAGAGAGGAGTCGCAACTTCTTCATATTCTAATTTGATACAGTTTTTTTGATCTACAATACCACCATACCCTGAAGGTGTATAACTATTAGTAGTGGCATAAAATTTATTGTTGTCTCTGTACATATAAAATGAGCTTTCATTAGAATCATAGACTGCAAAATACCTACCATTCGGATATTGCTCCGTTTTATCCACAATACATAACAATACATTTTTGCCAGCTTCGTATTCGAAAGGAGTTTTAAGGGTAATGGTGCTCCAATCGTTGGCAAGGAAAGTTACATTTCCATCAAAACAAAGTTCATTGTTATTCATTACTATAGAAGAACTTGTACAGCTATTTATATCAGTATTACGCATGTAAATTTCTATATTACGAGGAGTTTCGTTTCCAGAAACATCTTTAAATGCTATAGATTTTATTCTGAGATTTTTATTTATACCAATCTCAGTACTTGTGTATACTTGTTGTGTAAGACTATTGCCGTAATATGTATATGTCGGAAGATAAGAGGAAGATGTTCCTGTAACTGTACCTATCTCTATAATTTTAGGAGCTTCGTTTACTGTTACCGTAACATCAGCTGTTAATGTTTCTGTACCATCGCTAACGGTACATGTGAAAGTATAAGTTCCAGCAGCAGTAGGAGTGAATGTTGGATTTGCAATTGTTGTGTTGTCTAAACCAGTTGCAGGAGACCAACTGTATGTATAGTTACCAGAACCGCCTTTAGCTTTAGCTGTAAGTTTAACAGTTTCGTTATCGTAGATAGTTTCTGTTGCAGCTGAAGCTGAGAGAGAGAAAGGAATTGGAGTGCTGCTAGCTTCAAATGTAAGTTGGATTTGGTTGTGACCAGTAATTATGCCTGTCCATCCATTATTATTGATTCCATTAACAGGATCACCTATTGATTCTTGGTAAAATCTGAAAATAGCTCTGTTTTTGTCTGTTTGGTTTAGACTGAAACTTGCAACAGACGTATCCCACCCCCCCAGATAGTCATGTACACAAAGTAACAAATTATCTCCGTTGTATGTAAATGGTGTGTCAAGAGTAAACGTAATCCATCCAGTTGCCGAAAATGAACCAGATGTGGTTGAATATACCAAATCAGCATTATCCATAGACACATAATCTGTTGCTGAGTCAAATGCATCTTTGGTTGTATTTTTTAAGTAAATTGAGAATTTACGTTGTTTTGAAGCAGGATTTGTAACATTAAATGCTATAGATTTAATGACATCACCAGCGGAAAGTTGTTCCAAATCATCAGCAGTATATATCTGCTGACTGACAGAGTATTCATAATTGGTGTAAAGTGGAAACTTGTCGTTTTCATTTGTGTAACCTCCACTACCAATTGTTACTTCCGTTTGTGCCATAATTTGTGACGTGTTTAAGCCACAAAGGATGTACAATAGAAATGCTAGAAAAGTAAATTTTTTCTTCATAAGTTGTTTATTTATTAATTTATTATTTATTTTTACCTTATATAAAAAAATGCAAGGCGCAAAGATAATACTTTTATTGATTGAAAAACAATATGTTGAAAAATTTATTAATATTTATTAACAATATTGAAAATGCCATGTATTACACTGTTTTTAATGCATCATTAACAAATGAAAATTAACAATTGTTTTATTAGCTTTTAGCTTTTGGCTATTAGCTATTGAACTTTTTGCTATAAGTCAAAAGTCAAAGGTCAAAAGTCAAAAGTCAAAGGTCAAAAGTTCAAAAAAAAGCTCACAGCTCATAGCTCACAGCTCACAGCTAAATGTTAAAAATTATTATATATTTTCTTCTTGACAAAAGAGTTTTGGCATTGTATCTTTGCATAAGAATTTTAAACCATTTTTTATGAAAACGTCAGATTTTATTATGATGCCGCAAGATGGCATTTGTGAGAACGAATTACGAAACCTTGTTATGAAAAACGAAAAGGAATACATTGAAAAGCAAGAAATCCTCGATGCAATCCGTGAAGGTCTTTTGGAGATAAAAAGACGTCATGAAAGTGGCGACGAAGGTTTAACGCTTCAACAACTCATTGATGAACTATAGAATTATTCCTAGCGATTCTTTTTCAAAAGAAGCTAAGGCTTTTGAACTTTACGACTCTGCGACTTTGCGACTTAAAAATTGTCTTTTTCTGTTAAAAATTATTATATATTTTCTTCTTGACAAAAGAGTTTTGGCATTGTATCTTTGCATAAGAATTTTAAACCATTTTTTTATGAAAACTTCAGATTTTATTATGATGCCACAAGATGGCATTTGTGAGAACGAATTACGAAACCTTGTTATGAAAAACAAAAAGGAATACATTGAAAAGCAAGAAATCCTCGATGCAATCCGTGAAGGTCTTTTGGAGATAAAAGAAGCTCGTCTTTGTGGTCGTGAGTTGATGAGTGCGGAGGATTTGCTTAATGAATTGTAGAATAAAAGTCCTTCCAAACTTTGCTAAGGATTTAAAACGGTTAAGCAAGAAATATCCTTCTATCAAACAAGATTACGCCAATTTACTTAGTGAACTCAAATCAAATCCATATTCAGGAGTTGATTTAGGTTGCGGTTTGCGTAAAGTCAGGATGGCGATAAAATCAAAAGGTCGAGGCTTTTTAAGACGCCAAGACACCGAGTAGAGACGTCACCTTTGTGGCGTCTTTTGGGATTCCGGATGTCAACGAATTTTGGTATACTCAAATCAGCTCCGAAGGAGCGGCAGAACTGCGTTTGATTTTTCTGTCGTACCTTCTGCACTCTTATCAAATCCGGTCTTTATTGCAGGCATTCCGAGCTACGCTCTTCATACCTGCCTGGGAACTATCGTCCCTAACGGGACTTATTTTTGTTGTAAATTTTAAAATGAGGTCAAAAGTCGAAAGGTCAAAGGTCAACGGTCAAAAGTCAATGGTCAAAAAAAAGCTCACAGCTCATTGCTCGTAGCTCACAGCTTTTTCTTATATTTGCCGAAATTAAAAAAATAAGGTTTTGCAAGTATTAAAATCACAGATAAATCCTAACAGCAAGGAATTTCAGGATAACAAGAAAGCCTACATGGATTTGATGACTCGTTATCGTGAAGGCATGGCTGCGAGTATGCAAGGCGGCGGTGCTGTCGCTGTCGAGAAGCACAAGAAACGTCATAAGCTTCTGGCTCGCGAACGCATCGACCAGCTCATCGACAAGAACACTCCGTTCTTGGAGCTCTCGCCGATGGCAGCCTACGACACTTATAACAACGACTTTCCATCTGCAGGTATAATCACGGGAATAGGAATAATACAAGGCAGAGAGGCGATGATTGTCGCCAACGACGCTACGGTAAAAGGCGGCACTTATATGCAATACACCGTGAAGAAACATCTTCGCGCTCAGGAGATTGCGATGGAGAATAAGCTGCCATGCGTCTATATGGTCGACAGTGGCGGCGCGTTCCTTCCTGAACAAGACACGGTGTTCCCCGACAGAGACCACTTCGGTCGTTTCTTCTACAACCAGGCTCGTATGTCGGCGATGGGCATTCCGCAGATTGCCATAGTGATGGGCATGTGTACCGCAGGCGGCGCTTACGTCCCAGCGATGAGCGACGAGACCATCATAGTGAGAAACCAAGGCACGATTTATCTGGCGGGACCTCCTTTGGTGAAAGCCGCTACAGGCGAAGTCGTCACTGCTGAAGAACTCGGCGGCGCAGATATGCACACTTCTGTCTCTGGTGTCGCTGACCATCTCGCAGAAAACGACAGCCATGCCATGCAGATATGTCGTAACATCTTCAAGACCTTAGAAAAGAGAGAGAAACAACGCCTCGACATACTTCCTATCGAGGCTCCATTATACGACCCTGAGGAGTTGTACGGCATCGCGCCCGTCGACCTTCGTCAGCTCGTCGACCCGAGGGAAGTCATCGCTCGCCTCGTCGACGGTAGCCGTTTCCAGGAGTTCAAGGCTCGTTACGCCACCACGATAGTATGCGGTTTCGCTCATATCATGGGATTCCCTGTTGGCATCATCGCCAACTACGGCGTGCTCTTCTCGGAGTCAGCACTTAAAGCAACACACTTCATCGAGTTATGCTGTCAAAGAAATATACCACTCGTATTCTTGCAGAACGTCACAGGATTCATGGTCGGAAAGCAATATGAATGCGGCGGCATCGCCAAAGACGGCGCTAAGATGGTACATGCGGTAAGTAATGCCAACGTGCCTAAGTTTACTGTCATTTTCGGCGGCTCATTCGGTGCAGGCAACTACGGCATGGCAGGACGCGCCTATAGTCCAAGGCTGTTGTTTATGTGGCCTAATGCCAAGATTTCCGTCATGGGCGGCGAACAAGCTGCCGGCGTGCTCACCACGGTGAAAGCCGACCAATACAAGGCAAAAGGATTGGAAGTCTCACAAGAAGAACTCGCTAAGATAAAATCAGAGATACTCGCCAAATACGACTACGAAGGCTCGGCGTTCTACAGCACCGCTCGTCTCTGGGACGACGGCATCATAGACCCTGTCGACACTCGTAAGATATTAGCAATGGGAATCGCGTCATCATTGAACCAACCATTCCCACCATTGCAGTTTGGTGTGTTTAGAATGTAAAAAACAATGCATAATTCACAATCCATAATTTATAATTGTCTGTAATTATGCATTGTGAATTATGAATTATGAATTGAATAAAATGGATTTCACGACATTACAAATAGGAATAGAAAAGAATGTGGCTCGCATTGCTCTGAATAGACCGGAGGTGCGTAACGCCATGAATGCGTTGATGATAAAAGAACTAACAGAAGCTGTCGACTGGCTCGATGCTCGCGACGACATCAGAGTCATTGAGATATGCGGCAACGGAAAGTCGTTCTGTTCGGGAGCTGATATCAATTATATGAAAGACATCGCATCGTTCGGTTACGAGCAGAACCTTGAAGATGCGAGACGACTTTCGAAGTTATTCCAAAAGATATATTTCTGTAACAAGCCAGTCATCACTTTGGTGCATGGTGCGGTGATAGGCGGAGCCAACGGCATTACTGCAGCGTCTGACGTGGTGCTCGCTGAAAATGACACCATCTTCGCTTTTAGCGAGGTTAAGCTGGGACTTACGCCAGCCACGATATCTCCTTTCGTCATAGCGAGATGCGGCGAGATGCCAGCACGCGACCTGATGCTTTCGGGAAGAAAATTCACAGCACAAGAAGCGATGGATTATAAACTCGTCAATTACGTCGGTACCATCGATGAATTAAACCAAAGACTAGACTTCTATATCGACAATTATCTGAAAGCTTCGCCAGATGCCATCAGAGACTGCAAGCATCTCATCAGAAACGTCGTTGGAAGAGCCAATCCTTACGATGGAATATATGATGCCACAGCCATGATGATAGCACAAGAAAGAATGTCGGACGACGCACAAGAGAGGATGAAGGAGTTTTTGGGATGTTGACCATTGACTGTTGAACATTGACTGTTGACCATTGACCTTTGAACTATTTATAAACCAAAAATTATTAAACCATGAGAAATTTTAGAAATTACGACATTTGGAAAGATTCTATGCTTTTGGCAAAGAATATTTGTCATCACACCAAGAACTTTCCTCAATATAGTGCTATTGCAAATCAGATTCAACGTTCCGCTATATCAATACCATCAAATATAGCAGAAGGTGCTTCTCGGTCATCATCTGTAGAATTCGCCAGATATTTAGAAATAGCTATCGGTTCTGCATTTGAGTTGGAGACTCAAATTGAATTGTCATACTATTTCCAGTATATAGATGAAGACAATTATAAAAAACTAATATCAGATGTGGTTAGTGTAGAAAAAAGAATATCAAGCGTTATCTCAAAGATACGAACTAGATAACTTTTGTTCAACAGTCAAAAGTCAACAGTTAATGGCCAATGGTCAAAAGTCAACAGTTAATGGTCAAAAGTCAATAGTTAAAAAAAATAATTACAAATTGTAAATCGTAAATTGTAAATTATTAACTTTGTGTCCTATTATGCCTTCAAAGAAAATACATAAGATATTAGTAGCGAACAGAGGCGAGATTGCGGTTCGTATTATCAGCACTTTAAAGAAGCTGAGCATTAGCTCTGTTGCTGTATATGCTGATAATGACATCGATTCTATGCATTGTCGTCTTGCTGACGAGGCGCGTCCACTTGGTAGCGGAACTTTGAAGGACACATATCTCAACATTCAGAAGATTATAGATGTAGCTTTAGATGCTGGCGTGGATGCTATCCATCCAGGATACGGTTTTTTGTCGGAAGACGCCGACTTTGCCGAGGCATGTAAAGCGAATAATTTGATATTTATCGGTCCAGATGCCGAGTCGATGCGATTGATGGGTGACAAGATCAGGGCTCGTCAGTTTGCCATCGACAACGACATTCCTGTCGTCTGGGGTTTGGTAGGCAGCGTTGAGGAGATAGAGGCTCAAGCCGCCGCCCTGCCGTATCCCGTATTGATAAAAGCCTCTGCGGGCGGCGGCGGCAAGGGTATGCACATCGTAGAAGACGCCTCTCAACTACGCCTCTCGTTAGAACAGGCATCCCGCGAAGCTGAACGTTACTTCGGCAACGGACAGATATTCATAGAACAATATATCAGAAATCCTCGTCATATCGAGGTGCAGATTCTCGCTGACCATCACGGCAACGTGATACATCTCTACGAACGCGAGTGCTCAGTACAACGCAGATACCAGAAGATAATAGAAGAATCACCATCGCCATCGTTGTCGGAAGAAAGACGTCAGGCAATATGTGATACCGCCGTCGACATCTGCAAAAAGATGAACTACAACAACGCTGGTACAGTAGAATTTATCGTCGATGAGAACCAGAACTTCTATTTCCTCGAGATGAATACCAGAATTCAGGTGGAACATCCTGTCACGGAACAAAGAACCGGAATTGATATAGTAGAAGAGCAAATTCGTATCGCTCGCGGCAAGGTGATGGGCTACACTCAGGATTCTATCGTGGCTAACGGCCATGCCATAGAATGCAGAATATACGCTGAAGACCCTGAAAATAATTTCATGCCAGCGCCAGCACGACTCACATTATACCACGAGCCTAAGATGCGCGGCGTGAGAATCGATAGTAGCATCAACAGTCCAACAACGATATCAGATAGCTACGACCCGATGATAAGTAAGCTCATCTGTCACGGCAAGACAAGAGAATCAGCTATCGAGATAACAAGAAACGCGCTGAAAGAATATATCGTACAGACACATAAAACCAATATACCTTATCTTCAAAGTATCGTTGATAACGAAGATTTTATCAATAACAAAATCGACACTTCTTATTGTGAGAAACATCAGCAGGAACTGATTGATTCTATGCATAATATGCGTAACGAAATAAAGAAAGAAGATGTCGTTGCTTTGTTCTTGTTTTATGATTTCAATAAATTATATTTAGAAAATAAAGACATAAACAACGTCTGGGAAAGAATAGGTTATTGGCGTTATAATATGAATATCACTGTTAGTATTGAAGGACAACAGTCAATGGCCAATGGTCAACAGTCAACGGTTTTTAATGTTAATATTGAAAAGATAAGTCCTAAATCATTGAGTTGCAACATCAATGGTCAGGATTATGAAGTCTTGTTGACGCAAAATGGCGGTGGTATTAATAAAGTCATGATAAATGGCATGACGGAATCTATTTTCGTTTCAGAAACATCAGACAATAATTATTGCGTTCATCTCAGAGGCCTCGACTTCATCTGTCGTCGTAATGATGAGTTGAACGATTCGAGAGATTATTCTTGTAATGATGTGAAAAACAATGATATGGAATATCATTCTCCTATGCCTGGAAAAGTCATCAAAGTCAATGTTAAAGAAGGCGATGATGTTAAAGAAGGCGATGTTTTGTGTGTTGTCGAGGCAATGAAAATGGAAAATAATATCAAGGCGATGACTTCGGCAAAAGTGGCTAAAGTCTTTGTCAATGAAGGTGATAAAGTAGATGTTAAAAATATTTTGATAGAATTATCGATATGAATTTTGATTTGACAAAAGAACAAATAGAGTTTCGTGAGAAAGTACGCGATTTCGCTGAACGTGAAGTGAAACCTGTTGCTTCTTATAACGATGAAAATGAGATTTTTGATGTTGAGCTGACAAGAAAAATGGCCGACCTTGGTCTTTTAGGCATGTGTGTTCCAAAGGAATACGGAGGACAACAACTCGACACCTTATCATATATTATCGCTGTTGAAGAACTTGCAAGAATTGACGGCTCAACAGCAGCAACTATAGCGGCTGGCAACTCATTAGGCATCAGCCCTATCAAAGAATACGGAACCAAAGAACAGAAAGAGAAATACTTGCCACGTCTTTGCAAATCACATCTCTGGGGCTTCGGTTTGACAGAAGAGACAGCAGGATGTGACTCAAGAGGGACAAAATCAACAGCACGATTGGAAGGCGACAACTGGCTCGTTAATGGTTCTAAGATATTCATTACCAACAGTGCAACACCAATAACATTGGGAAGTACAATCCAAGTCATCACTGGTGAAAATAACGGAAAACCAGAATTCACCACTTTCTTGATTGAAAACAACACTGAAGGCTTCACACAAGAAGCTATGGACCGCAAGATGATGTGGCGCGCTTCCAACACCGGTCGCCTCACATTCGAGAATGTAAGACTTCCTAAAGAAAACATGCTCGGCACTCCAGGTCAAGGCTCTCATATCATGCTTGCTACATTAGACGGCGGCCGTCTCTCAATCGCCGCTATGGGATTGGGCTGCGCACAAGGCGCTTACGAAATGGCTCTCGCCTATTCTCAAAAAAGAGAACAATTCGGAAAACAGATTTGTAAATTCCAGACAATCAGCTTTAAACTCGCCGATATGGCAATGAAGATAGAAGCTGCTCGTTGTCTCCTTTATAAAGCTTGTAGAATAAAAGACGCAGGATTGCCTTACGGCAAAGAAGCCGCTATGGCAAAATTGTACTGCTCTGAAGTGGCAGCTGAAGTATGCGACAACGCAGTACAAGTGATGGGCGGTCACGGATTGTTAAAAGATTTTCACATGGAAAGATTCTACCGCGACCAAAGAATATTACAAATCGGTGAAGGAACATCAGAGATTTTACGTCTCGTAATCTCAAGATATATAGGTTGTTAATAAGATAATGAGTTTAATATAATTAAAAAGTAGAGTTATGAATAAATTAGAACAAATGTTTGAAGTTTTGCGTAGCCGTCCAAAGAAACGTTTGGCAGCAGCTTACGCTAATGATGACCACACAATCTGCGCTGTCAGTGCAGCTATCGACAACGGTTTGATTGAAGGTATCTTATGCGGCGACAAAGACGTCATCGCTAAGGTTTGCGAAGCAGAAGGCATCGACATCAACAAATTCACTATCGTTCATGAACCAGACGAAGTAAAGGCTGCTACAAAAGCTTGCGACCTCATCAACGCTGGCGAAGCTGACATCATGATGAAAGGTCTTCTTTCAACAGACAAATACATGCGTGCTATCTTGAACAAAGAACGCGGTTTGTGCCCTCCAAACGCAACATTGGCTCACGTCTGTGCAATAGAAAATCCTAACTACCACAAGTTATTGATTGCTAGCGACTGCGCTATCATCCCAGCTCCAGATTTCAAACAAAAACAAACATTGTTAAAATATTTAGTAGCAACAGCTAATGCTTTGGAAATCAAGAATCCTAAATTAGCAGTTATCACAGCTACAGAACAAATGCTCGCTGGTATGCCAGCTTGCGTTGATGCAGCTCTCATCGCTAAAATGGCAGAACGCGGCCAAATCAAAGGTTGTGTCGTTGACGGTCCTATCTCATTAGACCTCGCTATCGATGCTGAAGCAGTTGCTATCAAAGGTTTCAAGAGCCCTGTCGCTGGCGACGCCGACTGTCTCCTCTTCCCATGCATCGAAGCAGCTAACGTATTCTACAAATGTAACAGCAAATTCAACCACGCTGAAGTAGCAGCTGTCGTTATGGGCGCTAAAGTTCCATGCGTATTGTCATCACGCGGCGACACTTCACAAACAAAATTGTATTCAATTGCATTAGCAGCATTATTAGCTAAATAAAATAATATAAACATAAAAAAATTAAGACTATGAGTTACAAATTATTAATTATAAACCCAGGTTCAACATCAACTAAAATCGCTGTTTTCCAAGATAAAGAATGTGTTTTCAAGACAAACATCAAACATTCAGCAGAAGACATCGCTTCATTTGAACACATCGCTGACCAATATCACTTCCGCAAAGACGTTATCCTCAGCACTTTGAAAGAAGCTGGTATCGAACTCAACGACCTCGCAATGGTTGTCGGCCGTGGCGGTTTATTAAAACCTCTCACATCTGGTATCTACGAAGTTAACGAAGCAATGAAACGCGACTTAGTCAACAGCCCTGTTGGTGAACACGCTTGTAACCTCGGCGGTTTAATCGCTGACGATATCGCTAAGTCAGTTGGCGTTAAAGCTTATATCGCCGACCCAGTTATCGTTGACGAAATGGAAGACGTAGCACGTTTCTCAGGTCACCCTGCATTCCCACGTATGTCTGTCTTCCACGCTTTGAACCAAAAAATGATCGCTCGTCAACACGCAGCAACAGTTGGTAAGAAATATGAAGAATTGAACCTCATCGGTATTCACCTCGGCGGTGGTATCTCAGTGGCAGCACATAAAAAAGGTCGCGTCGTTGACGTCAACAACGCTTTGAACGGCGACGGTCCTTTCACACCAGAACGCTCTGGCGCATTGCCATCAGGTCCTCTCATGAACGCTTGCTTCAGCGGTAAATATACTAAAAAAGAAATCGACCTCATGCTCAAAGGCCAAGGCGGTTTCGTTGCTTACCTCGGCACTAACGACGCTATGGAAGTTGAAAACCAAGTCAAAGCTGGCAACAAAGAATGGGAACTCGTATATCGCGCAATGGCTTACCAAGTAGCTAAAGAAGTCGGTGGTCTCGCAGCATCAGCATTCTGCATGGACGTCGACGCTATCTTCGTAACAGGCGGTATGGCTTACGACAAGAACTTCTGCAAGATTTTAGAAGGTCACCTTGGCAAGATCGCTCCAGTTTGCGTATATCCAGGCGAAGATGAAATGATGGCTCTCACATTAAACGGCCTCATGGTCCTCAACGGCGAAGTAGAAGCTAAGATTTACGAATAAAAGTCTATAAGTCGATAAGACTATAAGTCAATGAGTAGAGACGTATCAATGATACGTCTCTCTTTTTTTATTCCTATTTTAAAATTTACAATAAAAATTAGTCCCGTTAGGGTCGATAGTTTCCATGCAGGGGTTCCGTGCTATTGCACTCCATCACCTGCCTATTGTCTGCCGTTCCTCCGGAACTTCAATATTAGAATATATTGGTAAATATTTTAAATTTAGGATAGAAAAAAAAGAGACGCCACGCCGTGACGTCTCTACAATGTTTTATCTTATTACAATTCTGCAGTTTCTACTTTCATTATCATTCGTGACTTTTATCAAATAAACGCCTGCCGTTGCAATACCGTCAATCTTATTGACATTAGCATATTCTGCAATCTTCACACCGATTGCATTGTAGATTTCAACTCTGTCGTATGTAGTGCCGAAACCGATTTCTGCATTGACATTCGCTGGATTTGGATAGATGTTCAAAGTTTCTGTATCATTCTCTCCTATGCCTGTCACTCCGCATGTCAATACGATTGCATTGTCGATTGAACCGTATGTGGCGTTGTCTGAAAATACGATTTCTTCTCTTGAAGTTACATTTTCAATTGCATTTGCATTTATGTCATAATATTTGAATGTGACTTCTTCCTTGCCGCTGCCGTAGACTGTCATGAAAATCATGTGTTTGTCTAATGCTTCTATATAAATAGGTCTTGCGCTGCCTCTTACTTCATCGCCGACGAATGCCGCGACTTCATAGTCTGACATCTCGATTCCGTTGCTTTCAACCACAGCTATCAAGCTCATATTGCCTGCAAATTTTCCTGTGTTTGGAACCCAGTAGTTGTTTTCAGCAGTGACGTTAGCTTTTGTTGAACGTGTTGTTGGTGCTGAAGGATATACAAGTGTCTTTGCTGTTCCAGAAGTATTGTAGTACATATAGCCTTCACCTGGATTCATTGTGTTGAGTGCTCCTAGCCAGCCTTCGCCTTCATAATATTGAGAGAAGGCCGTCTTTGACTTGATGTAGTCTCCAGTCTGAGGAACTATTGTGCCGATAGCGTCTTCAACGGAAAGATTTATATTTAATGGATATGAAATCCAATTCCAGTTTGTACCAATTGTAATTGGCAACTCTTCAGGATTTATCTTGTCACCAAACAATTCAAATGCATGATTTGCCGATGTCTCAATCATATACATCTTCTTTTGTGACACAGAAACAAGCGAACCATACCAGTATCCATCTGAATAGACCACGAACTCTGTATGATCCTTGATTTGTAAGCCGTTTTCACCAAGAGCATTTTCCATCATTTCAAGGCCATCCTCGCCATTCATGTCAACATACGAAGAATACCAGTTCCAGCCAGATGCAAGGTTTCTACTTTGTACATAATTATAATTTGCAACTAGCTCAATATCTTCTGTTACGATGAAGCCATACCATGTTTCTGTTGAAAGAACCATTCCGTTTACGCTCCAGTTTTTGAATGAGAAACCCTCGTTTGATGTCGCATACAATGTTACAGTATCGCCAAACAAATATTCACCTATGCCACTCACTTCACCAGCTTCTGCTGGATTAATGATGACATTTACGTCAACTGAATTTCTGAAGTTAAGTATATGAGGTGCATTAACACTTCCTATAGTACCGTTTATAGTAAATGACAAAGGTTCTGGAGATGACAAATCCATTTCTTCGTCTGTTTTATGATTATACAATTTGAATGATATTTCATCATCGTCTTCGCCATAAATAGTTAAGAAAACAAGATATTTATCCAAAGCAGGAATATATTGTGGCATACGGCTTCCTCTGAGTTCATCACCACAGAAAGCACCGACTTCCAATGATGTTCTGTCTTGATCTACGCCATCAATCTGAACCAAACCAACAAGGCTCATATCATTTGCATAAAGACTTGGATCTGGAGTCCAGTAATAAGATTCCGGAATAAAGTCTTCAGTATTTGTTATAGATAATTTATTAACATTCAACACTGGACATGTTGTCTCACCATCTTTTCTTTCAGTAACAAAAGCCAAGAAATAAATGTTATCCAAATCAACTTCAGCGCCATTAGGATCACCTATAACTTCTGGTATTTCGTATGTATATTTTTTTGTAATCGAAGTGCCTGCTGTTGTTGGCATAATAGCAGTTCCCCATATAGGTGTGATAATATCGCGTAAAACATGCATATGACAATATTGCCCGTCAACATATTGCTCAGCATTATCATATTCTCCACCCGATTGTGAGCCCCAAATGCTATCCTGCAACATCATGATTGTAAGATAATTTGTTGAATAAATACTTGTTTCAACATAATCCAAATCAACTGTAATCTCTGCAATACGTTTATCTTCTACTATTTTCACTTTGCCATCTATCTTTACATCCGCTCTTTGCGAAAGTTGTTGTTCTGTTTCTGACCTCCATTGTTCTTTACTAAGTCCGTATTTTGTAGTGCGATTTACCATTCCTATTGGATAAGCATCAATATTGTACTCACTCTCAAATTCTTGAGCATAAATCGTATTTAAATTCGGATAAGATGTTGAAGTAAAATAGCTTGTATAAATATTTATAGGATACACTCTATTGGGATAATTCCTAGCTATCTCATTAGCAACTCTATGGGCACCAGGACTATAAGGATCCATATTTCCAGTTAGGACCTCTATGATAGCTTTACGAGTACTTCCATCGTCAACATACTCAAAATTAGCGACTAAATTTCTATCGGTTGTTGCTGAGAATGTATATTCAATATCTGTTGAAACAATTACGCCATTCTCTGTCCAATTAAGGAAATTATAACCAGCGTTTGGCGCCGCTGTAAGCGTTACATTTTCACCATAGAAATAAACATTTCCACCTGTAACCACACCTGATTTTGAAGGATATACAGAAGTTTCCACTTTAACTGTATATTCCTCTGGATTAAACTTAAATGCGTTGACTGTACTTGTTGTAATATTGGTTTGCGATGTGTTTGAACCGGTATAGAAACCAGGATCATCGTCTATCAAACATGAAAACCAGAATTCGTTTTCATTCACTGGAGTACTTACTGCCGTAAGAGATATAGCTTCGCCTTCTACGCTAAGACTTTTTCCTATGGTAGTAAATTCACCACTCCAACTTGTTTCATAAACAGGTTTATAGTTAACGAAAATAGATCTCATGTAATATCCATTGCCATTTTGATCATACCATAAAGAACGATTCAAGTCTGGAGCAGAATAAGCAACTGCCAAATTACCAGCTGGGTCAACAGCGATTGAAGGATAAGCTATAAGACCGTGTAATGATAAGTAGTCACCTGCTGTATTTTGTGTTGAACCTGTGTATTGTTTTGAAGATTCGAATTCATTGTAACCATTTTCTGCGTGTGGAGGCATCCATGCACAGAAATTAGTTACGTCTAATACGATGTTATCTGGATCTTCTGGGTTTGGCCACCATAACCTCAAAGCGTATTGAAGACTATCGATATCACCTTGTGAAGGACGTATTGGACCTACGATGCCATTCCAGCTTGTTGTGTCGTTCCAATAAGCAACACCGTCTGTAATAATACCATAGTACAAGTTGTATGACAAACCTAATTCAGCGTGTTTGTAGAGACCAACAGATAGAGCAACGTGCGAAACGCCGTCTACGCCAATAGCCACAGAGGCATGTGCTGGACCATAAAGTGTTTCAAACAATGTATTTTCATCAGTTTCCCAGTCTAAACCATGGATAGGACTTTCCCAAACCATTCTGCTTTCCCATGTCAAACCTGCATCGTTTGATTCATAAAGCATAACATGTGACATAAAACCTGCACAGTAAACAACAGCGATATTGTCACCGTTTGCTGAAACTGCATAGTCGTCAGCTGCGTAAACGTCAATGTGCAAGCCATCCATTTCAAGCGGTGCAAATTGAACATCCCAATTTTGTAAATCTGTTGTGCGGAGATAGTATTGTGCTGTAGCAACTTCGCCTGAAGCAGCTGCGAAAACGTGAAGAACTTCATTGTTTTCACCTGTCGTAACGATTCTTGGCCATGCTAAAGCATTACCACTACCGCCTACCACTTCATCTATATTTTCAGGATTTGGAATAGCATAAGGACCATCCCAAATGCCTTCGCCAGCTTTTTCTCTAATCCAATAATTAAGACCAGTTGAGTGGTTAACGAGGATTTCACCTTCTGCGCCGTAAGGTGCGATTGTTGGCCAACCTGTTCTAAAATCTTCACCTGTAGCATTAGCTTCAATACGTGATGTCGGATTTTCGCCCCAGCTCGTGCCATTGTAAAAATTATAACCAGTACCACGATCAGCAAAACCCGCATCATTCAAACTACTCGAAAATGTTGCGGTAACAGCAACAGAACCATCTTTTAATTGATACATACGGTTAGACAAAAAACCATTTGACTGCAAGTCATAAGTTGTGGACATTGTTTCAGTTCCAACTTGTGCAAACAATCCCATTCCTGAGATTATGATTGTAATGAAAAGTAAAAGTTTTTTCATGATATATTATTTTTATTACTTGCTGGGTTGTGAGTTATTAGCTCATTGCTCATCGCAAATGTAAATATTTTATGATTAAAAATTTAAGTACTTCGAAATATTTTTTTATCTCCCTAATTATCTCTATAATCTTTTTTCTTAGTGAGCTTAAGGTCTTGAAGTGCAGCGGCTTTCACGTTGATTTGGAAGTTCCAGCTCTTGTATGTTCCAAGTGGAATCCAGTTGAAGCGCATTTCCCAACAGTGCAGGTCTCTATATATTGTCAAAGATGTGTACGACAATTTCTTCAGTTCAAAGTCCCAGCCTGTCTGCACCGAAACTTTCCACTTCGGAGAAAGGTTGATATTTCCGTTAACGCCAAGTGTCTGAATGACTTTCCTGTCGTCTTGCAACAGATAGTTTATATACGACGGATTGTTCGACAAGGTGAGGTTATAACTCAACGACAACGACCATTGCGTTGTCCAGTCGACGTAACCTCCTGGATTTGAGCGAATGTCGTTCATCTCTTCTTCCGAAGCCAATGGCGAAGTATTAAACTGTCGCGTTGCCGTGTTATTCGCGCCTTTGTTCTTTTTATTCTTGAAAGTATTGTTATCCAACGAATAACTCAAACTGAAGTTCCACGCCACGCTGTTTTTTCTGAACAATCGCTTGTTGACGTCCCACTCAAACTGATTGAGTTGTTTTCTTCCTGCAGAATCCAGGATATAAGGGTCCCACATACTTGAGTATCTTACAGATAACTTTTTAAATAGCGTTGTTCTTCCGCTTACGGAGAGATACGAGAAATTGAGCGAGTCTTTAGCCAAGTCGTAGCTTCCGCTTAAAGTAAGGTCTTCTATGACTTTCACTTTCTTAACGCCAGTTATGGTGTCTTTTCTTGACGGCACTTTTATCTCTAAATTATTGCCGAAGCTATAATTGATACGCCCCGACTGTCCCGACGGCGGCGTTCCATAGACATTTCCCTGGAACATTGAATAAAGCTGTTCGATGCCATTGGCGTCGTAATATGTGCTGTAATAATTCCAAAAATCTTTTGAGAAGTCAGGGTTATACGAAAATCCTATCGAAGGCGTGAAGACATGACGTATAGCTCGAATAGGACCTTTCTTGAAATTGACCATTCCGTATATTTTCGTCGTCATGCTGCTCGACACATCGAAGCTGAAGACATTTCTGAACTGATTTATCGTGTCTGTCTTAAGATAACCGCCTTTAGGCATAGAAGGATCTTCAACCCATTGTTTCTCAAAATATCTGAAATACATTCTGTCCAAAACATTAACGGATGTCGTCCATGTGACATATTTAAACAATTTCACCGGCATACTAATCGGAATTCTGTGCTGTATACCGTTTTGTAAATTGTCGAGCCATTCTGGCTTGAAATAAAGGCTGTCTGCCATGCTCACATAATTCTTCGCATTGGCTGTATAGCTGACGTACATATCCTTATACCATCTTTTCTTTCCTGGCTTGCCAACATTTTTAAAAGGATAGATACGGTTCATGGTAAGAGTGACTTCTGGCAAAGTCACCGTCATGACACGAGTAAGCGTGTTCTGGCTATGGCTCGCGTTGGCGGTAAAGTTAAACAGACTTCCTATACTTGTCTGATATGCGATACTCGACTGGAATGTGTTGCTCAGATATTCGTTAGACGAAATCGCATTGTATTTGTTATAGTTAGAACTCACGATATACACGTCGGCAGAGAAAGAAGACTTCGGTCTTGCCTTAGGGTCTTGCTTATGAACCCATCGCACTTTGAAGTCGGTGCTTTCGTTATAGTCGGCAGAGCCTTTAGAGCCAATTTTATTTACCGCGTAACTTCCTGAGAATGAGCCATTGAAAGCATAGCGTTTATTATATCGCAATGTAGGTTTCACCGCCCAGCTGCCGCGAGTGTAAATATCACCAACGAGTTGAAGGTCAAGGTTATCGTTGATTCCCCAATAGAATCCGCCGTTTTCAAGATAAAAACCTCTGTTTGCCGATTCGCCCCACGACGGCACCAGGATACCGTTGCGTTGGCCTTTGGAATTCGGGAAAATGCCGAAAGGAACACCAATAGGAAGCGGTGTCTCCGCCAACTTGAAATATGCAGGTCCAGTCACAATCTTATCATCAGGAATGACTTTCGCCTTGCCAAAATGGAATTCAAAATGAGGATGTTCCGGATTGCTGCAAGTAGTGAAAGAACCCGACTTGATATTGATTGTATTATCATCCAATTTCTTGATTTTCGCACCATGAATATAACCCATCGCGTCTTCGGTGAACACTTTGGTGATGATACCTTTTTTAGTATCAAAATTAAACGTCATCGTCTCAGAATTATATCGTTTGTCGCCCTCAAGGAAAATCGGTGCGCCATACAACTTACCCATAGTATCACGAAGGCCTTTGGCAAATACAGTTCTTTTCTCGAAGTCAAATTCTATAAAAGCCGCCTCAATAGTGATGTCTCCATAAACGACTTTAGCATCGCCATAATAATAGATTTTGTTGTTTTTGAAATCCTGGACTGTGGAGTCGTTACACGAACGTTCAATCTTATCGTCGATAAATGCAGCTTGTTTTTGAGCCGGTTTATTTTCTTGCGGCACAACGGTGTCGTGGTTCACCACGGAATCGCGAGCCGCTATACTTGTTTTTGGCATTAAAACAGTGTCGGTTCCCAAGGTGTCGGCAAGCGTGTCTTTTTTTACAGAAGACTCGTCGAGAATACTATCATAATATTTTATAGTATCTTGAATTTCATTCACTTCACTTGTCGGCTTCAAGGTCCTGCAACCCGATAGAAACAAAGCGAAGAAAAAGAAAAAAACAATAAAATATTTATATATTCTGCTCCTCAACAATTTATTTTTTATTTTTGTAAAAAAATTACTGCAAATATACGTTTCTTATGTTTAAGTTGCGAGCAAATAACGAAAAACTATTCATTTTATTTTTTCTTCTCGTGATATTGAACTTCGCCATTACCCGTGATGTTCAGGCACAAAAAAGAGGAGAAATAAAAACCGTCGTCATCGATGCCGGCCATGGAGGCAAAGACCCTGGTGCAATAGGCAAGAAATCGAAGGAAAAGGACATCACTCTGAGTGTCGCTAAAAAAACCGGCAACTACATCAAGCAGAACTGTCCTGGCGTGAATGTGATATACACTCGCAACGGCGATGTCTCCGTATCTCTCCTCAGAAGAGCGCAAATCGCTAATGAAAAAAACGCAGACTTGTTCATTTCCATCCATTGTAATGCCAATGCTTCACCTCAGCCTTCTGGCGTCGAGACCTTCGTGATGGGTGAACACAGAAACGCCGCCAACCTAGAAGTGGCTAAACTCGAAAACGCATCAATACTTTACGAAGACAACGCTGAAGAAGATTATGGCAGCTTCAACCCTAACAGCCCAGAAGCTTATATCATGCTCAAATTTTTCCAAAGCGAATATAAAAACGCATCTCTCGATTTTGCAGAACATATACAAAATCAACTCGTTAAAAGAGTAGGAAGAAAAGACAGAGGCGTGCAACAAGCAGGATTCCTCGTGCTTTACAAAACAGCGATGCCTTCGGTTCTGGTCGAAATAGGTTTCCTCTCAAACCCTAACGAAGAAAATTTCCTCGCATCGGAAGACGGACAGACTTACATAGCCTCAGCTCTGTTCAGAGCGTTCCGCGACTATAAAAACGCTTACGAAAAGGAAAATGTCAACACCGACCCATCTCCCACCCCAGTCACCACTTCTTCATCTACTTCTAACTCCAACTCCGACAAAATAGTCTACAAAATACAAGTCGAAAGCAGAAACAGAAAATTAGAATCTCCAACACAACATTACAAGAATTTAAACGATGTTGATTGTTATGAACATAACGGACAATACAAATATACGGCAGGCTATTTCTATTCTAAGAGCGAAGCCGACCAATATTGTAAGAAAGTGAAGACATTAGGTTATAGCAGCGCTTTCGTCGTCAGTTTTAAAAATGGAAAAAGGTTATAATTTAAAATAGAAAGATAAAATGAAAGACAGAACAAAATCCATCTTAATCGCGATATCATTCATCGTGGCAATGGTTTTATTTGTATGGGGATTTAACTTCTTGAAAGGCAAATCATTACTTAACAGTCAATTTGAATTCTACGCCGTATACGACAACTCGAAAGGCTTGCTCCCAGGCGACCTCGTCACAATCAACGGAATGCAAGTCGGAACCGTGAGTTCATTGAATTTCCACCCAAAACAAGACGGCTCTATCATCGTAGAATTCACAACTAACAACGACTTGAGCATTCCTGAAAACAGCATCGCAAAACTTTCTTCAAGCCTCATGGGCTCCGTAAGCATTAACCTTGTGTTGGGCAACTCCCAAAATATGGCGCAAAACGGCGACACTCTCTTGTCTGCAATCGATAATGGAACAATGGATATGATAACAGAGACCATCGTGCCTCTTAAAAATAATTTAGAAACATTATTAATTTCTCTTAACGATTTAACAGCAAATCTTAACGACTTGTTAAATCAAGAACTTAAAACCAATATCAACAATAGCGTAAACAGCTTGGCTTCTTCAATGAATAATATTGAAACAATTTCATCTGACCTTCAACAACTCGTTGACAGTGAAGACGGCAAGCTCACCATGGTTGTAAATAATCTGGAAACTATAACAGATAACTTCGGTGTGGTCAGCGATTCTTTGAAAAACATCGATTATAACCACCTCGTTTTATCTTTAGAAAATTGCTTGACAGAATTTAATACTCTTGTTAAAGGCATCAATAATGGTGAAGGCAGCGCCGGACTCTTGGTTAAAGACGATAGTTTGTATTATAATGTAAATGAAAGCATTACAACACTCAATTATATTTTGGAAGAAATAAAAGCAAATCCTAAGAAAATAAAACTCAGCGTATTTTGAGTTAGGAATTAGGAGTTAGGAATTAGGAGTTAGGAGTTGAGGAACTCAGCATCTCAAAAACGTGTGTCTGTTGACTAAAAAATGAAGCATTACATATTGATAATATTACTACTATTAACCAGTATTGTTTCGGCTCAGAAGAAGACTACGATTCATATTCTGAATGCTGACAAGGCTGATTATGACGAGCGTCTTGGCAAAGATGTGCAGCGTCTGATCGGCAACGTCGTCATGCGCCAAGATTCGACTTATTTCTACAGCGACAGCGCATATTTCAATGAAAAGACGAAATTCTTCGACGGATTCGGCAATGTTCACATCATCGTTAACGATAGTGTAAATATTTATAGCAAGTTATTGAAATATAATGGAGAAACTAAATTTGCAGAGCTTTTTCACGACGTGGTTCTTAAAGATGATTCTACTGTTCTGAAAACGCAATATATGACTTACGACAGAGTCGGTCATCTTGCCACATATCCCGACAAAGGAACTATAACGCGCAACGACAAAAAACTCGTAAGTAAAAAAGGCTATTACCGCGACGACATCAAAGTGCTTTATTTCAGAAAAGATGTCGTAGGAACCGCGCCTGACTATAAAATCGTCTCAGACACATTGGTTTACGACACAGAAAATGAGATGATGTATTTCTACGGACCGACAAATATCTACAACAAAGAAAACACCCTAATCGGCAATTACGGCTGGTATAATACTGAAACTGAATTCGTTTACCTCGACCGACGAGCAACTTTGAAAAACAAGGAACAGTCGATGACGGCAGACACCATGTATTACAACAAAAGCACAGGCTACGCAAAAGCACTCAGCAACGTAATCGTTGAAGACACCAGCTACAAAGCAATTTTGAAAGGCGAATATGGCGAGATGTGGCGCAATCTAGGTAAGTGCATGATGACCGACAACTTACGAGCCATCTATTACGAAGAAGCCGACACTTTATTTGCCAAAGCCGATACGATGTATGTCTTTTTCGACACGCTTAACAACGAAGTAAAACGCATCAAAGCGTTCTATAACGTGCAATTTTTCCGAAACGACATCCAAGGCAAATGCGACTCGATGCATTATGCAGTAAGCGACTCAATGATTTACATGAGAGAGAAACCTGTTATATGGGCAGAAGACTCACAGCTGAGTGGCGATTCCATTAACATAAAAACAAAAGAAAAAGCTATAGAAACCCTTTTGATGTATCCTAACGCATTTGTGATACAAGAAGATTCCATAAGCGGATTTAACCAAGTTAAGGGAAAGCAAATCACAGCTTTTTTCAAAGACAATGAGATGAAAAACATGTTCAACGAAGGCAATGCAGAAACGATTTACTGGCTACGCGACGACGACGGCAGCCTGATAGGAATCAACTTCTCGCAGTCGTCGCAAATGGACATTAGAATCAAAAACCGACAGATTTCCAATATCAAATATTATAAAAACATCAAAGAAACCTTATATCCTTTAGAACAACTCAATGATAATCAAGAGTTTCTCAACGGATTCTTATGGCAGGAAGAAAACAGGCCAAGAAGAGAAGAATTTGATTTTTAAAAACTTTTCCCAGAAGTGAATTCATTATTTCTCGCCATGACGCAAAATGTTTTTGACCTTTGCAAAGCAGCGTCCTTGCGCGAACTTTTTTTATGAACCCATAATCATTTTTTTCTTGTTAGAGAAAAATATATAATATATATTTGCCAATTGATAAACCATTGGGTGTATGTGACATAACTATGCGATACGCCTTTGCAAAATGTTTTAGTTGACAAATAAAAATTAAAAAAATATGAAAAAACTTTTACTTTTCATTGCAATCTTAATCTCAACAATGGGATTGTTTGCACAAAACATTGGAAATGAAACCATCATTGATTATGAAGGTTATTCATTGAAGTTTATAGTAACAAGTGTAGAACCTGCAGAATGCGAAGTCTCTGGATATGAAGGTGAACCAGTAGATGTTGCAATTCCATCCACAGCAACAATTTCAGGAAAAGAATATACTGTTGCTTCAATTGGAGTTGCAGCTTTTTCTTACTGTTCCTCATTAACAAGCATAGAAATTCCAAGCGGTGTTACTTCTATTGGATCTAGCACTTTTCATAATTGTTATAATTTAACAAGCATAGAAATTCCAAGCGGTGTCACTTCTATTGGAGGTTCTGCTTTTTCTTACTGTTCCTCATTAACAAGCATAGAAATTCCAAGCGGTGTCACTTCTATTGGAGGTTCTGCTTTTCGTAGCTGTTCCTCATTAACAAGCATAGAAATTCCAAGCGGTGTCACTTATATTGGAGAGTGGACTTTTTCTAACTGTTCCTCATTAACAAGCATAGAAATTCCAAGCGGTGTCACTTCTATTGGATATTCTGCTTTTTCTGGCTGTTCCTCATTGACAAGCATAGAGATTTCAAGCGGTGTCACTTCTATTGGAAGTTCTGCTTTTTATGAATGTTCCTCATTAACAAGCTTAGAAATTCCAAGCAGTGTTACCTCTATTGAAATTCTTGCTTTTTATGGTTGTTCCTCATTAACAAGCATAGAAATTCCAAGCGGTGTCACTTCTATATATTATGAAGCTTTTGCTAATTGTTCCAATTTAACAAGCATAGTTGTAGAAAGTGGCAATACGGTTTATGATAGCAGAGATAATTGTAATGCGATTATAGAGACAGCAACAAACACACTGATTGCAGGATGTAAGAATACAGTTATCCCAAATTCTGTTACATCTATAGGAGGTTCTGCTTTTTATGGTTGTTCAAGTTTAACAAGCATAGAAATTCCAAGTTCCGTTACTTCTATTGGAGAATATGCTTTTAGTAATTGTTCCTCATTGACAAGCATAGAAATTCCAAGCGGTGTCACTTCTATTGGATATAAAGCTTTTGAAGGATGTTCCTCATTAACAAGCATTTATTGTTATGCTGAAAATGTTATAGTAGCATCAGATGATATATTTCTCAATTGTCCTTCCGACATGATAATTTACGTCCCTGCACAGTCAGTAGATGCTTATAAGGCTGCTTCTCCTTGGAATGAATATACAATTATGGCAATGGAAGTACAACCAACTCCATCAAATAAAAGACATTGCTTGCTTAGCATAACACAAACCAACAACTGGGATAACCTTACATATGTCTATGAATCACAAACTTCAAACAAGGTTCTTAGAGTTCTCAAAGGTGTAGACCAAGGCTATGGCATGTATGTAACAGTTCTCGAATATGACGATAACGGTGTAATCATAGGCAGTGAATACAAATGGCTTGAAAACGGT
>JAZLAL010000034.1:0-5530 GCA_045613185.1 Bacteroidales bacterium | reverse complement strand
GCTGATAAACAAAAACAAATACCAATTAAATCTGTACGTTGTAAAACTGGTATTGCAATAGTTTCTCCTGTAAAATACAATGAAAACAATGAACCTATAAGTTTTGTAAAACCAGGAAATAATCATCATGTTGCAATTTATTTGGATAAGGATGGTAAACGCCAAGAGCATATTGTAACATTTTGGCATGCTGTTGAACGTAAAAAATATGGATTACCAGTAGTAATTACAAATCCAAAAGAAGTATGGGATTTTATTATTGAGAAAAATTTGGATTTGCCAGAATCATTCTTGAATTGTTTGCCTAATTCTGATTGGAATTATGAGATTAGTATGCAACAAAATGAAATGTTTATTATGGGTATGAATGAAGAAGACTTCCAAGATGCAATAAAAAACAATGATTATAAAACCTTGAATAAATATTTATATAGAGTGCAGAAAATCTCAAAATCAGAATATTGTTTTAGACATCATATTGAAACATCAGTGGATGATAAATATAATGGTGAAAAAAATATGATGTTATCAAGACAAATGGAGAAACTTATATTTATTAAAAGTATTGGGGCATTATTAGACTATAACCCTCATAAAGTCAAAATAACATTACTTGGAGAAATTCAACCATTATGATAAAACGTACACTTTGTTTTACCAATCCTGCTTATCTCTCTCTTAAAAACGAGCAGTTGGTAATTAAAATTCCAGATTCAATGTCTGAGTCTGAGTCAGCGTTAAAGTCAACAACGACCATTCCTATTGAAGATATAGGGGTGGTCGTTATTGATAATAGGCAGATTACAATAACGTCGGGCGTCATTGACGCGAAGCGAGTTTATTTTTGTCCAGCGAAGACGATAAAATTTTAGCAGATTTATCCGCAGCGGCGAGTTTTTTCTGTTTCTCTTTTTTGCGGGAAAAAAGAGAAATGAAACTTTTTATAGATAAAATTCAAATTTTTAAACGGGATTTTCTATTGTAGTTTAATGCAAAAAGAACTAAATAGAACTAAAAAAGTCCGGAATTTTTCTTCCCGGACTTATAAATTGAATACAGAATTTTAATTGTGAAATTTGTTGTAATATATTGAAATACAATTTGATGATAACATCGTGTTGTATTCAATCTTTCAAAGATACATAATTTAAAGCAATTCACAACGGTGTCGTAGAGATAAGCGTAATGAATGGGTTGTATTCAATCTTTCAAAGATACATAATTTAAAGCAATTCACAACTCCTTCACCTTCATCACCTCGGCGAGCGTAGTTGTATTCAATCTTTCAAAGATACATAATTTAAAGCAATTCACAACTCAATATAACTTCCCAACCATAAAGCTCGTGTTGTATTCAATCTTTCAAAGGTACATAATTTAAAGCAATTCACAACGATTACGGCAATGTATGTAATCCGGTTATTGTTGTATTCAATCTTTCAAAGGTACATAATTTAAAGCAATTCACAACACAAGATGGCTCGCGACCTTAGAAATGTTGTTGTATTCAATCTTTCAAAGGTACATAATTTAAAGCAATTCACAACTTTTTTCTGTATATTCAGCTTCAGCAATCTGTTGTATTCAATCTTTCAAAGATACATAATTTAAAGCAATTCACAACCTCACGTCTGATCATGCAGTTGTCATAAAGGTTGTATTCAATCTTTCAAAGATACATAATTTAAAGCAATTCACAACCTATGGACTAAACGGTGTCTGAAAACCGTAGAAAAAAATATTTCCTAACCTCTCTTTATTTCAAAAAAAATCATTAGTTTTGAAAAGATGTTTCAATGTTTTTATCTCATTGAAAATCAATGTTAGAAATAGCGGATATAATACTTGACTTCTGCAGTTTTTTCGCAGAAGGGGTTTTTATCTTTGCGCAGTTTTTTACACAAAAGGAGTTTTTATGTTTTTGATATTCGATACAGAGACCACGGGTCTGCCGCTAGATAATAATGCGCCCTTGACGAACTTCAACAACTGGCCGCGTATGGTGCAGCTGGCTTGGCAGATTCATGATGAGAAAGGTAATTTCATCAAGGCTGAGAATCATATCATTAAGCCTGAGGGTTTTATCATTCCTATCAACGCTTCTATGGTGCATGGCATCAGCACGGAACATGCTCTCAACGTGGGCGAGGACCTGAACCATGTTCTCGACATCTTCACAGAGACACTCAAGACCGTGAAATATGTCGTGGGTCATAACGTAAGATTCGACCTTAACATCGTTGGCTGCGAATATCTTAGAACAAAAGGCGTAAATCCTCTTGAACAGAAACTAGTCGTCGATACTTGTACGGAAAAGACTGCTAACTACTGTCAGTTGGGTGGAGGCCCTGGACGTAAGTTCAAGAAGCCTAAACTGGCGGAAATTCATCAGCTGCTCTTCAATGAGGGCTTCGATATGGCTCACAACGCTTCTGCTGACGTGGAGGCGACTGCTCGTGTCTTCCTCGAACTGATTCGTCTCAGAGTGCTGGATAACAATGATATAATTGAGGATAATGTTTTCTTCGATAACTTCATCGCTGCTAATCCTGATGTCATCAAGGCTGCTGGCATCAAGGTGGTTTCTAATGTGGCTGAGACTGCTAAGCCGGAAGTTAAGGAGACAACAAGACAACAAGACAACAAGACAACAAGTTATACTCCGAATCATTTTACGCATCTTCACGTCCACTCGCATTTCTCAATATTGGATGGTATGTCGAAGGTGCCAGATTTAATCGACAAATGTACCAAAAACGGCATGTATTCCATGGCTCTTACCGACCATGGTAATATGTTTGGTATCAAAGAGTTTGCCGATTCTTCTAATAAATATAACGGTAAGATAAAGGATAAGATTAAGGAACAGGAGAAAATCCTTAAAGATGAGAAATCTACAGATTCTCAGAAAGATGACGCTGCTGTTGAGATCGACCTCCTCAAGAAAAAGATGTTCAAGCCTATCTTCGGTATGGAGGCTTACTGCGCTCCGGTGAGCATCGACAAACGCGACGGTCGCGCCGATAGGGGTTATCACCTTATCATATTGGCGAAAAACAAGCAAGGTTACAAGAGCTTATGTAAATTATCATCAATAGCTTACGTGGATGGTTATTACTACAATCCTCGTATCGACCACTCGCTTCTTGAGCAATATCACGAAGGTCTTATCGTGACATCGGCTTGTCTCGGCGGCGAGCTTCCTCAGAAGATTATGAACGGCGACATCGAAGGTGCTGAGAAGTCGTTGCATTGGTTCAAGAATCTCTTTGGCGATGACTTCTATATTGAACTTCAACGTCATAAGACTGACAAACCTAATGCTGATAAAACTACTTTCGACCGTCAGCAGGAAGTGAATAAGGTTCTGATTGAACTGGCAAGGAAGACAAATACCAAGATAATAGCCACTAATGACGTTCACTTCGTGGAAGAGGAACATAGCGAGGCTCACGATCGTCTGATTTGTATGAGCACAGGACGTGACTTCGATGACCCAGACAGAATGCATTACACTAAGCAAGAGTGGCTTAAGAGTCCGCAAGAGATGGGCGAGGCTTTCGCTGACCTTCCTGAAGCTCTGGAAAACACAAAGGAAATCGTGGATAAGGTGGAGGCTTATTCCATCGACTCTGACCCGATTATGCCTGTCTTCGATATCCCAACTGATTTCGGTACTGAAGAGGAATATCGTCAGAAGTTCACCGAAGAGGATTTATTCAACGAATTCACTCGCAACGAACTCGGCGAGGAGGTGATGAGTAGGGAAGATGCCGAAAAGAAAATCAAGAAGTTAGGCGGTTACGATAGATTATATCGTATCAAACTTGAAGCTGATTATCTCGCTAAACTCGCATGGGAAGGTGCAGAACGTCGTTACGGTAAGAATCTCACTGATGAACAGAAGGAACGTATAGTTTTTGAGCTTCATATCATGAAGACAATGGGTTTCCCTGGTTACTTCTTGATCGTTCAGGATTATATCCGCGGAGCTCGTGAGGAATTGGGCGTTTCCGTTGGTCCTGGCCGTGGCTCGGCTGCTGGTTCTGTGGTGGCTTATTGCTTGAAAATCACTGATGTCGACCCTCTGAAATATGACCTTCTTTTTGAACGTTTCCTTAACCCTGACCGTATCTCACTTCCCGATATCGACGTCGACTTCGATGATGACGGTCGTGGAAAAGTTTTGGATTGGGTGACAAATAAATATGGTAAGGAAAAGGTCGCTCATATCATCACTTACGGTACAATGGCGACGAAGTCGTCAATCGCTGACGTCGGTCGTGTGCAGAAAGTGCCGATTCCTAAAGTGAATGAAATCAAGGCACTCGTGCCAGATAGGAGTTTCCCTGATAATATAAAGGATGAGAAAGGCAAGTCTCCGAAGGTAAATCTCAAGAACTGTTTCAAATATGTTCCTGAGATGAAGGCTCTTGTGGAAGGCGACGATGAAAATATCTCATCAATGTTGACTTACGCTCAGCAGCTGGAAGAGACTAATCGTCAGATCGGTATACATGCTTGCGGCGTTATCATCGGTGCTTCAGATTTGACGAATTACGCTCCTCTTTGTACAATCAAAGATAAGGACACAAAAGAGGATGTTCTCGTTACTCAATATGACGGTCACGTCGTTGAGACCGTCGGTCTTATCAAGATGGACTTCTTGGGTCTCAAGACTTTGACACAGATTAAAGACGCTCTGGCTAACATTAAGAAGACTAGAGGAATTGATGTCGATATCGACAATATTCCAATTGACGACGAAGAGACATATAAATTATATAGTTCGGGTAACACCATCGGTACGTTCCAGTTCGAATCTCCTGGTATGCAGAAGTATCTTCGCGAACTGAAACCTACTGTCTTTGAAGACCTTATCGCTATGAATGCTTTGTATCGTCCAGGTCCTATGGATTATATCCCTACATTCATCGCGCGTAAGACAGGAAGAGAGCCAATCAGTTATCCGATTCCTATCATGGAGAAGTATCTCAAAGATACTTACGGTGTTACAGTTTATCAAGAGCAGGTCATGCTTCTGTCGCGTCAGCTCGCAAACTTCACCCGTGGTGAGTCTGACACATTGCGTAAGGCGATGGGTAAGAAGTTGATAGAAAAGATGAACGAACTGAAAGGCAAGTTCATGTCGCAAGGCGAGGCTAACGGCCACGACCCTAAGATATTGGAAAACATTTGGAAAGACTGGGAGAAATTTGCTTCTTACGCTTTCAACAAATCACATGCTACTTGTTATTCATGGGTGGCTTATCAGACTGCATATCTCAAGGCGCATTATCCTGCTGAATTCATGGCGGCTGTTTTAAATAGCTGTATCAGAGATAGTAAGGAAGTCGTCTTCATGATTGAAGAATGTCGACGCATGAAGATTGACGTGCTCGGACCTAATATCAATGAGTCGGAATATAAGTTTACCGTTAATAAGAAAGGTCAGATTTGCTTTGGCATGGGAGCGGTTAAGTCTATTGGTGAGATTGTCATTCAATCTATCATTGATGAAAGAAATGCC
>JAZLAL010000033.1:0-2586 GCA_045613185.1 Bacteroidales bacterium | reverse complement strand
TCATGATTTATAATGCCTTTGAATGCATAATCAACAAAATCACTTATTATCACAGCTTTATCTCTATTAACGTAAGCGCCAAATACACCACACCTTCAAGAAATTCACTCCTCATGAGAAAATCATGAAAATGAATTTTATTGGAGGTTTTTTTATGAAACGATCAGAAGTGCGCCTTTTATGGCAATCGCGTATTGAAGCTTTTCAATCGAGTGGGGAAACGAGTGTCGCAGCTTGGTGCACCAAGCAAGGAATCTCTGTTCAAAGTATGTATCAATGGTTACGTAAATCAAGTGTACAATCAGAAACAAGCCCAGCACAATGGCTACCCGTGGTGATGCAGGAGCCAGTTTCTGTCGAGACCATGCCCATTACATTAAAGTTAAATGGGGTTGCGATTGAATGTCCACCCGATTTTGATGAGGCAACATTAACGAAAATTCTTCAGGTCGTCCAGCATCATGTTTAATAATTTACGAATGGATCAAGTCTTTATTGCTTGTGGACCTACGGATTTACGTAAATCTGTAGACGGTCTTGCAGCGATTGTACAAGCAAGCTTTCAGCTTGATCCCTTTTCATCTCATTTATTTGTCTTCTGTAATCGGAAAAAGGATAAGTTAAAAATTCTACATTGGGACCACAATGGTTTTTGGCTGTTTTATCGTCGATTAGAAGAAGGCGTGTTTGATTGGCCAGATGATGCGTCTTCGCCATTGAAAATTACAGGAAGGCAATTCAAATGGTTATTAGAAGGGTTATCTATTCATCAAAATAAAGCGCATATACAGGTTTCTTCTAAAATTGTTATTTAATAGAGGAATTCGACGCGACAAATCGAATTCTTTTCTTTATGGAAAAAATCAAACACACCTCAGCCCATACAATTGAAGAACTCGCAAAGAAAAATGCGGAGTTGGAAAAACAAAATGAAGCCCTCTTGGCAAAACTCAACTGGTTGGAAGCACAGTTCCGCCTCAGCCAACAGAAAAAATTTGGCGCTTCAAGTGAAAAGACCAATCCGGATCAGCTTGCGCTGATGTTATTTAATGAAATCGAAATGACATCAGACACATCGATAGATGAACCGACCGTTGAAACGATTACATATAAACGTAAAAAACGTTCTGGTCAAATAGAAGCGATGTTAGAACACTTGCCTACAGAAACGATTCACTATCGTTTAAGCGATGAAGAGCAGGTTTGTTTGTGTTGTGGTGAAAAAACACATGAAATGAGTACACAGATTCGCCGTGAGTTAAAAATTATCCCCGCACAGGTGGAAGTAGTAGAACATGTCCAACATATTTATAGCTGTCGCTATTGTGAAAAAGAAGGAACGGAAACACCCATTGTCACGGCAAAGATGCCCGCTCCGATGTATCCAGGAAGTTTGGCCTCGCCATCGGCGATGGCTTATTTAATGAGCCAAAAATACAGTGAAGGCCTGCCACTCTATCGACAAGAGAAGCAGTTAGAACGTATGGGTGTTTCCCTTTCTCGTCAAACCATGGCAAATTGGATGATTTACGGTGCCAATACATGGCTAGTTCATCTGTATCATCACCTACATAAAAAATTGTTACAAGAGGATATCGCACACGCGGATGAAACAGGCTTACAAGTGTTGAAAGAACCGGGTCGAGCCCCTACAAGTAAATCCTTTATGTGGATGTATCGAACAGGACGAGAGAGACCACCTATCATTCTCTATGACTATCAAACGACACGCTCTGGCAAACATCCAAAGACCTTTTTAAGCGGATTTTCTGGTTATCTGCATGTCGATGGCTATGCGGGTTATCATGACTTACCGAAGGTAGAACTAGTTGGGTGTTGGGCACATGCCCGTAGGAAATTCGATGAGGCACTAAAGTCTTTACCAGCGAATCTACAAAATACAGAGCCACCATGTGCTGCGAAAATCGGACTGCAATTCTGTAATCGATTGTTTGCGATCGATAAAAAAATCAATAAAATGGACGACTGTACACCTGAACATCGTTATAAGGAACGTCTAAAGCAGAGTAAGCCTGTATTAGATGATTTTTTAGCATGGCTAAAAATACAAAAAGCCCGTGTAGCACCTAAAACGAAATTAGGAGAGGCCATTACTTACTGTTTGAATCAGTGGCCGAAGCTTGTAGTCTTTTTAAAAGATGGGCGTCTAGAATTAGACAACAATCGCGGTGAACGATCGATTAAACCATTCGTGATGGGAAGAAAAGCATGGCTTTTTTCAACTTCTCCGAAAGGAGCAAAGGCCAGCGCCATTATCTATAGTATTGTGGAAACAGCAAAGGAAAATAACCTTGATCCATTGAAGTATTTAACGTATGTCTTGGAGCAACTACCGTTAATGGATTTAACAGATGAAGCTGCGTTAGAGTCATTGATGCCTTGGTCAACTGAAGTTCCAACCAACTGTCACGTACCTAAACGAACTACATAAATAGCATAACAATAGCGCCCCCTAGAAAACAGGTGGGCGCTATTTGGCGCTTACTTTATTTGAAAGAATTGAGATAAATAACCATACACAAATGTAATCCTCGATAGTACTATATAGAGAGCCATACTACAAGG
>JAZLAL010000032.1:0-2636 GCA_045613185.1 Bacteroidales bacterium | reverse complement strand
TCAAAGGATTTGAAAAACAAAGTTCCATCATAGTTTTCATATTGATAATAGGCGGAGCCTTCTGGATTATGAATAAGAGCCACGCCATCGATATGGGAATATTTTCTTTTTTGAAATTTACCAAACGTCTTGAAAATTATAGGTTTATAAAATATCTTGGCGTTGATAATATAATCATCGTGCTGGTGATGCTGCTGTTTAGCTTATTCGGTGCGGTGTTCGGTATGAGCGAAGAATGTATAGCATTTATCATTATCGTCATACCTTTAGCAATATCAATGGGTTACGACTCTATCGTGGGCGTTTGCATGGTTTATGTCGCAGCACATGTCGGCTTCGCTGGCGCGATATTGAATCCGTTTACAATCGGCATCGCTCAAGGAATAGCAGAAGTGCCTCTCTTCTCTGGAATAGGTTACAGAATATTCTGTTGGGTGATTATCAATATTGTGACAATAGCATTCGTTTTGTTTTATGCTAAAAAAGTGAAACGTAATCCTAAGTCGTCGATGATGTATGACGATGACGCTTATTGGAGAACGCATGTCGTTGATGGACAGCAGGAATATGATAATATAAAGACAAAACAATCGTGGTACGTCTATGGAATGTTGCTCGTTGCAATGGCGATATTTTCATTCTATTATCCTGAAACTACATTGACAGTAGGAAATGCTTCGTTCACAGCACCATTCATTCCAATATTGACAGCGATATTTGCTATCGTCGGACCATTGTCGTTAAGAAAAACTGTTCATAACTTCATACTTTTAATATTGCTTTATACGATAATTTATCTTATTGTCGGTGTTATGGGTTATGGCTGGTATGTGATGGAAATCGCTACTTTGTTCTTAGTGATGGGTATTGCCAGCGGTATGGCGATAGGTAAGACAGCCAATGAGATAGCGAAACTTTTTATTGAAGGAATGGGCGATATTTTATCAGCAGCTGTCGTTGTCGGTCTCGCAGGCGGTATAGTGATAGTATTGCAAGAAGGCGGAATCATCGACACGATATTATACGGTTTGTCGAAATCAATGACAGACTTAGGAAAGATTGCGTCGGTAGAAATTATGTACGCTATTCAGACAATCGTCAATGTCGTAATTCCTTCAGGTTCAGCGAAGGCAGCGATAACGATGCCGATTATGGCACCTTTCAGCGACTTAATCGGAGTGTGCCGCCAGGCAACAGTGATGGCGTTCCAGTTCGGCGACGGCTTCACCAATATGATAACACCGACATCAGGAGTTCTCATCGCTGCATTAGGAGTGGCAAGAGTGCCATATCAGAAATGGTTTAAATGGGCTTGGAAATTCATCTTATTGATGATAATACTCGGTGGATTGTTGTTAATCCCAACGGTGACAATGAGCCTTGAAGGATTTTGATTGTTTTTTTGAACTAAGGCTTTTGGCCATTGGCTGTTGGCTTTGAGCCCTGAAAGGGCGAAACAGATTTAGCATAAGGCGCGCCTTATGGATTGATGATGATTCGATGTGTAAAAACATCGCCATTTCCATTACCCAAAGCGTTAGGGATTGAAGCGGCATCCTTTGCGAGCTAGTCGGGGATTGGTTTCGGAGACGGGAACGGGTCACTGAGCTTGTCGAAGTGCTGAGGTTTGATTTTGCGAGACGGGAACGGAGCGAGCAAAGATATAGCGGAAAGCCCGACGGCTTTGCCGGAACGCCCAAAAAGAAAGGAATTAAGGGTATGAGGAATTGGGGGCGAGGAATTAATTATGCATTATAAATTATGAATTTAAAAAAAATTAGTCTTTAGACTTTGGTCTTTTTATTAAATTTGCAATCTCAGAAATTAAACATAAAACATCATATCATGAACGAAAAATTAAGACAAAACGATCTTCCATATTTAGTAGCAGATATGTCTCTCGCTGACTGGGGAAGAAAAGAAATTGAAGTTTCAGAACACGAAATGCCTGGTTTGATGGCGCTTCGTAAAAAATATGGCGAAGAAAAACCTTTAGCAGGAGCTCGCATCAGCGGTTCTTTACACATGACAATCCAAACTGCAATCTTGATTGAAACATTGGTTGCACTTGGCGCTGAAGTACGCTGGGCAAGCTGTAACATCTTCTCAACACAAGACCACGCAGCAGCAGCTATCGCTGAAGCAGGAACAGCAGTATTCGCATGGAAAGGCGAAACACTTGAAGATTACTGGTGGTGTACAAAAAGAGCTTTGACATTCGCCGACGGCAAAGGTCCAGACCTCATCGTTGACGATGGCGGCGACGCTACATTATTAATACATAAAGGTTACGACTGCGAAAACGATCCTTCACTCTTGAATGTTGCTACAACAAACGCTGAAGAAGAAGCTCTTATGTCAGTCATCAAAGCTACTTATGAAGAAAATCCTAACTTCTGGCATGAAGTCGTTGCTAACTGGAAAGGCGTTTCTGAAGAAACAACAACAGGCGTTCACCGCTTGTATCAAATGAAAGAACAAGGCAAACTCCTCGTTCCAGCTATCAATGTTAACGACAGCGTTACAAAATCAAAATTCGATAACTTATATGGTTGCCGCGAATCATTGGCTGACGGTATCAAACGCGCTACTGACGTTATGCTCGCTGGTAAAGTCGTCGTCGTTCTCGGTTATGG
>JAZLAL010000031.1:0-6708 GCA_045613185.1 Bacteroidales bacterium | reverse complement strand
GTCTTCAACAGAAGCGATGCCTTCAGCGTAGATGCCAACAGCTTCGTTAATCATTGGAACTAAGATACGGTTGACGACGAAACCTGGAGCTTCTTCAACCATAACTGGTGTCTTGCCGATTGCTGTTGCTAATTCGAAAATTTTGTTGCTTGTCTCTTCTGATGTCATTTGTCCTTTGATGACTTCAACGAGTTTCATCACTGGAGCTGGGTTGAAGAAGTGCATGCCGATGAACTGTGCTGGACGGTCGGTGATAGCAGCAATCTCTGTGATTGACAATGAAGATGTATTTGTTGCGAAGATTGTTTCTGGTTTACAAACTTTGGCGAGTTCTGCGAAGACTTCTTTCTTGAGGTTCATGTCTTCTGATGCAGCTTCGATGACGAGGTCAGCATCGGCGAAATCAGCGTAATCGACTGTTGTGCTGATGTTTGCCATAACAGAATCCATATATTCTTGTGTAACTTTACCTTTTTCTACGAGTTTAGCCAATGATTTAGAAATCTTGCCTACTGCTTTGTCTAAGCTGGCTTGAGTTCTACTTTTCATTACTACTGGCATGTTAGCTTGTGCGAATGCTTGTACTACGCCAGCGCCCATTGTACCTGTTCCGATAACGTAAACTTTCATAATATTATACTTTTTGTTTTATATTTATTTTCCTTTAAAAACTGCTTTTTCTTTAGCCAAGAATGCTGTCATGCCGTCTTTCTGGTCTTCTGTTGAGAAGCATTTTGCGAAGTATTCGTTTTCGTATGCAAGTGCTTCGTCGATATTCATGTCGTAATTGTCGTTGATGCATTTCTTTGCGTAAGCCACTGCTATTGGAGCATTCTTCAGAATCATCTTGACGAGTTTCATGGCTTCGTCCATGAGGTCGGCTTGTTCATAGACAGCGTTGACGAGGCCGATGCGATGTGCTTCCTGTGCGTCGATGAGCTTGCCTGTGTAGATGAGTTCTTTTGCGTAAGAAGGACCTACGAGTTTAGGCAATCTGTATGTTCCAGAGAAACCAGGAATGATGCCGAGGCCGACTTCAGGCTGACCGAATTTGGCGTTTGTCGAAGCGATGCGGATGTCGCATGCCATGGCGAGTTCGCAGCCGCCACCCAAGGCGAAACCGTTGACAGCAGCGATGACTGGGATTTGAAGGTCTTCCACTTTCTTGAAAGCTGCTGCGCCTAACTTAGCGAATTCCAATGCCTCAGCGTAGTTCTTGTCTTTCATCTCAGCGATGTCGGCGCCGGCAACGAAAGCCTTCTCGCCATCACCGGTGATGATGAGAGCCTTGACGACTGACAAATCAATATTACTTGCGAAATAGTCAATCTCGCTTAATATTCTTGAATTCAAAGCATTCAACGACTTAGGAGCCGACACTGTCAACACGCAGATGCCATTGTCTTTTATTTCTGATTTTAAAAATTGATATTCCATATTACTTTTAGCTGTTGGCTATTGGCTATTGGCCGTTGAACCATTTTAGTTCAAAAGCCTTAGCTCAAAAACCTTAGTTTTTATTTTTCACAACAATTCGCAAATTTAATAAAAAACTTTGAAAAATTTTAATAAAATATTAAAAAATAAAACTAAGGATTTTACTTTGTTTCAAGTACGAAAATTGACATAAAAACAGGCATGATACAAACGTATAATTCTCAACTCACAATTATGCATTATGCATTATGAATTATGAATTGTTTTCGGGCGTTCCGGCTATCGCCGTCGGGCTTTCCGCTAATGTATAGACGCAAAATATTGCGTCTCTCCAAAAGGATGCCGCTCCAATCCCTAACGCATTGGAGGCTACTAACACCTAGTCGCTAACTCCTAATTCCTAACTAATAAGGCGTGCCTTACTCTATATTTGTTTCGCCCTTTCAGGGCTCAGCACTTCATACCCTTAATTCAGACGTATCAATGTTTCCTGCATATAAACACACATTGCTGCGTCTCATGAGATTCGGTGTTTTGAGACGCAGCAATTACATATTGTTTATTTTTTATGGTGTAATTGATACGTCTCTACATCCATTCCTAATTCCTAACTCCTCACTAAAAAAGCTATTTCTCCAAGGCGGCAGAGATTGACGGCTGAAACTATATATTCTGCTTAAAAACAATAGTCAGATGAATATAAAATGGCTTTATATTTTTTGTAGTATTTCATCAGGCGAAATGTCTTTCATCAAAGTAAATGCAAACCATTTCTTGCCTAAATCTTTTATTGATGCTCCGATATGGTAAAGTTCTTCGTCAATTATAAGAAATCTGTCATGAGACTTTGAAATTCTCATTATGCGAATATTCATTTCTATTGCAGTCTGAGAACGAAGTACGCTGCTAAGCATCGCAATGCCATTTTCAGTAAAAGCATACGGCAGATACTTAAAGGTCACAATTTGTGACCTTAGACACTCATCTTTTGTAAGCTGGAATCTGAAATCATCAGGGAATCTCTCTATGTTACGTTTTACCGCTTGGTTTAATACTTTTGTTTCAACACCATAAAGCGATGCCAAGTCTCTGTCAAGCATAACCTGACGACCTCTGACGTTTACTATTAGTTGTTCTATATTTTTACAATCAGAAGAGTCTTCTGTAATATGTATCAAGCTAAAATCATCTTTGTTAGTCTCCATAAATTATCTTTTTGGTCTCTTCACAAAAGTATAAAGAAAAATCTTCGCTTTTACAATTTTAACTATTTTTAACTTTTATGCGGTTATTTGGCTAGTTAACGGGGAATGAGCTGTGAGCTCTCCGCCGTTTAGGATTTAAGGAATTGAGGAACTAAGGAATTGAGGAACTAAGGAATTGAGGAAATTAAAGCAACTCCTAACTCCTCATTCCTAACTAAAAAAGCGATTTCTCCGAGGCGGCAGGGATTGACGGCTTTAGTAAAGACGCTAAGTCACAAAGGCGCAGGGTCTTAAAGTTTCTTTGTGTCTCTGCGACTCTGTGTCTTTAATTTATTATCGTTATTTCTCCAAGGCGGCAATCTGAAAATGGAAAACTGAAAATGGAAAATGGAAAATTAACTTTCAGTTTTAACCTTTCAATTTTCCACTCAAAATAAGTCCCGTTAGGGACGACAGATTATAGGCAGGTATGGAGAGTGAAGCTCGGAATGCCTGCGAATATGACCAGACTAATATCAAAGTGCTGTAGGCACGACAGAGGTTTCCTTTCTCTTTTTTCCCGCAAAAAAGAGAAACAGAAAAAGCTCGCCGCTTTAGTTAAGACGCAAAGTCACAAAGACGCAGAGTCTTAAAGTTTCTTTGTGTCTCTGAGTCTCTGCGACTCTGTGTCTTTAATTTCTTAACGCTATTTCTCCAAGGCGGCAATCTGAAAATGGAGAATTGAAAATGGAAAATTGAAAATTAACTTTCAGTTTTAACCTTTCAATTTTCAACTCAAAAAAGTCCCGTTAGGGACGGCAGTTCATAGGCAGGTATGGAGAGTGAAGCTCGGAATTTTATACTTCTTCCAGTCTTGTTCTTATATCATCTAAGATTTCGCCTTGGTAGGTGAAGTATTTTGCACCTTGATAAGCTCCTGACATGTTGCGCTTGTCTTCTGGCATGAAGGTTCCTACGAATGGTGAGAGTTTGTAGAGTCTTCCTTCATATTCTATTTTATCATCATCTGCTACTTTGACCGTGATGCCAGTTGGAACGAAAGTGAGAGTTGCTCCGATTGGGATGTTAACCATACTGAACTTGAAACGTGGACGTTTTTTCTCGGTGACTTCTTCCCCATCGATGTTTCTCTTGAAACGAGCCTCACCGAGATACACTTCATCAATTTCAGCATCGTCTAAAGTTGTGGAAATATCTTTTAAAATATCAAGAGCTTTAGCTGGAGAAACATTAAAAAACTCTCTATTCTGACGGATACGCAAATCTGTGAGACGGTCTATCGTCTTATGAATCAGTTTCTCGACCTGTTCGTACTTAACAGTCTTTAGTGTTGCATATATCTCAAAAGGTAGTGGCACAGCAGTGTTATCTAACTCTTTCGAGCGCACATCCACAGGGCGAGAACTCTTGCCAATCTTAACCCAGTCTTCTTTGAAACTAGGATTTGTCAGAATATAAACGAAACCGGCTTCTTTCATGATGATGAATTTATGAAGCAAATATAAGAAAAGACGAAAGACGAAGGACAAATGGCGAAAGATTTTTTTATGAAGTGCGATTTTAGGAAGTATTAAATTGAAAAATAAATGATAATTTACCGACACCTGACCATTCATCAATAAGGGCAACAGATTGTCTCGCTGTTTAGTTAATGTGTTATTTTCTTCAATGTTTTTATCAATTTGTTCAAATATATTTTTAATTTGATCAAAGAAACGCTCTATCAAATCACTTGGTACATCTAACCATTTGTTTGCTAAAAAAGTTTCTGTCATAAAGTTCTTTATTCCTGAAGTTTTACCTTCATAGTTGAACATATTGTTATTATCATAGAACATTCGCCACATGAAATAAAAATATGTGGAAGTTTTGTAATTCTTCATCATAAAAGCGTGGCAAAAGTTGGAGCAAGTTAAATTACCACCATTCCTTTTTAATACACCAGGAGTAATCAATGCACTTCGCCCTGTCGCTTGCGTTGGACTACCACCAGAAACTTCAATAACAATGTCCCATGAAGATAACAATTTTGAGATATTGGTGTTTTTTATATAACGGATTGGTAAATCATTCAGTTTTACTATATCAGCTCCACGAATACATCCTACCTTAGTATTACAACTTTCTGTTGGTTCATCATATCCCCAATCTCCTGTATTATTCTTGTCAATGTAGTCGCTCAAAAAGCATACTCCCCAATTATTAGGAATAATCATATGTAACTCATCATTCCATACCATTTTACCGCCACTTGATTTATAAGGTTTACCATTTTCATTAGGAAAGTCAAATTGAACAAACCAATAATCATAAAGCTGTTTCGCCATCGCTTCTAAATTATCATTTATATTCATATCATATTTTCAATAGTTCTTATATTGAACAAATTTTAACATTGTAGAATATGAAGGATTTATTATTAAATGGTATCATGAACCAATTGAAATGTATTTTAGATACAGAAAAAACAATCTTGGTGTCAGAAATCGTTATGAACGAATTATCTAAATATGAAATAAATAAACTCGCAAATGATCATGAAGTAATTAAACGCGAAAACTCTAATCTTGTCAGCGTATTTATTTCCGCAAAACGCATTGAGGGTTGCTCTGAAAAAACAATCGGTTATTATAAGTCATCTATTGATAAACTTCTCATCGCAATTCCCAAAGACATTCATGAGATAACAACCAACGATATTCGTTGTTATCTTGCTCAACAACAAGATAGCAAAAACCTTAGTAAAGTAACAATAGATAATCTTCGGAGGATTTTCTCCAGTTTCTTTTCTTGGCTTGAAGACGAGGATTATATCACAAAAAGTCCTGTTCGCAGAATCCACAAAGTCAGGACAGACACTCTCGTAAAAGATGTTTTAAGCGATGAAAGCATGGAAATATTGCGTGATAACTGTACAGAAATAAGAGACGTTGCTATGATTGATTTACTGGCAAGCACAGGCATTCGTGTGGGGGAATTAGTTAAAATGAATCGTGAAGATATTGATTTTCAAGAAAGACAATGCATTGTTTTTGGCAAAGGGAATAAAGAACGTGAAGTTTATTTTAATGCACGGACCAAAATTCACCTAAAATGTTATTTAGAACAACGAACCGATAACAATCCTGCTTTGTTTGTTAGTCTTTCCTCCCCTCACTCCCGCTTAACCATAAGCGGAGTGGAAAATCGTTTACGGCAATTAGGAAAGCGAGCCAATATAATAAAAGTACATCCTCACAAGTTTAGAAGAACGCTTGCAACTATGGCTATTGACAAAGGCATGCCTATTGAACAAGTGCAAAAATTATTGGGACATGTAAAAATTGACACCACCTTGCATTATGCTATGGTAAATCAAACTAATGTTAAATTAGCACACAGAAAGTTCTTAGGTTAAGGTATTATAAATATTATTTTCATTTACGGAAATAGATTGCTATTTCTGCAAAAATTCGTGTACCTTTGCAGAAAACTGTAAAGGATGAAATTAGAAAATATAGCAACGTTTGTAAATGATAAGATAAGTAGTTGTAATATTAATTTAGAACAATATATTACAACTGACTGTTTGTTACAAGACAAAAGAGGTAGAGTATGTGCTCAAAATCTTCCTCCTATTGCGACTAATCTAACACATTATCTGCCAGGCGATGTATTAGTTGCTAATATTCGTCCATATCTCAAAAAAGTTTGGTTTGCAGATTGTGAAGGTGGAGCATCATCTGATGTATTAGTTTTTAGAGCCAAAGACCCCGATGATACAACTTTTCTATATGCTATTCTTATGCAAGACGCATTTTATGATTATGCCATGAATGGTGCTAAAGGAAGTAAAATGCCGCGTGGAGATAAAGATCAAATCATGAGATATGAAATTCCGACATTCTCTCCCAAACAGAGAAAGAATATCGGAAAGTTTATCACAGATATTGAGTCTAAAATAGCTATTAATCGTACGATAAATGATAATTTACCGACACTTGACCATTCATTAACAAAGGTAATAATTCGTCTCGTTGCTTAGTGAGATTCATTATCTCTTGGTTTTTATTAATAATCGTATCAA
>JAZLAL010000030.1:0-2756 GCA_045613185.1 Bacteroidales bacterium | reverse complement strand
CTATCCGCCTTACTCGCGACTCGTTATGGTCAGACTTAAAGATGTTGATGAGCAGAAACTTAATAAAGCAGCTAACGAACTCGCTAAGATTTTCCGTCAGGTGTTTAGAGAAAACCTCCTCGGACCGGAATATCCTGTCGTGTCAAGAGTGAAGAATCAGTATATTAAACAGATGCTGATAAAAATCAATAAAGACTTTAACTCAACGAAAGTCAAGGAGTTTATCAATAAGACCATAGAAGACTTCAAGCATAACAACGACTTCAAGTCGGTGAAGATACAGATTGATGTGGACCCGATGTAGGATTTTGAACTATAAGTCCCGATAGGGACGGCAGAATATAGGCAGGTGTGCAGTGCGAAGCACGGCACGCCTGTACACTACATCCAGATGGTCTTTAAAGCTCCGTAGGAGCCCCGACTTCATCGCCTGCCTATATTCTATCGCACCTACGGTGCTTTTTTGGGGTTCTCATTGCAAATGATATAGAATTTATTTAACCGTATGTGTTTTTTGAAATTTTTAACATAAAACCTTAAATCCACAATTGAGAGATTAAAATATCACGCCATAATTGACCTCAAAAAATATCACGGAGCGATTTTATTCAAAATTAGTCCCGATAGGGACGGCAGAATATAGGCAGGTGTGCAGTGCGAAGCACGCAGCGCCTGCAAACAGCGACCGTCCGATTATCAAAGCTCCGTAGGAGCGACAGAGGATTTTTTGCTGAACTTATTTAATTTATTCCCGTCGGTCATTTAAGAGCCGGCGAAATTTAAAAAATTAAAACTGAAAGTTGACAGTTTGCTATCAGAGTTCAATGTTCTTAGTTCGAAGTTCAAAGTTCAGGGTTCAAAAAAATCTGTTGTCTGTTGTCTATAGTCTGTTGACTTTTTTGTATCTTTGCATATTTATTTTTATATATAAATATGAACTTAAAACATAGTGCTTATCAATATCTTACTATGTTTTTGAAATATACTCTATGGGACAAATGTCAAGAAGAAAACAGCTCGAAACGATTCTTTCAGAAAAGATAGTGGTTTTAGATGGTGCTTTCGGCACTGAGATTCAGAGAATGGACAACACATTGTTGTCGCCATACGAACCTTTAAACGCGACAAACAGCGAACTCGTCAAGAGAGTGCATCGCTCGTATGTGGAAGCAGGTTCCGACGTCATTTCGACAAACTCTTTCAACTGTTCTTATCTCGAACTTTTGAAGCATGGTTATACAAAAGAAGAGATAGATAATCTCAATGTGTTGGCAGCCAAGAATGCTAAGGAAGTCGCTGCTGAATTCAATCGCGACATTTTTGTTGCAGGTTCCGTCGGTCCTACATCGCAGTCGTTGTCGTTGAGAACCATAGAATTCGATGAGATGGCAGATTCTTACAAAGCACAAATCTCATCACTTATCAAAGGCGGCGTCGACTTGGTTTTAGTCGAGACATGCTTCGATGCGAAGAACATAAGAGCTGCTGTCTACGCTTATCTCGCTTCACTTTCAGACTTGAATCTCACCACAGACGACGTTCCGTTGATGGTTTCTGTCACACTCACAGAACAAGGCAATCTCTTGTCAGGTCACACTGTCGACATCGTATGGCAGATGATAAAACACGCTAAGCCATTGTCGTTCGGCTTGAACTGCGGATTCGGTTTTGAGAGAGCAGCCGAGTTGGTGTTGAAACTTCAGGATATTCCTACTCATATCTCTTTATATCCAAATGCCGGACTCCCTGACCTCGACGGAAGATATACAGAGTCGTGCGCCGATTTCAACAGAAGGGCTAACCGCCTCGCAAAAGAAGGTCGCATAAACCTCATCGGCGGTTGCTGCGGCACAACACCTGAACATATTCAAACGATAAAAAATGCTGTAGAAGGAATAGCTCCGAGACTTATCCCTCAACAAGAAATACATAAGAAATTTAGCGTCATTGGCGAGAGATGTAATGTCGCAGGCTCTAAGAAATTTAGAGAACTTGTTAACGAAAATTTACAAGACGCAGTGTCAATAGCTGTATCACAAGTGGAGTCAAAAGCTGATGTCCTCGACGTTTGCTTCGACCATCCCGACATCGAAGCTTCCATGATAAAAGACTTCATCGAACTGTTGTCGGCATCATCAGTGGCATTCACTCCAACGATGATTGACTCATCTGACTTCGACACTTTGGTGCTCGGCGTGAAGAGCTCGATGGTGAAACCTATCGTCAACTCAATATCTTTGAAGGAAGGCGAGACAGAATTCCTCAGAAGAGCGACAGAGTTCTTCCGCCTCGGAACGAAAATCATCTTGATGCTCGCTGACGAACAAGGTCAAGCTGATACTTACGAAAGAAAAATAGAGATAGCAGAAAGATTAGTTAAGTTGGCAAAATCTGTCGGTTTTGATGTCGACGATATTCTCATCGACCCTAACGTATTGACAATCTGCACTGGAATCGAGACACACAGATATTACGGCAGAGATTATATCCTTGCTACACGTTGGATAAACCAGAATTTAGGAACACACGTTACAGGCGGCGTAAGTAATCTTTCATTCGCTTTCAGAGGCAATACCGCTGTGAGAAACCTTTTGAATTCTGTATTCGTACATCTTGCAAAAAGAGAAGGATTGGATTATGTAATCATAAATCCTAATGCTATAATCGCTGAAGAAAATATTGAACCAGAAGCATTTGAAGCAGCAAGATTAGCCATCGAAGGAGAAAGCGACGGTTCCGACTTGATAAAATTTGTT
>JAZLAL010000029.1:0-18160 GCA_045613185.1 Bacteroidales bacterium | reverse complement strand
TCCAGCTATCAATGTTAACGACAGCGTTACAAAATCAAAATTCGATAACTTATATGGTTGCCGCGAATCATTGGCTGACGGTATCAAACGCGCTACTGACGTTATGCTCGCTGGTAAAGTCGTCGTCGTTCTCGGTTATGGCGATGTTGGTAAAGGCTGCGCTCACTCAATGCGCTCTTACGGTGCAAGAGTTATCGTGACAGAAATCGACCCAATCTGCGCTCTCCAAGCTGCAATGGAAGGCTTCGAAGTCACAACAATTGAAGAAGCTTTGGCAGAAGGTAATGTCTACGTTACATGTACAGGTAACCGCGATGTCGTTACTCTCGAGTCAATGCTCAAGATGAAAGACCAAGCTATCGTATGTAACATCGGTCACTTCGACAATGAAATTCAAGTCGCTGCTTTGGAAAGACTCGAAGGCGTTAAGAAAGTCAATATCAAACCACAAGTCGATAAATATATCTTGCCTAATGGCAACTCAATATTCATCTTGGCAGAAGGTCGTTTGGTTAACCTCGGCTGCGCTACAGGTCACGCTAGCTTCGTGATGAGTAACTCATTCACAAACCAAACATTAGCTCAGTTAGACTTATGGAAAAACAGAGGCAACTATCCAGTTGATGTCTACTGCTTGCCAAAATATCTCGATGAAGAAGTCGCTAGATTACACCTTGAAAAAATCGGCGTTAAGTTGACACGACTCACACAAGAACAAGCAGATTACATCGGCGTTTCAGTCGACGGTCCTTACAAGTCAGATATTTACAGATATTAAAAAAAGCGGTCAATTTGACCGCTTTTTTTTGGAACTGAGGATTTGAGGAACTGAGGATTTGAGGAATTGAGGAATTGAGGAATTGAGGAATTGAGGAATTGAGGAATTGAGGAATTGAGGAATCCCTTAGTTCCTTAACTCCTCATACCTTCATACCCTTAGTTCCTTAGTTCCTCAATTCCTTAGTTCCTAATTAAAAACCCTCAGAGTGTGTCCGTCATATTGTGTTCTATATTCAATCAGAGGATAACCTTGATAGCCTTGTGTAAAAATAGAACCGTCTAATATACTGTATTTTACATCGAGACAAGTGTCGATGACGAAAGGAAATTCAACTATCAGTCGTGAGTTCTCGCCGCAATAATCCGGTTCGTTGGGCGACTGACGCTCATAAGCTTTGAATTCATCCATAGAATATCTGTAGATGATAATGCCTCGACTTGGCCAAGGCGCGTTAACATACATCCATCCAGCGATGGTGTTTAATTCATAATACATCGTGGAATTAGGATAAATCTCGAAGTTGATATAAACATCCGGAGTGTTAGGGTTGAAAGGCGTATCATCGCAAGATAAGGCGCCTAAAAGAAAAACTAATATGACCCAAAATTTTTTCATAACTTGAAAACAAAAATACAATATATTTGTTTAATTTTTAGAAAAAAAGAAAAGTATAACATTTATTGCTATGAAAAAACGTATTATCTTATTGGTTTTATTGTTGTTAAATGTATTTTTTTATTCATGTTCTTCTACTAAAAATACAACGGGAGATCAAACTGAAGAAGTTGTGATACCAACTCATTCGAATAATATGAATGAAAATTTGAAAAATGAAAATGAAAAAGAAGAAAAATATGAGAAACTGAAACGAGAACATTTTGAAAGACAGACGAAGGCTGTTCAAGAAGAAATGAAGAGAAACGAGAAAATTAGTATGGAAAATACGCCTGTGCGTAAAAAGAAACATTGTTACTCATTATTTAAGTCTAAGAAAAAATCAGCTTGTGTTAATAAAGCTGATGATGCTATGATTATAGATGGCGTTAGTGATGTAAGACCATGATTGACAGAGTGAAACATATTGTTTTATTTATTGTTGCCTTGATTGTTGTTAATAAATTATCTGGGCAGGATAATAGTTTGTCGTCTTATATTTTAAATAAAGATATCGCAACAAACAATGTGTCGCATAGTTATCTCAGTACGAATATAGTTACAGCTATCGCTCAAGATAAAAATGGTATGATGTGGTTCGGTACGAAACGCGGATTGAACTCATACGATAGCTATAATTTTGAAGAATATAATCAAATAGACGGAATCATAAATGCAACAATAACAGATATTTGTCCTGTCGGCGATACTCTTTTTGTAGGAACAGAAAAGGGACTTTGTATATATGATATAAAGAATAAAAATACAACGAACTTTTTTGTGGAAAGTGATTCTCTTGTAATTCCTGATAATCATATCTTTTCCATCAGCAAACCTATTAATGGGAAAGTTGTAATATGCACTAAAGGCGGAACTTCCGTATACAATCTTAAAACAAAAAAATTTAAGATTTCTAGAATAAATAATTATTCCCCTGATTATGAGGTGCGTTGTGTAGAGCATGTCGATTGTAACGATTCCTGGGTGGTGGCTACATCCAATGGTCTTGTGATTTATCAGGATGAAAATCAGTCGTTAAGACATTTTAATTACTTCGGAAATTATGAAAATTCATTGCCTGATAATGATCTGAAGTGTATATGCAAGGTTTCTGATGAAATGTTATTTGTCGGAACATCCAATGGATTTTGTGTTTTAGATGCGAAAAGCAGAAATATTAAAAGAATAGATCTTAATGCATTGACTAGCAATAAGTCATTGAAATTAGATATTTCGAATATAATTCCGTTTACCGATAAGGAAGTGATGATTAGTACATGTACTAATGGATTGTATGTTTATAATTATCAAGATAATACTGCTATACATATATCAAAGTTCAATAAGATAAATGCTATATCTGAGAATTATATTTATGATATATATAAAGATGAGCAAGGCTCTGTTTGGATAGCGACTTTTACAGGCCTGAATCGTTTTGAAAATAATCTTGCAAAATTCTCAACAGTAAGTATTTATGAAAATGGTGCAATGCTTTCAATAAATTGTTTTCTTGAAATGCAGGAAAATAATATTCTTGTTGGCACAGAGTCAGGCATTAAGGTATTTAATGTTAATGATAAATCAATAATAGATTTCAAATCCTTTTTTAATTCTAAGGAAAATTATTTTGAATCTCTGTATGTATATAACTTCTATCTTGATGAAAATAACTGTATTTGGGTTGGAACTCGTAATGACGGTTTGTATGTATATGATATTAAGGAAGATAAAATTATTGATATTGCTGAAAAATATAATATAAGTAAACTGAAACATGCGGTTGTCAGAGGTACTGTTAAAGATAAATATGACAATATGTGGGTTGCAACGAATATGGGCTTGTGCCGCATAAATTTGAAAGACAAAACGCATGTGTTTTATATTCCTCGTAAAAATGATATAAATGCTATCCCAAATCACGACATATTTGATTTGTTGCTCGATAATGAAGCCTTATATGTTACAACAGGAAATGGTTTGGCGGAATATAATTATGATTCTGATGATTTTACAACTTATTGTCTGCCAGATTCTTTGACACAGAATGATGTTGTTAAAAATAATGGTTTCTTTGATATCGTGGAAGGTGAGGACGGACGTTATTATATAGGCTCATATTCTAATGGTATGTTGGCGTTTTCGCCAAACAAAAAACAGTTCAAGGCATCTAAGATAATAGGCGATATCGGAACTATGGTTTATGCTATTGTTCCAGACAACAATGGTTATCTTTGGGCAAGTATGAGTAAAGGTATTATGAAATATAATATAGCGACAAGAGAAACAACGAGTTATGATGTCAGTGATGGTTTGCAAGGCAATGAGTTTTCTCCGAATGCTTTCTTGAAAAGTAAGAATGGTTATGTGTTTTTTGGTGGATTTAATGGTTTTAATTATTTTAAACCTGATGAAATTCAGTTGGAAACAACGACACCTAAAGTTGTTATAACTAAATTGCTGACCAGTAATGGTAAAAAATATCGTTATCTTTCTCATGGCGACACCATTCATATGTCGTATAAATACAATTCTTTTGAAATAGAATTTGCTACCTTGAACTTATTGAGAAAGAATATGGTTAAGTATTCGTATATGCTTGATAACTATGATAATGAATGGCAGTATTATAACTCGAGTCATCATTATGTGGATTATAATAAGGTACGTCCTGGAACGTATGTATTTAAAATAAAAGCCGCAAACGAAGTTAATAAATGGACAGAAGAACCAGTGGAATTGACGATAATAATTCATCCTGCATGGTATCAAAGAACTTCTTTCAATATATTTGTTGTATTATTGTTGGTATTTATAATATATATTGTTGTTAGACAAAGAAATAAGATTGTAAACCAGAAACGTGAACAAAAACGTATCGTAACGGAACTTGAGGCGCAAATGTTACAATTGAAACAGAAAACGCTTCAGTTACAAATGAATCCACATGTTATTTTTAATACATTAAATAGTATTCAGCAGTATATATTGAATAGTGATATTGAAAATGCTGTCAGCTATTTGTCGAGTTTCTCAAAATTGATGAGACGAATATTGAATAATTCAAATGAACGTTATATTACATTGGCTGATGAAATAGAAGCTGTTAGCCTTTATTTGCAATTGGAATTTATGCGTTTGGGCAATAGATTTAACTATAAAATAGATGTTGATCCTGACGTGGATGCCAAAAATATAGAAATAGCACCTTTGATTGTGCAGCCTTTTGTTGAGAATGCTATAATTCACGGACTTGTACCTAAGAAAGATAATTGTTTCTTAAGTATTAGATTTTCAAAACTTTCTGAAGATAAATTGTTGTGTGTGGTTGAAGATAATGGCGTTGGTCGTAAGCATTCAGAGAAAATGAAACAGGAGAGAGGTGCTTCGCATAAATCTTATGGAATGAGTATCACCAGAAAACGTCTTGAGACATTGACTAAAATATCAAATGATGATTTTAGTGTTGAAGTCGTTGATTTATATGATGATAATGGCGTAGCATCAGGAACTAGAGTTAATATCGTCATTAGTTTTTATGATTAAAAAAATAAAGAAGTATTATGATAAGATGTGTTATTGTCGAAGATGAAGAAATGGCTCGCAAGGTTTTGAAATCATTGCTGGCTCAGTATTGCCAAGATGTGATGGTTTGCGCAGAAGCTGATGATGTTGTTTCAGGAAAGAATATGATAGAGACATTTCGTCCTGATTTGGTATTCCTTGATATAGAAATGCCTGGCGGTAGTGGCTTCAAATTGTTGACTTCCATTGATAATGTGGATTTTGAAGTGGTATTTATTACCGCATATGAACAATTCGCTATCAAAGCGATAAGACACGATGCTTTAGATTATATTCTTAAACCTATAGATCCTAAGGAATTGGTGGCAGCTGTTGAAAAAGTTAAGGAGGCTAAATATAAGAAGACATTGAAAAAACAGTACGACAGCCTTTTGAAAAATCTTGATCCAGAACAATTGGTTGTCAGAAAAATAAGTCTTTCTACAACAGATAAAATACATTTAATAGATGTAGACGATATAATAAGGTGTGAATCAGATAATTACTATACGATAATTTTCTTTAAGGATGGAACAAACCTTATGGTCAGCAAGACTTTAAAGGATATGGAACAGAAACTAGAAGAGTATGATTTCGTTAGAACTCATAAGTCTCACCTGGTTAATATGAGGTGTATAAAGAATTTCATAAAAGACGAAATGATGGTTGTGATGACAGATGATACGAAAGTCCCTGTTTCAAAACGTAAAAAAGAGAGAATTCTAGAAATAATAAATAATCTCTAAAATACTATAAATTGTTTTTTTAAGGATAGCATCTTTTGTTCACATAAATGTAGAAAAATGTGAATAAAAGATGTTTTTTTTGTGCACATAATTAATATATGTATACATAATTAATATGTTAACGTACAACATGTTAATCAGACTTGCTTTTTGGATGTTGAAAAATATTTTTTCTAAAATAAAAAAATCTTCAATTTGTTTAGATTTTTATCGTATCTTTGAACTCCTTTTAACGAACAATTGAGTAGTATAACATAAAATTTTAAGGTATGTTAAGAAAATTACTATTTACCCTTTGTATAGTGCTGACATCGTGGTCGTTAGCACTTGCACAAGTCGGACGACTTCAAGGTACGGTTGTCGACAAAGACACAGGAGAACCAATTCCATTTGCTAACATCGTTTTGGAAAACGGTGGTACACAGGTGGGTGGTACCAGTTCTGACTTTGATGGCAACTATGACATCAACCCTATTCCTCCGGGAACCTACGACTTGAAAGCAACCTTCGTTGGTTACAATACTTTCGTTATGAAAGGTGTTGTTATTCCTGCTAACAAGATTACTTTCCAGGATGTGCGTATGAGCATGCAAACAGAAATGTTGGATGCTGTTGAGATTGTAGACTACAAGGTGCCTTTGATTTCAAAGGATAACACATCTGGTGGTGCTACTATTACTGCAGAAGAAATTGCTAAGATGCCTCAACGTTCTGCATCAGCTGTTGCAGCTAGTGTTGGTGGTGTTTTCTCAAGCGACGGTGAAGCTGGTAACATGCGTGGTGCCCGTGATGGTGCTACTTACTATGTTGACGGCGTTCGTGTTATCGGTTCTGCATCTGTTCCACAATCCGCTATCGACCAAGTTGAAGTTCTTCTCTCAGGTCTTCCAGCTATGTATGGTGACGCTACTGGTGGTATCATCAACATGACAACCAAAGGCCCTTCAAGAACATTTGGTGCTGGTATCGAAATGGAAACATCTGAATTATTGGATGGCTACGGCCATAGCAGAGCAGGTCTCAACGTACAAGGTCCGTTGATCAAAGGCAAACACAGCGAAACAGCTTTGCTCGGTTTCTTCTTGTCAGGAGAAGTTAACTACCACCGCGATGGTGCTTTGTCAGCTGTAGGTCACTACAAAGCAACAGATGAATGGTTGGAATTCCTTAAAACAAATCCTATCCGCGTATCAGGATCAGGTGCTGGTACTTACCTCAATGGAGAGTACACCAGAATGGGTTCAATGGAGTATATTAAAAACTCTCAAAACACCTCAGGCTGGAGCGCTAACTTCGCAGGTAATATCAACGTTCGTACAACTGAAACTATCAACTTGACTTTCGGTGGTACATTTAACATGGGTAAGGGCAATTCTTATAACAGAGGCAGCGCTTACTTTAACTATGACAAGAATGCTGTTAGCGCATATAAAACTTGGCGCGTTTATGGACGTTTCACTCAAAGATTCCCAACTCCACAAGAAAGCACATCTTTGATTAAAAACTTCTACTATAGCTTGCAAGTTGACTATGAACGCTACAATAGCGAAGCTGGCGACCCAGACCATTGGAATAATGTATGGGATTATGGTTACCTCGGTAAATATACCATATACAAAACTCCTTCATATGGTTTCGCTGACACAACAATAGCAGTTACAGACCCAGCAACAGGCGCTACAAAGTATTATAACAATGTATGGGCAACTACATCTTGGGACTATGATACATTGGTACAATTCCAAGCATCAGATAAGAATCCTTTGCTTTCAAACTATACATCTTTGTATTATGACTTATATACAGACCCACTCGGACACTACCAAAACTTCACAGACCTCCAACTCGGTGGTGCTCTCTTGAATGGTGACGGTCCTTCTGCAATCTATGGTATGTATGCAGTTCCTGGTAGCATCCAAACAAACTATTCATATGGCGAGTCTGATAAGTTCAATGTTAACCTCTCTGGTGCTATGACAATTGGTAACCATGAAATTAAACTCGGTCTCCAATACGAACAACGTAATAGCAGAAGCTACGGTATCAGCGGATACCGTATGTGGTACTTGATGAGAAACTTGGCTAACTTCCATATTCAACAGTTGGATATTGCTAATCCAGAAGTTGTAAGCTATGACGGTTTCGTTGATACAATCCGTTACTACAGAAGATATGACGAAGCTTCACAATATCAATTCGATAAAAACCTTCGTGAAGCTTTAGGCCTCGATGTTAATGGCTTAGACTGGATCAATATCGACTCATACGATTTCAACGACAACACAATCCAATATTATGATAAGAATGGTGTAATGCATACAGCAACATTGGCAGATGGTTTCGACATCAGCATGTTTACTCCAGATGAATTAACACAAGATGGTAATTCATATGTATCATACTATGGTTATGACTATAAAGGTAATAAGATTAAAGGTCAACCAACTTTTGAAGACTTCTTCACAGAAGTTGACGAAAATGGTAACTATACACGTCCTGTAGGTACATTCAAACCTATCTATATGGCTGGTTACATCCAAGATAAATTCGCTTTCAAAGATCTTATCTTCAACGTTGGTGTTCGTGTTGACCGTTTCGACGCTAACCAAAAAGTTATCAAGGATCCTTATATCCTCTATGATTACCAAACAGTTGGTGATGTTGCTAAAAATGGCGTAATCACTCTTCAAAATGGTACAGAAGTTGACGTTCCTGATAATATTGGCGATGATTTCGCTCTCTATGTAAACAAAGTAGATGAAATCACAGAAGTCGTTGGTTATCGTAACAATAACGTTTGGTATGATGCAGATGGTAGAGAAATCAGTGACCCTACAACATTGGATAAAGGTAGCGGTATCTCTCCATGGTTGACAGATCCATCACAACGTAAAATAAATACAACTTCTTTCAAAGATTATGATCCACAATGGAGTGTAATGCCTCGTATTTCATTCTCATTCCCAATCTCTGATGAAGCTTTGTTCTTTGCTCACTATGACGTTTTGACACAACGTCCAGGTAATAACTATACTAATGTTTATAATTACTATTACTTTGATCAAATCAGTGGTGCTATCAATAATCCATCATTGAAGCCATCACAAACAATTGACTATGAATTAGGTTTTACACAAAAGTTGACTAATTCATCATCAATGACAATCACAGGATACTACCGTGAAATTCGTAACATGATTCAGTTATATCGTTACACAGGTGCTTATCCTAAAGATTATACATCATATAGTAACTTAGACTTTAGTACAGTTAAGGGTCTTACAGCATCATACGACTTGCGTAGAACAGGTAATGTTCGTTTGCGTGCAAGTTACACATTACAATTCTCAAATGCAACAGGTGCAAGTACATCAACAATGGCATCATTGATCGCTGCTGGTGTTCCTAACTTACGTTCAACATTCCCAATGCCTTGGGACCGTCGTCACCAATTTAATATTGTTCTTGACTATCGTTTCGGTGAAGGAAAAGATTATAACGGACCTGTTACAAAACGTGAAAAATCAGGTAAGAAACCTATCAATTGGTTAACTAATACAGGTGCTAGCTTAACAGTTAATGGTGGTTCAGGTACTCCTTATACTGCAGCTTCAAACATTACATCACCAATTTCTCCATCAACAAACTTGTTGGATGGTTCAATGTATGGTTCACGTCTTCCATGGTCATTCCGTTTCGACCTCCGTATTGACAAGGATATCAATTTGAAACTTGGTGGTAAAAATGGTGAAAACGGACGTAATGCATATATGAATGTTTACTTCCAAATATTGAATCTCTTGAACTCTAAAAACATCATGGGCGTTTACGCTGCAACAGGTAACCCAGATGATGATGGTTATTTGACAGCCCCAGAATGGCAACGTGAAATTAACTCACAAAGAGATCCTCAAGCTTATAGAGATCTTTATAGCTTGTACGTTAATCATCCTGGTAACTATTCACAACCACGTCAGATTAGATTTGGTGTAATCTTTAACTTCTAACAGAATAAATAATTACTGAAAATATGAAGACTATTATTCGTTTATTAATTGTTGCATTTCTCTTTTTGAATGTGACAGAAGTAAGAGCCGAGAAAGTCAAAATGGCTGATAAAAAATCTCGTACTCTTAGAGGTACAACTGCAGGTTGTACACCGTCTTCTACATTTGCATGGTTGAATATCAACAATGCGAGAGTGCGTGTTAATGCTGGTGGTGACATGTGGTGGGATTTACCTGGTGGTACAGGAGCTAAATATTATATCCCAGCTAACAGTTCTTCAACTTCATTATATGCAGGTTCATTATGGATTGCTGGTCTCGACATTAACCAACAATTAAAGTGTGCCGCTATCCGTTTCCGTCAAACAGGTAACGATTTCTGGACAGGTCCTCTTACTATAGATGGTACTGCATCTATCGACCCTGTAACATGTATGGAATATGATAAAATGTATAATATCACTCGCGCTGAAGTAGATGATTTTATTGCTAACTGTGACCCTGTCACAGGTCAGTTTATGGGTGCAGAAATTCCATCTTCAATCGCTAATTGGCCAGCTCATGGTGATGAAAGTAGAGGTATGAGTCATTATCTCGCTCCTTTCTACGATAGAGACAAAGATGGCGAATATGACCCAGCTAAAGGTGATTATCCATATTATGACGTTGACAATGAACTTTGTCATAGCCAAATCCCAACAATGGATGAAGAAAGAGAAGGTTCTGTAAAAGGTTCTATCTTAGCTGACCAAGTTATCAAAGGTGACCAAACTATTTGGTGGGTTTTCAATGATAAAGGTAATGCTCACACAGAAACAGGTGGTTCTGCTATCGGTTTGGAAATTAGAGCTCAAGCTTTTGCTTTCGCTACTAATGACGAAATCAATAACATGACTTTCTACAGCTATGAAATCATTAACCGTTCAACTTATACCTTGACAAATACTTACTTCTCACCATGGACAGACGTTGACCTTGGTTATTCAAGAGACGACTTTGTCGGTTGTGACGTTAGCCGCGGTTTAGGTTATGGTTATAATGGTACAAACATCGACGGTACAGGTGAACCAGAAGCTTATGGTGCAAACCCTCCTGCAGTAGGTGTTGACTTCTTCCAAGGTCCATACTTGGATCCAGATGGTATCGATAACCCTAAATATGACCCTATTACAGGTGAAAATTGTGACGAAAGCATCAATGGTGTTAACTTCGGTAATGGTATTATTGATGATGAACGTTTTGGTATGCGTCGTTTCGTTTATCACAACAATGCAGTAGGTGATAATGGTGACCCTGATAAAGCTGCTGAATATTACCAATTCCTTAGAGGTATTTGGAAAAATGGTGACAAAATGCACTATGGTGGTGACGCTGTTCCTGGACACCCAGGCGTAGTTGATGGTGTTGCTTGTGACTTCATGTTCCCATTCGATTCAGACCCATGTAACTGGGGTACTGGCGGTGTTGAACCAGGCTTTAATGGTTACTGGAGTGAAGAAACTGGTAATGAAGGCGCTCCTAACCCTGTCGGTGACCGTCGTTTTATGCAATCAGCTGGTCCTTTCACATTGAAACCAGGTGCTGTTAACTACATTACTTTTGGTGTGCCATGGGCTCGTTCATCAGCTGGTACAGCTTGGGCTTCTGTAGAATTATTACGTCGCGTTGACGATAAATGTCAAGCAATGTTTGATAACTGCTTCGACGTTCTTGATGGTCCTGATGCTCCAGATCTCACATTCCGTGAACTCGACAGAAAACTCATAGTTTATATTTCTAATTCAGAAAATTCAAACAACGTAGGTGAATCATACACAGAAATAGATTCACAAATCTGTGGTCCAAATGCTTTGGATTCAACACAACGTAACGACTCAACATACCGTTTCGAAGGTTATATCGTTTACCAATTGGCTAACAAAGATGTTAACGTTGATGAACTTGATGACATCAGCAAGGCTCGTATAGTTTACCAATGTGACGTTAAGAATGGTGTTTCTGAAATCATAAATTATGTATATGATGACAACTTACAAGCTTCAGTCCCAACATTAATGGTTGAAGGCGCCGACAATGGTATTAAGAGTACATTTGTTCTTACACAAGATGCTTTCACAACAACAGGTGACGTTAACTTGATTAACCATAAGACATATTACTATATGGCAATTTCTTATGCCTATAATAATTATCAAGATTATGAAATCGATGCTAACAACCCAATCGCTTTGTTCGGTCAAAAAACACCTTATTTAGCAGGTCGTAAGAATATTAAATTGTATTCAGCAGTTCCTCACAAGATTATCAATGGTACTGTAGTTAATTCTAACTATGGTGATAAATTACCAATCACTCGTTGGAGCGGTTTAGGTAATGGTGGTAATCAACTTGAGTTGACACAAGAATCAATTGATGAAATTATGAGTAAAGGTCCAGCAAACAGCAATGTTGTTTTCGGTGATCCTGATTATCCAGTAGTTTACCACCCAACATATAAAGCTGGTTATGGCCCTATTGATGTTAAAGTTGTTGACCCATTAAACGTTGTATCAACAGAATACGCAATTTGGTTTGATGAGTTTGAAACTAAACTTATGACAAATGTAACTGGTGATAATGCACTTTTGGGTGACACAGCATCAAAGACTGTTTTCAAATGGTTCTTGAAAGACTTGAATACAGGTGAAGTATTTGAAGCTGACAATACATCAGAATTACAAACAGAAAAGATATTCATAGAAAGAGGTATTTCTGTAACTATCCACCAACCATGGTTATTGGGTCCAATACCTGTAGGTAAATACATAGATAGTAGTGATGAAACTGGTCAAGCAAAGACAATTCAAAAAATTCTTGCTAAGAATAATGGTTTGATTACTTCTTATGTTAAATATGCAGATAGTTCAAATAAATGGTTAAGCGGTATTAGAGATGATGACAATATGCCAGCGTCTGCACTTAACTGGATTCGTTCAGGTATGTATGGTGACCAAGGATCAGCACCAAACAATGACTATATGGTATCATCAGATCCATATGCTAAAGGCGCATCTGTTCCTTATGACGAAAATGAAGCCTACGAAAGTATTGCTGAAGGTACATGGGCACCATTACTTTTGACTAATAACTCAAGAAATACAGGTCAATTCGTACCAGGTCCATTATACAAAGCTAGCGCTAGAATAGATAGTATTTTCAGAAGATTAGGTTCAATAGATATCGTTTTGACATCAGATAAGTCAAAATGGACACGTTGTCCAGTTTTTGAAATGGGCTTAGATGAAAGATTAACAGAAGGTAATGCTCCAAGCTTCACATTGCGTAGAGCTCCATCAATCGATAAAGATGGTAATCCATGTGAATCTATGACAATGGCCGCAAGTGACAATCCAGAAGATCCTAACTATATCGCTGCAAATGGTATGGGTTGGTTCCCAGGATATGCAATCGATGTTGAAACAGGTGCACGTCTTAACATGTGTTATGGTGAAGACTCATATTACCCAGAATTAAATGGTCGTGACATGATGTTCAACCCACCAGCATTGAAGGAAACAACAGTATTGTCAGCTCCTATAGCTCAGCTTTCAGACCCAGTATTATTTGATGCTATCGACAATACACCAGTTATGGGTGGTAAACACTTCGTTTACATTTTCCCAATGAACGATGCAGGTCTTTTAGGAAATAAGAATTATCAAATTCCTTTCAAATCTCCAGCTTATGATGCGGGTGCATATTTGTACAACACATTAGTAGCTATTGAAAAAGCTCCATCATCTTCACTTAAAGGTGTATTCTATACTTCATTCTGGGGACAACCACTTTGGACAGGTATGCCAATGCCAATTGAAGGAAAAGAATGGTTGCAAGAAGGTAACCCTGTAACAATTTCAGTTCGCGTAGCAACACCTTATAGATCAGGTTATGGCAACTTCCCAATTGATACTGTTTCAGAATTGTATACAGAATTATATGATACAATTAATCATGAAGGTTATAAGCCTTACTATACATTCTCAACAGCAGGTTGTGGCGCAGTTGTAGAAGATCTTGAAAAAGCTAAGAGTGATCTTGATATAGTAACAGTTGTTCCTAATCCATATTACGCATTCTCATCATACGAAGACAATGCTCTTACACATAAAGTTAAGATTGCAAACGTTCCTGAAAAGTGCGTTATTACAATCTACACTGTTAATGGAGCTAAGATTCGTCAGTTCAAGAAAGATTCTAGTGTTACATCAATTGATTGGGATTTGACTAACTTTGCTAATACTCCTATCGCAAGTGGTTTCTATATCATTCACGTTAAGGATAATACAACAGGCAATGAAAAGACAGTTAAGTTCTATGCGGCTATGCGTCAAGTTGACTTAAATACATTCTAATTATTATGCGAACAAAATTAAAAAGTACGATCATGAAAAAGTTATTTAAATCTATCGTTATAGTAAGCTTGACTATCTTAGTATTAGGATATAGCAATACAGCATTCGCAGGTAATAAGGATAGGTCTGGTCAAGCAGGCGCTACAGAATTGTTAATCAATCCTTGGGCATCATCAGCTGGTTGGGCTAATGCCGGTATGTCAAAAATACATGGCGTTGAAGCTATGTGGGGTAACGTTGCAGGTATCACTGCAACTAACTCCATAGATTTGAACTTCTCATATACTAACTGGTTGAAAGGTTCTGAAGTTAATGCATATTCATTCGGTTTCTTAGCACGCGTTTCTGAAACAGTGGTAGCCGGTCTTTATGTTATGTCATTCAGCCCAGGTGAAATCTATAGAACAACAGAAGATAACCCAGACCTTACATTAGGTACATTCAAACCTAGTTTGATGAATATTAATGTGGCTGTTGCAAAATCATTCTCAAATAGTATTCATGCAGGTTTCGTGTTGAAAATCATAAGCGAATCTATTTCAGATATGACAGGTACAGGTGTTGCTTTAGACGCTGGTATCCAATATGTAACAGGTATCACAGATAACATTCACTTCGGTATCACTTTGAAAAACATCGGACCTACCATGATTTACAAAGGTGACGGTCTTACATTCAAAGCTCAACCAGGTTCATTCTGGGGATCTTCACTTACTGTTATCCATCGTGCAGACCAATTCGAATTACCAACTCAATTAAATATTGCTGCAGCTTACGACTTTAACTTCGCAAATGGTTATCGTCTTACAGCAGCTGGTAACTTCACTTCAAACTCTTTCTCAAAAGACCAAGTTACATTAGGTCTTGAAGGATCTTTGAAAGAATATTTAGTACTCCGCGCTTCTTATACATTAGAACAAGGTATCTGGAGTGACATCGAATTAGATGACTGTACTAACGTTAACAGAGGTCTCGCAGCTGGTGCTTCAGTACAAGCTCCTCTTAGCGAAAATATGAAAGTCTCTATTGACTACTCATTCCAACAAACAGCTCACTGGAATGGTACACATACAATAGGTGCAAGAATTATTTTCTAAAAGATAGACGCTGATTAAAAAATAATTCGTATCTTTGCATACAGATTTAACGAAAGGGCCCTTATCTCGGTAAGGGTCTCTTTCTTTTTTTTCTTAAATTAAATAAATCATATATTATGGCTGAAATTGAATATTTTACACAGGCTGGACTTCAGAAATTAAAAGATGAATTGGATCGTCTTATTCTAGAGGAACGTCCAAAGATCGTTCAGGCAATTGCTGAAGCTCGTGATAAGGGAGATCTTTCAGAAAATGCCGAATATGATGCTGCAAAAGAAGCTCAACAACACCTCGAAATGAAAATAGTTGAACTTCAACAATTAATTATGAGCGCTCGCATAATTGATGAATCTAAAATAGATACTTCAAAGGCTTTGTTGCTTTCAACAGTGAAAATTAAGAACTTGAAAACTAACGCCATCATGGCTTATACTCTCGTTCCAGAAAAAGAAGCTGACCTCAAAAATCATAAGATTTCTGTCACTTCTCCAATCGCTAAAGGATTGCTCGGCAAATCTGTAGGTGACCAAGTTGAAATACAAGTGCCTGCTGGTAAGGTGATGTTTGAAATAATTGAAATAACACGTTAAGTTATGGCAACTATCTTCTCAAGAATCATAAACGGCGAAATACCTTGCTATAAAATAGCAGAAAACGATAAGTTTTTCGCTTTCTTGGATATCAATCCTTTGATGAAAGGTCATACTCTCGTCATCCCTAAGAAAGAAACAGATTATATCTTCGATATAGAAGATAATGATCTCGCAGAAATGATGGTTTTCGCTAAGCAAATAGCTGTTAAAATTAAAGAAGCTATTCCTTGTACAAAGGTTGGTGTAGCTGTTATTGGCCTCGAAGTGCCTCACGCTCACATTCACCTCGTACCAATGCAAAAAGAAGGCGACCTTGATTTTAAACGCCCTAAACTCCAACTTTCTCAAGAAGAATTTGTGGAAATTCAAAGTAAATTGGCGTTTTGATAAAACTTCAGAAATTAAGAAACACAAAACCTCAGAATTTAAAATGTTCTGAGGTTTTTTATGAAATTATTTAAAATCCTGAAGCCTTATAAACTGAATTCAATACCGACTTTAAAGACGAAATTATCCCAAGTGCTTTCGTGGGAATAAGGTCCATAACGATAAAAAGTTCCCAATCCTAATTTCGATATTCCAATGTTGATGAGGTTGTCAATCATTATTCCGCTTTCATAATAGAGTTGCTGAGTTGTTGAGTTGTTGAGTTGCTGAGTTCCATCAAACCAAGCGATGTTGGTTAGAATTATTATTTCTGGGTGGAATTTCTTAAAATCTATTAAGATATTTTTGAAGTTATGTGAGAAATATAATGCGGCGAATTTGTCGCAGAAAAACTCGTCGGGATGCATAGTGCTGAAACTCTCTGGACAATAGATGTCGAACTTGTTCTCGCCAGTTCCGTAAAGATTAAACAAGTCCGTTACAGGTGCTAATCCGATTATGTAACCGAATTGCGTTGACAATGACGTTTCTCCTAAGTATTGTGAGTATTTCTTTCCTCTAAATAAAAATTCGTATTTGTCGAAGTCGTAAGGACTGCCGAACACGTTTTTAAGATTCTTTTGATAAGAAAGCCAAATAACAGGGTTGGCGTCTCCTTTAACTTGTAATCCGTCTTTAGATATGACGAACTTCTCGCCAAATGCGATTCTTAATTTCAAATCAATGGTGCTCAGACGATATGACTGCTGCCCCGTAGTCTTGTCATACACTCCGAACTTGATGAATCCTTTGATGTATTTGTTTATATATGTAGAATAATCGACGTAAATGGAGTTGTTTAATGAAGTCGACTTGGTATAGAAATGTTTGAAATTGTCGGAGTTAAGCACATTCTTGTTTTCCCTGAAGCCGTAATTTCCTAGTCTTTCGAACTTATGATATGCGCCGAGTTGGATTTTCATTTTGAGGGAACGCATGATATTGAAAGTGACATTGCCGCCGTAGTTGAATTCCTTCGCCTTGAACCAGTAATCGCCGAAACCTTCAATGGAAAATATTTTCGACAGACGATTGTTTGTTCCGATGCCTAGTCCGAGCATATATCCATTGCCGATATTGTAATTTGCAAAGTCGCTGATTTTTAAGTTGATGCAACCGATAGGGATGTCGTCTTCAATCATTGATGATAATGTTGAAGTTATCTTGTCGAGGTTGATGTTGGCGTCATCAAGAATAGAATCTACGAATCTGTATGTCGCTTCTAGACGTTCATCGCTGAGTTTTTCGTAACGGTAATATCTTATTGTCTCGTCGGCGTTTGCTGCGTTGTCGTTTATGTGAAAGTCGGCGTTGTCGAAGATTTTTTTGTCGATGTCTTTGTTTATTTCAATGTCGGTGATATAACTTTTGCCAATGCCGAGAAGGGGCAGGTTCGCGCCTCCGTTGGCGGAAATCGCGAGCTGTGCGGTGCTGTCGTTCGCGCTGGCAATTTTAGTGTTCTTCGCTTTTTCTCTGTCGTATGTCGCGATGGTGGTGTTTAACTGTTTCGGAAACCAGAACTCATCGTCGACTTTCTCGTAAAGCTGCTGAATTTCTATGTTATACATCGCCGATAGTTTTGATGGCGATGCTTTGATGTTTTGAATTGCCCAGTTGTCGGAATTGACGGTGATAGTTCCTTTTAATCCTTCGAAGTTGGTGCTTCTGTAAGGTTGGAATGAAATGACGAAGATGCTGTCGTTGTCTTCGTTTTTCAATGCCGATTCCAGTACGAAGATGTATTTGTTTTTACTGTTTTTGCTGATAGGATTGACACATTTTTTGTTGTCAATGTTTATTAAGTCGTCGTAGAATCCGATGCTTTGTATGCTTTCCAAAAGGTAGATGAAGACCGGGTTTTCAAATCCTGAGACTTTATTTGCGAGGATGTTTTTCTTGTT
>JAZLAL010000028.1:0-4240 GCA_045613185.1 Bacteroidales bacterium | reverse complement strand
AGAAGACCACGTAAGTATGGGTGCTAACGCAGCAACAAAAGCATTGCGCGTAGCTGACAACTTGGAAAGAGTTCTCGCTATCGAGTTGTTCAATGCAGCACAAGCTTTAGACTTCAGAAGACCTTTGAAATCATCAGAAGCAATCGAAGCATTCGTTGCAGAATATCGCAAACACGTTGAATTTGTTAAGACTGACAAAGTTATGTACACAGAAATAGCTAAGTCAGTGAACTTCTTACAACAATACGAAGTTAATATTTAATAAAGTTGATATTTAATAAAGTTTATAGTTCATAGTTGATGGTTTATAGATAGTTTAACTAAAATAGACTATTAACTATGAACTTTAAACTATAAACTTTTAATAATATGGAATATCAAGAAGATTACAATATAGAAGAACAGGAAGGTCCAGCAAAAAGACCGGAAATGTTAACGGTTTTATGTATCCTGTCATTTATCAATGCAGTTTACAATGGCATTGTCAATTTCTTTTCCTTTGCTTTCTACGATTTCTTCCAAAGTATGTTTGATCAGATGAGCAAAGGTGAAGGAGTATTTGAAGAAATGGCTGAGCAGATGGGTGATAGTTGGGAAATGATGGTTCAGGCATCATCATTAGCTTTTTCCATCGGAAGAGGATATTATTTATTTGAGATGCTTTTATTTATCGCTTCATTTGTTGGAGTCTTGATGATGTGGAAGTTACAGAAAAAAGGATTCCACGTATATGCTATATCTCAAATTTTGATGCTCATCGTGACATCTGTCTTTGTGACAAGCAAAATCGGTGGCGGATTCCCATTCGGTGCTATATTCTGGACAGCATTGTTTGTGATTATGTATTTCCCACATTATAAAAACGCAATGAAATAATGGCGAAGAAGAAACAAGATATAACGGATATTTTTGTCAAGCATAGGAAACTGACTTTGGGCGTAAAGCTTGTCAGTACCTTCGCCTTTACATATTATCTGATATATTTCATTCTTCTTACTGTCTTCGGAATTTATTACAGAAACGTTTATGATCCTGCATATTCTGGAGAGACATTATTCCAGACGATGCTGATGTCGGCGATACTTTGGTTTATAGTCGGGATGTTGGTTGTAAGTTTGATTCTGTTATTTAGAAGAAGACGTTACGGAAAATTCTTGTTTATGATTTTTACAGTGATACTTCTTGTATATCAGTTTGTTACTGCTGAAAATCATATATGGGCTATTTATTTTATAGAACTTATGATGGTACTTGTGATGGCTCCATTGAAAGTGTTTGTCACTATCAACAAGACTATCAATAAGAAGATAATGGAAGAGATTACTGATATTACTAAGGTAGAAGAATAAAAATTAAACAATAATAAAGATGATAAATATAACGATAGCCGGCGACCTCGGCAGTGGAAAAAGCACAGTCGCTAATCATTTGATAAGCAATATCAATTACAGAATAGAGTCGGCAGGCTTGATTTTCAGAAGATTGGCTGAGCAACACGGAATGACGGCTAAGGAGTTTAATCAGTTTATTGAAAGCAATCCTAAATATGACAATATGGTTGACGACACCATCAAGGAGATGGGCGCAAAAGAAGAGAACATAATCTTCGACTCACGTCTCGCCTGGTATTTCGTGCCTAAGTCATTCAAAATTTATATGTATGTCGATGTTGATACAGCAACAGAACGTATCTTCAACGACAAAGGCCGCGTCAGTGAATCATATTCCGACATGGCGACAGCAAAGAAAGAAATCATCGAGAGAAGACAAAGTGAAGTGTTGAGATACAAGACATTCTATAATATTGATATCAATAATTACAGCAATTACGATTTCATTATAGACACAAGTCACGCTACTAAAGACGAAGTCAATGATGCTGTTTTAAGCAATTTCAAAGCATTTGAAAAAGGCGAATCATACGATAGAATATTGCTCTCGCCAAAGAACCTCATCATTGAAAACGATGCAGAAAATGCTGATTCAGATGACATTGAAATAGAAAAGAGAGACGGCAAGTTCTATGTTTTGAAAGGACACGACGCAGTGAAGGCTGCCGTTGAACAAGGCAAGAACTTAGTCGCGATAAAGGCGATGTTTGAGTGAAATAGAGACTTAATTAATGCATAATTCATAATTCATAATGCATAATTAAGTGAAGACTTAAAGTTTTAAAGACAAAGAGAAATTTTATAATGTTAAGGTTTAGGGAGAAATCCTTAAACCTTAATTTTTTAACTATTTATTAACATCTCAAAAAATAAATTAACACAAAATCTTAAAAAATCTCCTGTTTTTTGATTTCCTTGCAGTGCTATTTTTGTATTATTCCCAACAAAAACTCCGTGGAACAATCAAATCTCATACTTGCTCATCACTTCCTCAAACGCCATCTTATTTGCATCGCTGACTGGGTCTGCTGAGGGCGACTGGAACTTCAATGGGTCGATATATTTTCCATTTTTGTTTAATCTGAAATCCAAGTGTGGACCTGTTGACATGCCGGTGCTTCCAACATAACCGATGAGCTGTCCTTGTTTGACTTTACTTCCTTTTTGTATGCCTTTGGCAAAACCGTTGAGGTGCATGTAAGTGGTCGTGTAAGTGCTGTTATGTTTGATTTTTATGTAATTGCCGCCGCCTTTTTTGTCCCAGCCTTTTTCGATGACGGTGCCATCACCGATGGTCACGACAGGCGTTCCGGTTGGTGCGGCATAATCGACGCCATGATGTGGGCGGACGACTTTAGTGACAGGATGTCTTCTTGCGTTAGAGAATGTTGAGCTGATACGACGATAGTTCAATGGCGCTTTCAAGAAAGCTTTGCGGAGGTTAGCGCCTTCTTTGTCGAAGTATTCGCCTTTGCCGTTTTGCTCGAAGTAATAAGCGTAATGCTCTTCGCCTGCGTTGTTAAGATATGTGGCGAGGATTTTACCCATGCCGATGCATTCATCTTTTATATATCTGTTTTCATATACCACTTTAAAAGCGTCGCCAGGTTGTATGCCGAAGAAGTCGACGGTCCATTGATATATGTCCGATAATTCCATTGTTATGTTTTGGTCGCCGCCTGTAGCTGCAATGGCGTTCCATAATGAAGACTCGATGACGCCTTCGATGGTTTCTATCTTGGTTGTCACTTCTTTATGTCCGATCCATGCGTTGAGCGAGTCGGTGAGGCTGAAGACAGCGTAATCTATTTTGTTGATTTCATAAATCCAGAAGACAGGTCGCATAATGCTGTCGCGGCTTATTAAAAAAGTATGTGGTTGCCCTGGTCTTATCTTTCTGATGTCGAATGTCTTTCTGTGGTTCTTCTCTATATGAGTGATGGTGTTGTAATCGACATTCTGTTTTAACATTATGTTTGAAAGAAACTGATTCTTTCTGATTGTGTCGACAACAACGTCATAATTGTCGATGCAAATTCCGTAAAGATATTCTGGTTCCTTATGTTTTTTACTCTCTTTCTCATTGTTTGTGTCTTTGTCGCCAGATAAAACAAATAAGATGACAATAAATAGAAATATCCCGCCCAAGGCACATAAATATGTGCTGGCATGAGATTTAATGTTATCTTTTAAAAATGTTATTATTTCACGGAATTTCATCTCGAATATTTTTTAGAGACGCAATATTATACCTCTCTACATTTAATTATGCATTATGCATTATGAATTAATAAAAGACAAGAGACAGATTTCTCCATCTCTTGTCTTAATAATTTTTTACATTATTTATTTAATGCTTGTTGGTAACCAGCTTCAACGGCTTTGAGGTTGAGGTTGACTACTTCTTCGCCTTTTCTGCCGAATTGTTCGCGGATACTGTTTTCTATTGTTTCCATTTCGAAGCCGAGGAAAGGAACAGCAGCACCGAATATCACCATGTTAGCAGCGCGTACGTTGCCGCATTCTTTTGCTAATTCGTCAGCGTCGATGATGACAGCGTTGTGCTTCTTTAATTCTGCGTAAACAGCTTCAACTTCTGGATAGTTATCTATGTTGATGAAAGGAGCTTTTGCTGTGATGATCACGCCGTCTTTAGCGAGCATTGGTAAGTAACGGAGAGCTTCCATTGGTTCAACAGAGATGATAAGGTCAGCCTTACCTTCTGGGATTAAGTCGGAAGCGATTTCGTTGTCAGAGATGCGGAGGTGTGACTGAACGTCGCCGCCTCTTTGGCTCATGCCGTGAACTTCAGCTTGTTTGAGATACATGTTTTTCTCTACAGCAGCGAT
>JAZLAL010000027.1:0-5273 GCA_045613185.1 Bacteroidales bacterium | reverse complement strand
GTTTCATTATGCAAATCAACTAACTCCCGTTTCATCTCCCTGACTTTCACAAATGTTTCTATTATCGCAAACGTCACTTCTATTGATTTTTTACTTCTCAATATTGTTGCTAGCATATACAATCCTTTTTCCGTAAATGCTCTAGGCAAGATCCTGCTTTTGGTCGAAAATTTCGACCGCAAAATATTTGAGGTCGAAAATTTCGACCGCAAAACTTGCAATTCTTCATCAGTAAGCACAAACATATAATCCTCAGGGAATTTATCAGGATTGTTTTTCACAGCCTCATTTATCCTCTTCGTCTCAACGCTATACAAATCTGCAACATCCGCATCCAATATTACATTCACTCCTCTTATCGCCAAAATCATCGACTCGACTCTTTGAACGACAAGTTCTCCTCCACTTTTGATATTGATTTGTTCTTCTATTTTAGTCATACCATAAACTTTGTTTGATTCTTCCTGCAAAGTTATAGCAAACAAAATAAAACATCAAGATTTCAGACCAAGAATTTTATCTCATCTTTTCATTTTTAATGTTTTGATGGATTTTATTAAGAATTGATGTTAATGTTTTTTTTAAAAAGTCACAAATACACCGAGACACCAAGTCTGAGTTCAGAGTTCAGAGTTCAAGAGTCATGTAGTGACGACAGAATATAGGTAGGCGGTGGAGTGCGAAGCACGGAACCCCTGCATCCATGACAGAAATGATATAAAAAGTGCTGAAGGCACGACAGAGGTATTTTTTCTGTCGCACCTTCGGCACTTTGATTTTTTTTGCAATCTTATTTTGCAGGGATTCCGCACTGCGTGCTTCATCACCTGCCTATTATCTGTCGCTCCTACGGAGCTTTTTTGCAATAAGCCATGAGCCATAGCTGTTAAAACTAAAAACTGAAAGCCAATTTTCCATTTTCAACTTTCAGTTTTCAATTTATCTGTTGTGCGCTTCGCCATTTTCTAAAACTGGTCTGTGTTTGTAAATTATTTTAATACCGTTGGGTAATATGTATTCTGAAATAACACTTTCTTCAAGCATGTCATTGTTGGAAAGTTTAGATATTTATTTCATCCAGATGTCAAAGGTGTTGTTTCCTTTTGTTACATTTGATATAGTGCTGCTTTTGCCAGACAGCCAGTTGTTTGTTTCAGCCAAGCCGTCATAATCTTTTAACACTCTGTAAGAATGTTTTTCATACATGTTTGGATTGCCACTTGTCTCCAACAGCACTACTGCGATATGGAAGTCTTCAAGTCCAGTTGCTGTTTTCTTGCCGCTGAAAATAAATGATTGTTGTGCATAATAACCTTGTACGTAGCCGTCAACTACATAATAACATGTGAAAAGGTCGTTGCTACCAGTTATCTTGACATTATACTGAATTTCTTCTATGTATTTATGATTGAGGGAGTCGTATTGTTTTCCGTAGAAATTCATTTGTTTGTTAGTATAAATGAATCCCATGTAACGATCGGAATAGAATTGTAATGAATCTGGTTTTTCAGCGTATGATTCGTATATGAGAGCGTGTGGGGATGAAACATATTCACCAGTTATAGTGGGAGGATTGATTCCAGAATATATTGGTAAATATTTAGTTACTTCATTATATATCTCGCTAGGAAGAACATAGTCAGGGAGTTCTTCAACTATAGAACAAGCTGATAATGTCGTAAAACTCAACTCATCACCATAACTCGTTCCAACTACGTTTGTAGCATATGCTCTGACATAGTATTGGGTATTGGGTAAAAGATTTGGTATATTGGATTTAAAGCTTCCAACACCAGAACCATCCGTTGTTTTATTATCATCTATCGTTGGGTTTTGAGATGTGCTCCAGCAGATGCCTTTTGCTATTACAGAAACATTTCCATCAAAGGTAACATCACCGCCGCATGTCGCTGAACTTTCTGTTATATTAGTAACTTCTGCAGTTGTAACTTCTGGCAAAAGTTTTTCCAATGTCTTAAAGCTTACTTCTTCGCCGTATGCTGTAACTCCGTGTGTGTTTGTTGCGTAAGCTCTAACATAATAAGTTGTATTAGATTCTAAGTTGCTTAGAATTGAAGTGAAGTTTCCTATGTTAGTGCCATCCATTGTATATATATCAGATACTGTTGGAACACCTGTTGTATTGTAGCATACACCACGTGCTACAATAACGGCATCTCCTCCACTTACCACTTCACCGCCACACACAGCTGAGTTAAGTGTTATATCTGTAACTTTTGCTGTTATAACTACAGGTTCCACTGGTTGTTCAAGATTCTTAACTTCTTCTGTTGTAAAGCTTACTTCTTCACCGTAGGCCGTGCCTTTTTCATTTGTTGCGTATGCTCTGACATAGTATTGTGTGTTGTCTTTCAAATTTGTAACGTCTAATTCATAAGTTCCCAATCCGCATTCTGCGTCTTTTGTTCTATAGTCTATAATTTCTGGAGCTGGTGATGTGCTCCAGCAAACACCGCGTTCGGTAACATCAGAACCACCGTCGAATGTAACCTGTCCCACAACCTTAGCTGTGGTTTCTGTAACTTCACCAACAGATTTCGTTACTACCGTTGGTTTCTCTACCTCTGGCTTACATGAGAATACTATCATCGTAAGCGCAACTAAAAATAATGATAACTTTTTCATAATGTATTTATTTTATGAATTAGATTTTTTCTGTAAGAATTTTAAGTCATCGAGACACCGAGTCAATGTGTCTCCATAAGTCCGTGTTCAAAGTTCTGTTTACAAATATAAACTTTATTTCTAAAAAACAGACAAATAAAAAAACAAAATCGGGAATTATAAAATTATAAGTATCAGATAGTTTTTTTTAACACAACCACTTTAAGTTTTAATTTAATATCATTAAAAAGTATAAAAACATAGAAAAAAAATATCACGGAATAGATTTTTTTGCTGTGAGCTATTTTAAAAAAGTTCAAAAGCCAACAGCCTTAGCTCAATGGTTAAAAATCCTTAACACCTTTTCTTAATATTTCTCCTATTTTATGTTAAAAATTGTTAAAACCGAAATATTTCCTTTGCAAACGCTTGACAAAAGGATGATATGGCTGTAGTTTTGTAAGACCAAAATTTAGAAATCATGGAAAAAGTCATTAATACTAAAGAGGAACGTATCTTCTTAGATTCATTAAAAGATATTGTTAAGTCGGCGAGAAAATATGCTTACTCGTCTATATGTTTTGCACAAGTTCAATCAAACTGGATGCTCGGTAAACGTATTGTAGAACAGATACAAAAAGGCAACGACAAAGCCGAATATGGGAAACATATTTTAAAGATTGCTTCTGAATCTCTTACGGAAGAATTTGGCAAAGGTTATGATGAAAGCAATCTAAGATATATGAGATTATTTTATAAAACTTTTCCAATTTGTGACGCACTGCGTCACGAATTAAGTTGGACGCATTATCGACGTTTATTAAGTATTGAAAACGAAGATGCTCGTATCTGGTATATGAACGAGGCTGCAAACTCTATGTGGTCAACACGACAATTAGACCGACAAATCTCAACATTATATTACGATCGTTTATTGGCTAGTCACGATAAGAAAATTGTCATTGAGGAAGCTGAAGAAAAACTACAAAAGGTAATTCCTGAAGAATTCATAAAAGATCCTTATATATTGGAATTTCTTGATTTGAAAGATTATTCAACATTAAGAGAAAGCGACATTGAAAAAAGTCTTATTAATAACCTCCAAGATTTCTTAATGGAATTGGGAAACGGTTTTTGTTTTGTTGCTCGGCAAAAGAGAATGCGCTTTGACGATGAGGATTTTTATGTTGATTTGGTTTTTTACAATAGTATAATCAAATGTTATGTTTTGATTGATTTAAAATTAGGCAAACTGACTCATCAAGATGTAGGTCAAATGGATAGTTATATAAGGATGTTTGACACTTTGACAAAACAAGATGATGATAATCCCACAATAGGATTGATACTTTGTTCTGAGAAAAACGAAGCGATTGCTAAATATTCTGTTTTAAATGACGCAAAACAAATCTTCGCCTCAAAATATAAATTGACTCTGCCAACAGAAGAAGAATTACAAACCGAATTAAACAAAGCAAGAAAAATCATAGAAGAAAGAATGTAATACGACAAAAAACACCTTAATTATCTCAAGGCATTTTTTAACTCTGAACATTAAACCATGAACCTTTACCCAAAGTCCATTGTCCGTTGTCCGTTGTCTTAAACAAAAAAAGCTGCCGTCATTACAACAGCAGCTCTTCATAAATTATGCATTGTGCATTATGAATTATGCATTATTTTCTTGGTTTAAGTCCTAAGATTTCTCTTGCTTCGTCTGAAGTTGCTACTTCACGACCGAGTTCTTTAGCAAGACGAACGACCTTAGCGACGAGTTCGCCGTTTGACTTAGCGAGGACGCCTCTTGAGAGATATAAGTTGTCTTCGAAACCGACTCTTACGTTACCGCCCATTGCGATAGCTGCTGCTGCGATTGGGAAAGCGTGACGGCCGATACCTGTTGCGGTCCATGTTGAACCTGCAGGGATAGCGTTGACCATCCAGCAGAGGTTGGCTACTGTTGCTGGTGTACAGCCTGGAACGCCGAGGACGAAGTTGAACTGCATTGGAGCAGCTGGCACTTCACCTTTACGAGCCATATTTAATATTGTGTCGATGTGACCCATCTCGAAGCATTCGTATTCTGGCTTGATGCCGCGTTCTAACATACGTTTGCCGAAAGCACGCATCGTTGGCATTGTATTGTCGAAGATTTCGTCGCCAAAGTTACATGTACCGCAGCCCAATGTTGCCATTTCTGGAAGTGGGTTTGTGTCTGTTGACTGAAGACGTTCGTCTGGTGTCATGCCGACAGCGCCACCTGTTGAAGGAATCAAGATTACGTTAGGACAAGCCTTGTAGATAGCTTCTTCGCATTCTTGGAAACGAGCAGCGTTTTGTGTTGGAGTGCCGTCGTCGAAACGGACGTGAAGGTGTACGATAGCAGCACCAGCGTCGACAGCTGACTTAGCTTCTCTCACGATTTCTTCCACTGTATAAGGAACAGCAGGGTTTTGTTCTTTAGTTACTTCTGCGCCGCAGATAGCAGCAGTGATGATGAGTTTTTCCATAGTGTATATTTTTATCTTTCAATTCTTTGACATTGTTTTGGAACTACGCATGTACCGCTAGCACGACATACAACGATTGGTTCTGGCAATACGTCAGCTGCTGAGTCAGAGATGTCTGGACGTGGGATGATGACTTTA
>JAZLAL010000026.1:0-5779 GCA_045613185.1 Bacteroidales bacterium | reverse complement strand
GTACCTACGGCACTTTGTGATTATCTTACCTTATTTTCTTTACAGGCATTCCGAGCTTTGCTCTACATACCTGCCTATAATCTGACGCCCTTACAGGGCTGTGATTCTGACATAAAATAATAACTTTGATGAAAACGTTTTTATCAAAGTTATTATATTTATCTATGTACTAATGGGTTATATTGATTTTACCAACCATTTTTGGCAATTATACCTTTATTGGTGATATTGCAAAAAAGAGCTGCTTTTCACAGCAGCTCTCCTTCTTTAGCCTTTCGACTTTAGTCTTTAGCCATAATATGAATTATTCAACGATTGTCATCTCGTCAATCAAGCGTGTTGCGCCAGCGTATTTGTCGATGATAAACAAAACGTAACGAACGTCGACAGAGATATTCTTACAGATTGATGGGTCGTAGATTAAATCGCTCATTGTACCTTCCCATGTGCGGTCGAAGTTGAGACCGATGAGCTGACCGTCGGCATTTAAGATTGGACTGCCTGAGTTACCGCCTGTTGTGTGGTTGCCAGCGATGAAAGCGACGTGCATACTGCCGTCTTTATCAGCATAACGACCGTAGTCTTTTGTTTCATAAAGCTCGCGCAAACGCTCTGTAACAACATAATCGTAAATCTCTGGATTTTCCTTTTGCATGATGCCGTCTAATGTTGTGTAGTGTTTGTAACGAACAGCGTCTCTTGGTGAGAAACCGCCTACTTTACCGTAAGTGACGCGTAATGAGAAGTTAGCGTCTGGATACATCATCTTATCTGGATTTTGTTCTGCATGGAACTCCATTTGTCCGCGCATGAAGATTCTTTGTAACTCAGAGATTTCATTGCTAATCTTAGCGACATTAGGTCTTACGTTTGCGAAATAGAAATCCATCACGTTCTTATAAGCCATCAGTGCTGGGTCAGCAGCGATTTTCTTTGCCTTTGAAGCTTTGAAATTATCTAATAAATTATTGACATTTTCTTCTGAAGCGAACATTGTCTTTGCGAATAATTCGTCAACGTATGCTTGAACGTTGTCATATTTTTCAACTATAGTGTTGAGAAGTTCTGGACGGAAGTCGGCTGGCTGGTTGTTGATATATTCTTGAAGAACCATAGCTGCAACTTCTTGGTCTATTGGTTGATAATAATCTTTAAAGAACACTTTTGCAGCTTCTCTTGCTTCAGCTATGAGAGCATCTATTTCTTCTTGAGGAGTGTCTTTTGTCACCTGAGCGAGTGCGTTGAAGTTAGCAGCGAATGTCAAGACTTCAATTTGAAGAGCTGTCTCTGATAGATAAGTCGTTGCCAAACGATAAGGTTCATATTCAGCATAAACTCTGTTGAAATCTTTGATGAGTTCGAGGTAAGCACCTCTTGAACGGCTGTAGTTAGCCCATTTTGTGAAAGCCTTATCGAAAGCATGTTTCTTTTCAACGCCTTTGAAGTTGTTGATACCTTCTATCACGCCCATCCATTTTTTCCAGCCGTTGCCGAGGTGAGCATGTTTCGAAGCATATTGAATTCTAACTTTAGGGTCTTTTTCTTGATATTTATTATAGATGTCGAGAATCTTGCCGCGAAGGTCAACGCTGACAGGATAAATGACGTTAGCTTCTTGATTTACAGCTACTGAAGGAAGATATTCGTTAGTACGAGCTGGATAGCCGAATACGAAAGTGAAGTCGCCTTCTTCAACGCCTTTCAATGAAATTGGGAAGTGATAAGCTGGTTTGTAAGGGACGTTATCTTCGTTATATTCAACGGCTTTGCCTTCTGGAGAGACATATATACGGAAGATTGAGAAGTCGCCGGTGTGACGAGGCCAAACCCAGTTGTCGGTGTCGCCGCCGAACTTACCGATATTTGAAGGAGGAGTGCCGACCATACGGACGTCTTTAAACACTTCGTTATAAATCATATAATATTTATTTCCGTGATAGAAAGACTTGATTTCAAGTTCGTAATCTGTAGTAGCAGCGGTCTTTTCTTTTATTGTTGCAATATTGTTCTTAATAATTTCAGCTCTTTCTTCTGCTGTTGTGCTTTTTTCAACACCAGCGAGGACGCGGTCTGTGACGTCTTCCATTTTTTTCAACATGACAGCTGTCAAGCCAGGACAAGGAAGTTCTTCTTCGAAGCTCATCGCCCAGAAGCCATCGGTGAGGTAATCGTGTTCCACTGTGCTGTGATGTTGAATCCAGTCGAAACCGCAGTGATGGTTTGTAAAGAGAAGACCTTGGTCGCTGACGATTTCGCCTGTACAACCGCCTCCGAATAAGACGACAGCGTCTTTCATACTGCTGTTATTGATAGAATAGATGTCTTCAACGGTGATGTTCATTCCCATTTCTTGCATCTCTTGTTCGTTGTTTTGTAACAACATAGGAATCCACATTCCTTCATCGGCTCTTACATTCATAACAACCGACATCACGATAAATAATGATAAAAAGATTTTTTTCATATTGATAAAATTTTGATTGATTTCAATTTGTGCAAAGATAATGAAATTTTAGGATTTGAGGAATTATGGATTTGAGGAATTGAGGGAATAGGGATACTAAAAAAATCCTGAAATTACTCCAACATTTCAACAAATTATCTGTAACTTTGCAATAAGCAAAAATTAAGTTATGAACAGAATAAAAGAGTCTATTGAGCAAAGCATCGAGGTAAAAAGCAAGATTTTATCTGATGAGAAGTTGTTGCAATCCATTGAAGCTGCTGTTGATGTCATTGTTGAAAGTCTGCGCAACGGCGGCAAGATTCATTTCTGTGGCAATGGAGGCAGTGCTGCCGACGCACAGCATCTCGCCGCGGAACTCAGCGGACGCTTTTATCTGGATCGCACTCCGCTCAACGCAGAAGCTCTGCATTGCAACACCTCTTATATGACGGCAGTAAGCAACGACTACGGCTACGACTTCGTGTATAGCAGAATTATGAGAGCCTCAGCAAAAAAAGGCGACGTGCTCATCGGAATATCGACAAGCGGCAACAGCCGTAACATAATAGAGGCTTATAAAACATGTGAAGAACTCGGTGTTAACATCATCTCACTCACAGGCGCAACAGGCGGCTTGATGAAAGACTTCGGCGGAATATTAATTAATGTGCCATCCACCGACACGCCTCGCATACAAGAAAGCCACATCATGATAGGACACATTATATGTGAACTTGTTGAACGTAGAACTAAGAACTAAGAGCTAAGAACTAAGAACTAAGAACATTTTTTGCCGTGAGCCACGAGTTATGAGCGTTGAGCTTTAAATAATAGAATAAAAAAGCTCATTGCCCATTGCCCATAGCTCATAGCTTTAAAAAAACAAAATTTATGGCATCTCACAATGAAATTGGCGCCTTAGGCGAACAAATCGCTTTGGAGTATCTTCTCGAGCGCAAGTATCAGATTTTAGAAAAGAATTGGGTGTGCGGACACAAAGAAGTCGACATCATTGCAAAAGACGGCGACACCATCGTCTTTGTCGAAGTGAAGACACGTCACAGCACCTGCCTCGTCGACCCGGAAGCGACTGTCGATGTTTATAAGCAGCGACATCTCATCTGGGCTGCAAATTCTTACGTCAATCGTTATCAATACGACAACGACGTACGATTCGATATCATAGCAATCGTCATCGACAAAAACAACGAAAAAAGGATAGAACACATTGAAGATGCATTCTATCCTTCTCTTAAATAGACTTTAGTCAATTATCCAACTGAACTTCCTGGAGCGACAGGCTGACTTGGTGACATAACAACCAATCTTCCGTCTTTGTCTTCAGCTGATAAAATCATGCCTTCGCTGACGATGCCTTTTAATTTACGAGGCTCGAAGTTAGCGATGAAACATACTTGCTTGCCGACTAATTCTTCAGGATTTGGATAATATTTAGCGATTCCTGAAACGATAGTACGTTTGTTCATACCGTCGTCAATCAAGAATTGTAATAACTTGTCTGCTTTTGGAACTTTAACGCATTCTAAAACAGTACCGACTCTGATGTCCATCTTGCCAAATTCATCGATGTTGGTGTTAGGCTTGATTGGATTTGGTGCCCATGCGTTGAGTTCGTTTTGTTTCTTTGTCTCTTCCAATTTATTGACTTGTGCTGCCACTGTCTCGTCTTCAACCTTTGTGAATAACAATTCAACTTCGCCGATAGTAGCGTTTTCGTTCAATAAAACTGTTTCCTTAGCTTGATTCCAGCCGCTTACTTCCAAGCCAATCATAGATTGTAATTTCTTAGCTGAGAATGGCAAGAATGGCTCTGACAAGATAGCGAGTTTAGCAACGATTTGCATTGATAATGCAAGAACTGTCTTAACTCTTTCTGGATCTGTCTTGAATTGTTTCCAAGGTTCGTTTTCTGTGAGGTAACGGTTACCGAGACGAGCAAGGTTCATCAATTCTGACAAGCCTTCACGGAATTTATAAGTGTCGAGAAGGTTAGCGATTTTGTCAGGATATTGATTCATTTCTTCGATAGCAGCTTCGTCTTTTTCGTTAAGGTTAATCATAGCTGGAACCTTACCTTCGAAATATTTATGTGTAAGAACCAAAGTACGGTTTACGAAGTTACCAAAGATAGCGAGCAATTCGTTGTTATTTCTATCTTGATAATCTTTCCAAGTAAAGTTATTGTCTTTTGTCTCAGGAGCGTTAGCTGTCAAAACATAACGAAGGACGTCTTGTTTGCCAGGGAATTCTTCGAGATATTCGTGCAACCAGACTGCCCAGTTACGAGATGTAGAAATCTTATCGTTTTCGAGGTTAAGGAATTCGTTGGCTGGGACGTTTTCCGGAACGATATAATCGCCGTAAGCTTTCAACATGCAAGGGAAGATGATGCAGTGGAAAACGATGTTGTCTTTACCGATGAAGTGAACGAGTTTTGTTTCTTCGTCTTTCCACCATTTTTTCCAGTCTGTACCTTTTTCAGCGCAGTGTTCTATTGTGTTAGAAATGTAACCGATAGGAGCGTCGAACCAGACGTAAAGCACTTTACCGTCGGCTTCTTCAACAGGGACAGGCACGCCCCAGTCGAGATCGCGAGTAACGGCACGAGGTTGGAGACCATTGTCTAACCAACTCTTCACTTGACCGTAGACATTAGGTTTCCATTCTTTATGACCTTCAATAATCCATTCGCGGAGCCATTGTTCGTATTGGTCTAAAGGAAGATACCAGTGTTTTGTAGCTTTCTTGACGAGTTGAGCGCCGCTGAGAGCTGAGTGAGGATTGATGAGTTCATCAGGGCTCATTGAAGAACCGCATTTCTCGCATTGGTCGCCGTAAGCATGGTCGTTGCCGCATTTAGGACAAGTACCGATGATGTAACGGTCTGATAAGAATTTGTTACGTTCTGGGTCGAAGAATTGTTCTGATTCTCTTTCTATGAATTTGCCGTCTTCGTAGAGTTTCTTGAAGAAAGCAGCTGCTGTCTCATGGTGAGTCTTTGAGCTAGTACGAGAATAAATGTCGTAGCTGATGCCTAATTTTTCGAAAGAATCTTTGATTATATTGTGGTATCTATCGACGATATCTTGAGGAGTGCAGCCTTCTTTTTCAGCTTTGATAGTGATAGGCACGCCGTGTTCATCTGAGCCGCCGACAAACAAAACCTCTTCACCTTTCATTCGGAGGTAACGGACGTAAGTATCTGCAGGGATATAAACGCCTGCCAAGTGACCGATATGCACTGGACCATTAGCGTAAGGTAATGCTGTCGTTACCGTGTAACGTTTGAAATGTTTGTCGTTATTTTCCATT
>JAZLAL010000025.1:0-14335 GCA_045613185.1 Bacteroidales bacterium | reverse complement strand
TTAAAACTTCTAACTCCATCTTTCTATTTTTAAATATCCGTTTTTAGATCCCGGTACTGAACCTTTCACAACTAACAAATTCTTCTCGGGAACGATTTTCATGATTTGAAGGTTAATAGCCTTCACTGTACGGTTACCCATATGACCACCCATACGTAAGCCTTTGAAAACTCTTGAAGGGTATGCACATGCACCGATTGAACCCGGTTTTCTCATACGGTTGTGTTGACCGTGAGTCGATTGTCCAACGCCAGCGAAATTGTGACGTTTTACAACACCTTGGAAGCCCTTACCTTTGCTGATACCTGTTACGTCAACAAATTCGCCTTCCATAAATACTTCGACGGTAATTGTTTCACCAAGGCTCTTTCTGTGACCTTCTTCGAAACGTGAGAATTCGCGTACTACCTTCTTTGGTGTTGTGCCAGCTTTTTCAAAATGTTTTTGTAAAGCTTTTGGGGTGTTTTTCACCTTTCTTTCATCAAACGCCATTTGGATAGCATCGTAACCGTCCTTTTCTTTTGTCTTAACTTGGGTGACTACGCAAGGACCTGCTTCAACGACTGTTACCGGAATATTTTTTCCGCTTTCATCGTAAATGCTGGTCATCCCAATCTTTTTTCCTAGTATTCCTGACATGCTACGCTTTTAATTACTAGATAGTTTTACAATTATAATTTAATTTCTACTTCTACACCGCTTGGTAATTCTAACTTCATCAAAGCATCGATAGTTTGTGATGTTGAGTTATAGATATCAAGCAAACGCTTGTATGATGATAACTCAAATTGTTCTCTCGATTTCTTGTGAACGAAGGTAGAAGGCAATACTGTGTAAATTTTCTTGTCTGTTGGTAATGGTATAGGACCGCTAACAACAGCACCAGTCAATTTGATAGTCTTCACAATCTTCTCAGCTGACTTGTCAACCAAGTTGTGATCATGAGATTTTAACTTAATTCTAATTCTTTGACTCATAAGAATTTGTTGTTAATTTTTTATTTTTTATTCTAATCTTATTTCGTTATTACTTCTTTAAAGAGAGAAATATGTTCCCTTTGCTTTCTTGATAACTACTTCTGCCAAATCGTCTGCTAATCTTGCATAGTGACTGAATTCCATGCTATAATTAGCTCTTCCTTGTGTTAATGTTCTTAATGTTGTGATATATCCGAACATCTCTGATAATGGAACATCTGCTCTGATTATCTGCTGAGAAACTTCAGCTTGAATTTCACGCAAGATTGATCTTCTTCTATTGAGGTCACCAGATACATCGCCAACATATTCTGATGGAACGCGAACTTCAACTTTCATTATAGGTTCCATAACAACTGATTTTGCTTTTAAACCTGCTGCCTTGAAACCGAAGTGTGCTGCAGCTTCAAATGATAATGCATCACTGTCAACTGGGTGAGTTGAACCATCATACAAGCGAACTTTAACTGAATCCATTGGGAAACCTGCTAAAACGCCGTTTGATAATGCACTCTTGAAACCTTTTTCTGTAGCAACTATGAATTCGCGTGGAATTACACCACCCTTAACATCATTTATGAATTGTACTCCTGAAACGCCCTCATCTGCTGGACCAATTTCAAACTCAATATCAGCAAATTTACCTTTGCCACCAGTTTGTTTCTTGTAGACCTCACGATGTGTGACTGTTTCTGTGAATGATTCTTTATACGATACTTGTGGACTACCAACATTAATCTCTACGCCAAACTCTCTTCTTAATCTGTCGATAATAATGTCTAAGTGCAACTCGCCCATACCAGCTATAATTGTTTGACCTGAATTGTCGTCTGTGGTGACTTGGAAAGTTGGGTCTTCTTCGGCAAGTTTATCTAAGGAAAGTGATAACTTGTCCATCTCTGCTTGAGTTTTAGGTTCAACTGCGATTTGAACTACTGGTTGTGGGAATGAGATAGACTCAAGCAATAAAGGGTTGTCTTCGCTAGTAAGGGTGTCGCCTGTTCTGATAGTTTTAAATCCGACTGCAGCTGCAATGTCACCAGCTTCAATAATATCAAGCGGTGTTTGTTTATTTGCATTCATCTGCATAATTCTAGAGATGCGTTCTTTCTTACCTGTTGTTGCGTTAAGTACGTATGATCCTGATTTAAGAGATCCTGAATAAACACGGAAGAAAGCGAGACGACCTACATATGGATCTGTTGCAATCTTGAAAGCGAGTGCGCAGAACGGTTCTTTTGAATCCGCTTTGCGAATTTCTTCTTTTTCTGTCTTAGGATTAATACCTACAACGTCTTCGATATCATTTGGACTTGGAAGATAGTTAACGATAGCATCGAGAAGGAATTGAACGCCCTTATTCTTGAAAGAAGCACCGCACAAAACTGGACAAGCGCGTCTAGAAATAGTTGCTTTTCTAATTTCAGCGACAAGTTCTTCTTCTGTGATTGATTCAGGGTCATCCATGAATTTTTCGAATAACTCTTCGTTATCTTCAGCAGCACCTTCGAGCAACATTGCACGATAGTCTGCTACCATTTCTTGCATATCTTCTGGTATTTCTACCTCTGTCATTTGAAGTCCAAGTTCATCTTCCCAAACGAAAGCCTTGTTTTTGACTAAGTCAACAACACCGATGAAAGTATCTTCACTTCCGATAGGGAGTTGCAATGGAATTGGATTTGCATTGAGACGTTCTTTAATCTGTTCGACAACTCTAAAGAAGTCTGCACCACAGCGGTCCATCTTATTGATAAAACAGACATGTGGAACTTTGTACTTATCGGATTGGTGCCATACAGTTTCTGATTGAGGTTCTACGCCACCTACTGCACAGAAGAGTGCTACAGCGCCATCAAGAACTCTGAGCGAACGTTCGACTTCGACTGTAAAATCGACGTGACCAGGAGTATCGATGACATTGATTTTATATGGCTTATTGTTAACATTCCAGAATACTGTTGTTGCTGCAGAAGTGATAGTAATACCACGTTCTTGTTCTTGAACCATCCAGTCCATTGTTGCAGCACCATCGTGTACCTCTCCGAGACGACGACTACGGCCTGTATAATACAGAATACGCTCTGTAGTAGTAGTTTTACCGGCATCAATGTGAGCCATGATACCTATGTTACGAGTAAAATCGAGATTATTCATATTATTTTGACCGTTTTTCATCATTATCTACACTTTTTGTATATTAGAATCTGAAGTGTGAGAAGGCTTTATTAGCGTCAGCCATTCTGTGGATTTCTTCCTTTTTCTTGAAAGCAGCACCTTCTTCTTTGTAAGCTTGCATGATTTCGCCTGCTAATCTTTCGCCCATTGATTTTTCATGGCGTTTGCGAGCGTAACCGATGAGGTTCTTCATACCGATGCTTTGTTTACGAGAAGGACGAATCTCTGAAGGAATTTGGAAAGTTGCACCACCAATACGACGGCTTCTTACCTCTACCTGTGGAGTTACGTTTTCTAAAGCTTTCTTCCAAACACTGATAGGGTCTTCGTTTAATTTGTTACCTACGATATCCATTGCACTGTAGAAAATTTCGTAAGCAAGATTCTTTTTACCCTTCAACATGATGTTGTTAACGAACTTTGTTACCAAAACATCACCGTATTTTGGATCTGGAAGGATGATTCTTTTCTTTGGTTTAGCTTTTCTCATGTTTTAATGTTCTAAACTTTTACCGTTTAACAATTTTTACTTCTTAGCGGCCTTTTTAGGACGTTTTGCGCCGTATTTTGATCTACGTTGTGCACGACCATCTACACCAGCTGTATCTAAAGCACCACGGATGATGTGATAACGTACACCTGGAAGATCCTTAACACGACCACCTCTAATCATCACGATTGAGTGTTCCTGCAAGTTGTGACCTTCACCAGGGATGTAAGCATTAACTTCTTTCTGATTGGTCAAACGAACCCTAGCAACTTTACGCATAGCTGAATTAGGCTTTTTAGGTGTTGTTGTGTAAACACGTACACAAACACCACGGCGTTGTGGGCACGAATCCAAGGCAGGAGATTTACTCTTGTCTTCCAATTTTTGACGTCCTTTGCGGACCAATTGTTGAATCGTTGGCATTTCTTTTTCTTTAAATTACTAATTTCTATCCATTCAATTAGGAAATAACTTCCTTAAATTTCTTATCAAACAGCTCGAAATTTCGCTCTTTAAACAACATAGTTTTAGGGAAATACAGTCATTACCTGACATATTGCTAAACATACCATAAGCTCCCAAGAACTTGATTTTTAATTACTTACAGTGCAGAAACCTCTAACGTTTAACTTATCAGGTCCCTTAACTATCTCATTCGCAAAGTTATTTTTTCTAACTTTTTTCCGAGTGCAAAGATACAACTTTTTCTTTAATAACCAACACTTTGTGAAACTTTTTTTATTATTTTTTTAAAAAATTAATTTTCTCCCTTAACACTACAAAAAAACGCTCCATTTTTTCTATTCAAGCAACACAACTCTCACCTTATTATTAATGCCAAAAAAAATATCAAACAACAATATAATTAGTTTTATTTTATTAAATTTGCAAAAATAATATTTTCAAAGTGACAGATATATTAAATGGTTTAAATAACCCTCAAAGAGAAGCAGTTACAACAATTGAGGGTCCGGTTATGGTTATTGCTGGTGCTGGTTCTGGAAAAACAAAGGCCCTCACCCATCGTATTGCATATATGATACAAGAAGGCGTAAATCCTTTTTCTATAATGGCTCTTACTTTTACGAATAAAGCTGCAAAAGAAATGAAGGATCGTATTATGAAACTTGTAAATCCTCATGCAGCTCGCAACGTATGGATGGGAACTTTCCACTCCATCTTTGCTCGTATTTTAAGAATTGAAGCACAGCATTTAGGTTTCACACCTGATTTCACCATTTATGATACGGACGACTCAAAGCAACTCATAAATGCAATTTTAAAAGAACGCGAGTTAGATCCTAAAGTATATCCTGCAAAAAACATACTTCATCGCATTTCAATGGCGAAGTCTGCCTTGTACACTCCTGAAGATTATTGCAACAATTTTGAAATACAGCAGCAAGACTTAAGAGCAAACAAACCTTTCATTGGGGAAATATTTAAAACATACAATAGCAGGTTACAACGCGCCAATGCGATGGACTTCGATGACATATTATTCTATACAAATGTGCTATTACGCGATTTCCCTGAAATTTTGTACAAATATCAACAACGTTTTGAATATATCTTAGTTGACGAGTATCAAGATACAAACTACGCCCAATATCTTATCATCAGAAGAATTGCAGCGATGAGAGAAAACATTTGCGTTGTAGGTGACGACGCTCAAAGCATCTACGGATTCCGTGGAGCTAATATACAGAACATTCTAAATTTCAAGACAGATTATCCAGAACAAAAACTCATACGTCTTGAACAAAATTACCGTTCGACAAAGACGATAGTCAATGCAGCCAACAGCGTAATCGACCATAACAAAGACCAAATCAAGAAAAAAGTATGGTCAGACAATGAAGAAGGCGATTTAATTACAGTTCTTCGAGCAACATCAGATGGAGAAGAAGGCATTTTGGTAGCAAACTCTATCTTTGGATACAAAATGTCGCAACAACTCAACAACAAAGATTTTGCAATCTTATATAGAACAAACTCACAGTCACGTTCTTTAGAGGAAGCATTACGCAAGAAAAATATACCTTATAAAATATACGGCGGACTTTCCTTCTACGACAGAAAAGAAGTAAAAGACCTCCTCGCCTATTTCCGCGTTGTCATTAATCCACACGATGAGCAAGCCCTTTTGCGTATCATTAATTATCCAGCAAGAGGTATCGGAAAGACAACAATAGAACGACTCATGGTCATTGCCGATGAACGCAAGAAAGGAATATGGGATGTCATAGCTTCCGATGACGAGCCTATGCCAAATGATTTCAATAGCGGAACTGTCGGAAAGCTACGAAACTTTGCCATAATGATAAAGAGTTTCCAAACACTTCTTGACAAACAAAACGCCATAGAACTAGCAAAACATATTTGCAATACAGTTGGCATTATAAAAGTTTTGAAAGAAGACGATACACCAGAAGGCGTAGCTAGAGTTCAAAACATCGAGGAATTACTCAATGCCATTATGGAATTCTCCGACAAGCAAGTAGATGAAGTTACAGGCGAGCAGAACGAAGTAACATTAAACAAATTCATGGAAGATGTAGCACTTCTTACAGATCAAGACAAAAAAGATGAAGAAGATGCCGATTATGTTACTTTAATGACAATTCACAGTGCAAAGGGATTGGAATTCCCATACGTTTATATTGTAGGTTTAGAAGAAAATCTTTTCCCAGGAGTTCAATCATTGAGCACACGCGAAGATTTGGAAGAAGAAAGACGATTATTCTATGTTGCATTAACCCGTGCTGAGAAAAAATTAGTTTTAAGTTATGCAGAAAGTCGTTATCGTTGGGGAAATCTTACATTAAGCGAGCCATCACGTTTCATTGAAGAAATAGACCAATCATTAATAGAAAGGACAAGGAAAGCTTCATTCAGAGGAACATCCAGTTTTAATGAAGGTGTAAATTTCAGCAATCCTTTCTCGAAAAGTTTTCAAGAGAAAAAAGAATTTCAAAAAAGAAGCGAACCAAAACGAGATACACCTTATATTAATAATAGCAACAACACAACTCAAGTACCAACTAACAACGCATCAGATTTTTCATCAGCATCTCCTGACGAAATAGAACAAGGCATGAGAGTTTTACATCAAAAATTCGGTCAAGGAGAAGTCATCAAAGTTGAAGGCGTTGGTCCGAACAAAAAAGCAACTGTTCTTTTTGACGAATGTGGAACAAAACAATTAATGCTTAAATTTGCAAAACTAAATATTCTAAAATAAAAACATTTAACAAAAGTAAATGTTAATATAAAAACAACACTACATTATGAACAAAGAAGGTCTAAAATATAATACAGAAAGAGAAAAATTAATAATTTCTGAATATGGCCGTAATATTCAGATTATGATAAAACACTTACTTGAGATTGAAGACAGAGAAAAGCGCACAGAAGCTGCACATTTTATTGTTAGCGTCATGGCGCAAATGCATCCACAAGTGAAGGAGTCAAATGATTACATACATAAGTTATGGGATCATCTATACATAATTTCTGATTATAAATTAGATGTTGATAGTCCTTACGACCCACCACAACAAGGAGTTATTGTAAGCAAGCCTGAACACATTGGTTATCAAAAACATGAAATCAAACAAGGACATTACGGCAATTACATCAAAGAATTCATAAATAAAATAAAGGAAATAGAAGATGGTCCTAAAAAAGAAGCTCTTTTATTAGCTGTAGCCAATCAGATGAAGAGAGACTATCTCAATTGGAATCGTGAAACCGTAAACGATTTATTAATTCTTGACGATTTACACAAACTTTCAGGCGAGACATTTACAATGCCTGCTGACACGAAATTAAATTCAACCAATGAAATTTTAGGCAAGCTACAACCTATCCAGCAGCAACAACAAGCCAAAAAGAAAAAGGCAAAGAAGCAACAGGTAAAAAAAACACCAAATCCAAATAGGCCAACCAAAAAGTAATTTTAAGATTGAAAGTTGAAAATTGAAAATTATTGATTTAACTATCAATTGTTGACATAACTATAACCATGGGAACATTTAAAATCAAAGGTGGCAACAAGCTTCACGGAAGCATAACACCACAAGGTGCAAAAAACGAGGCTATGCAGATTATATGCGCAAGCCTTCTCACAGAGGAAAAAGTTACCATCACAAATTTACCAAATATATCTGACATCAACAATCTCATTGATTTGCTAAAAGACATGGGTGTTATTGTTGACAGAAAATCGAACAACGAAGTCATTCTTCAAGCTAAAGACATTGATTTTTCATATTTTAAGACAGAGAAATTCCGTGAGAAGTCAACTAAATTAAGAGGTAGTGTTATGGTTGTAGGACCAATGTTGGCACGTTTTGGCAAAGGATATCTTCCAAAACCTGGAGGTGACAAAATTGGACGTCGCCGTTTAGACACACACGTCTTAGGCTTACAGAAACTAGGCGCGAAATTTGAGGATTTATCAAATTGTCAAGAAGTTACAGCCGAAAATGGATTAAAAGGCGCATATATGCTTCTCAACGAAGCTTCTGTAACTGGAACGGCAAACATCATTATGGCTGCAGTCATGGCAGAAGGCGAGACAACAATATTCAATGCTGCATGTGAGCCATACATAGTTCAACTATGCAGAATGTTAGTTTCCATGGGAGCTAAAATCAACGGCATAGGTTCTAATTTACTTACAATTACTGGAGTAAAGAAATTACATGGCACAACACATCGCCTATTGGCCGACATGATTGAAGTCGGAAGTTTTATTGGAATGGCTGCCATGACTGGATCTGAACTTACAATAAAAAATGCCGGCATAAAAGATCTAGGACTCATTCCTGAAGTATTTAAAAGTTTAGGCATCAAGATGGAATTCATCGGTGATGACATCCACATTCCAGCACAAGAGCATTACGAAGTTGAAACGTTCATGGACGGCAGCATACTAACTGTAGCCGACGCTCCTTGGCCTGGTTTCACACCCGACCTGATAAGCATCGTTTTAGTCGTTGCAACACAAGCAAAAGGAACAGTCCTCATCCATCAGAAAATGTTCGAAAGTCGCCTCTTCTTCGTTGACAAACTTATCGACATGGGCGCACAAATTATCTTATGCGACCCACATAGAGCTACCGTCATCGGTCTCGACCGCACACAGCAATTACACGCAGTCAAAATGGCGTCGCCTGACATCAGAGCCGGTGTCGCTCTCCTCATAGCAGCATTGTCAGCAAAAGGAACAAGCATCATCGAAAATATTGAACAAATCGACAGAGGCTACCAAAACATAGATGGTCGCCTCAGAGAACTAGGCGTTGAGATTGAGAGGATATAAAAGACTACAAGACCACAAGACTACAAGACTACAAGATATTTGCAACATTAAGACTTGTTGTCTTGTTGTCTTAAAATATGACATTTTGTCAAATATTATTATCCTTAAAAAACGGCAAATTATTTGATTATGCCGGAACGAAATTCTATTTAGTTAATAAATAAAAAAATATATATCATGGAAGAAAAAATGGAAGAAGGCAAAGTTAACATCAATGAGAATGAAGATGTTAATAAAAACGAAGTTCATGAAGAATCAAAAGGCAAAAAATTCAGAAAGAATAAAAACGATAAGCAGCTCGAAGAGTTGAATGAAAAATATGACAAATTGAACGACGAATATCTACGTCTTTTTGCCGAATTTGACAATTATCGTAAACGCACTGCCAAAGAAAAAATAGAGTTATCAAAAACCGCTTCAGAAAGCATCATGGTAGATTTATTACCAATCCTCGATGACTTTGAACGCGCTCTCCAAACAATGGAAAACAAAGAAACAGACGCTAATTACGAAGGCGTATTGTTGATTTACAATAAATTCAAACGTACTCTCGAACAAAAAGGTCTTGAAGAAATCAACGCTAAAGACACTATGTTCAACACCGACGAGCACGAAGCTCTTACAAACGTCCCTGTTGCAGACGAATCACAAAAAGGAAAAGTCATAGACGTAATTCAAAAAGGTTACAAACTCAACGGCAAAGTCATTCGCTACGCACGCGTAGTTGTTGGTGGTTGATTATAAAATAAAAAAACAATGGAGAAAAGAGATTACTACGAAGTGCTTGAGGTGCCTAAGAACGCCACAGCCGATGAGATAAAGAAAGCCTATCGTAAGATGGCTATTAAATATCACCCTGACAAAAACCCTGACAACAAAGACGCTGAAGAGAAATTCAAAGAAGCAGCAGAAGCTTACGAAGTGTTGAGTAATCCAGACAAACGCTCTCGTTACGACCAATTCGGTCATGCCGGCTTGCACGGACAACAAGGATTCAGCGGAATGGACGATATCTTCAGTCATTTCGGCGACATCTTTGGCGACTTATTCGGTGGCGGCGGATTCGGTTTCGGAGGTTTTGGCGGCGGCGGACGTCAAGCGCAACGTCATGTCAACAGAGGCAGCAACCTTCGTCTTCGCGTAAAACTCAACCTCAGCGAAATAAACGAAGGCGTAAAGAAAAAGGTAAAAGTAAACAAATATGTTCCTTGCCAGCACTGCGGTGGCAGCGGAGCCCAAGACAATAGCTTCGAGACATGTCCTACTTGTAACGGAAGAGGTCAGACCGTCAAGATTCAAAACTCCATCTTCGGTCAGATGCAAACCGTCTCAACATGTCCTAACTGCGGTGGCGAAGGAAAAATCATAAAGAACAAATGTCCGGAATGTCAAGGCAACGGCATCGTCAAGAGCGAGGAAATCATTGAACTCAACATCCCAGCCGGCGTTGCAGAAGGAATGCAACTTTCGGTAAGAGGCAAAGGCAACGCCGGAGCTCGTAATGGTATAGCAGGCGACCTCATCATTCTCATCGAAGAGGAAAAAGACAAAGAACTCGAACGCGACGGCGAAAACCTCATCTACAACTTGTTCATCAGCTTCCCTCAAGCAGCTCTTGGAACAACAGTGGAAGTCCCTACAATAAATGGCAAGACAGAAGTCAAGATTCCTGCAGGAACACAAAGCGGCGAAGTCATCAAGTTAAGAGGCAAAGGCCTCCCAGAACTGAACGGATACGGCAAAGGCGACCTTCTCGTCAACGTGACAGTATGGACACCTAAGAACCTCAACAAAGAAGAAGAGAAAATAATGAAGTCGCTTCTCGAAAGCGAAAACATGGACCCAGCATCAGACAAAGACAAAAGTCCGTTCAGGAAATTCAAGAAATTTTTTAGTTAAAAAATATATGCTGTGAGTTGTGAGTATTGAGCAACAGGTTAATGCTCACCGCTCATAACTCATGGCTCATAACCAAACAACAAGCTATGCAAAGTTTCATTGAGATTAACAACGTCAGCAAGACGTACGGCAACTACAAAGCCCTGAACAATATCAGTATCAGAGTGCCGAGACAAAGCATCTACGGACTTCTCGGTCCTAACGGCGCAGGTAAAACTACATTGATAAGAATGTTAAACCAAATAACCGCTCCCGACGAAGGAGAGATAATCTTCAATGGAGAAAAACTGAACCGAAGCCACATCACACAAATAGGATATCTTCCTGAAGAACGCGGATTGTATAGATCGATGAAAGTCGGCGAACAAGCGGTATATCTCGCACAACTCAAAGGCGTCAGCCAGAAAGATGCTGAGAAAAGACTCAAAGCATGGTTCAACAAATTCGGTATCTTGAACTGGTGGGACAGAAAAGTCGAGGAACTTAGCAAAGGAATGCAACAGAAGATACAGTTCATCGTGACAGTAATACATAATCCTCAATTACTTATCTTCGACGAGCCATTCTCAGGATTCGACCCTATCAACGTAAACCTTCTCAAAAAAGAAATATTAGAACTCCGCGACAAAGGCGCAACGATAATTTTCTCTACTCACAACATGTCATCTGTCGAAGAATTATGCGACAATATCATGCTTATTAATAAAGGTCAGAAAATCCTCGAAGGCAGCGTCTATCAGATAAAGCAAGATAATAAAGATAATAAGTTTGAAGTTGTTTTAAGAAATTCAGAATCTCTGAATCTCAGAATCTCAGAGTCTCTTCCTAATGACTTTACATTAATTTCAGAAAAAACAGACTCCAACGGAGAGATAACATTGAACATCAAAGCCGAGAACAACACCAATCCAAATATCTTGATTAATTATCTGTCAGAGAAAGGAACTATCGTTTCTTATAGAGAGCTGCTCCCTTCTATGAATGATATTTTTATTAATAAAGTTAATAGTTTATAGTTTAAGGTTTAGAGTTCAGAGTTCAGAGTATAATAATTGGACAGAGTCTGTTGACCGTTGACCGTTGACCGTTGTCTGTTGACTTTAAAAAAAAGAATCGCATGAATAACTTAATTATAATATTAAAGAGAGAATATCTCACCCGTGTAAAGAAACGCAGTTTCATATTATTAACATTTTTAGGACCATTATTCTTCGCTGCATTGATGATTGCTCCTTCCCTGCTTATGGTCAATTCTGACAAGATGGAGAGCAAGAAAGCCATAGCTGTTTTAGATGAGACAGCATGGTTTAATGGCAAATTTGAAAACACCGATGCAAATACTTTCGTTTATTACGATGAGAGTGAAGACATAGACAGTTTGAAGAAATTAGTCTTCGAAGGAATTTACGATGCAGTATTATATGTACCAATGACATCCTTAAACGTACCTGTCAATGCCAAGCTATACAGCAACAAGCAGATACCTATGACATTAAGCAGTCATATCAAGAACACTATGAAACAAGAAGTGGAACATAAAAAACTGCTAGCATCAGGAATCGACCCTAATATTGTAAAATCAGTTCAGACCAACATCAATGTTGCGACAATACGTATGGATGAAGAAGAAGGCGAGAAAACCAGTTATGCAGAGTTGGAATCAATATTAGGACTAACACTCGCAGTAATAATTTATTTCGTGATATTCCTTTTCAGCAACCAGGTATTGAGAGGCGTCATAGAAGAGAAAAGCAACCGTATCGTGGAAGTCATCATCAGTTCAGTAAAGCCATTTGAGTTGATGATGGGAAAAATCTTGGGCATCGCATTGGTAGGTCTCACACAGTTTTTGTTATGGATTGTCATGACGATAGGAATATATTTCGTGGCAAACGGAATCATTTTAGGACCGGAAATTATGTCTCCATCAGGAACAATCATGACTGAAGAGATTAGTCAGATTGTAGAGACAAGTCAAGGACAAGACATCATGCTTGAAGTTGTAAATATGATAGAATCAATCAACTTCAAGGCAATCTTGACAAGTTTCCTATTCTACTTCGTATTCGGATTCTTGTTATATGCAGCGCTCTTCGCAGCAGTAGGCGGCATGGTTGACAGCGAGACCGACAGCAACCAATTTGTGACAATACTCTCAATGCCATTGATAGTCGCCATCGTATGTTCAACAACAATGATAAACAATCCTGACAGCGGATTAGGAATCTGGCTCTCTATGATACCATTCACCTCGCCAGTCTCCATGATGATAAGAATACCATTCGGCGTACCATATTGGCAGATAATAGTCTCAATACTGATACTTATAATAACATTCATCATCACCACATGGATTGCCGCCAAGATTTATAGAACCGGCATCTTGATGTACGGCAAGAAACCAAGCTGGAAAGAAATCTGGAAGTGGCTTAAATATTAAGGCACTGAGTTGCTAAGATATTAAGTTGCTAAGATACTGAGAGGCTGAGTTGTAAAACAAATTTATAGCTCAGTTTCTTAGTATCATTATATCTTATTAACTTTTAAAAAAAACACTTGTAATTGAAATAAAAAAATCTTATTTTTGCACCCAAAAAAATAAATTTACCAATTTATCTTTGAAATTAATAATTAAATTAAAAATAGATTTACAATGCAAAACAAAGGAGTTATCAAATTGTTAGCAGTTATTTTAGCTGTTTTCTCTTTGTATCAATTGTCTTTTTCATTTGTAACAAGACAAGTTGAAAAGAAAGCTGCTGAATATGCTACAAATGCAGAGTCTGTAAAATTAGCAGAAACTCTTGCTAATGGTGATCAAAATGCTTACGATTACTTGTTAGATTCAATTCAAGGTGCTAGAGAAACTTACTATTTAGACTCAATGAGCACTGTTAAAGTTTATCCTATCTTTGGACAAACTTATCGTCAAGCTAAAGAAATGGAAATCAACTTAGGTCTTGACCTTAAAGGTGGTATGAACGTCATGATGGAAGTATCAGTTCCAGACATCATTGAAGTTCTTTCAGGTCACTGCACAGACCCTATTTTCGTTCAAGCTATCCAAATGGCTAACGAAGAACATCTCAACAGCCAAAGAGATTACGTTGATTTATTCGGAGATGCTTTCCAACAATTAGATCCAAACGCTAAATTAGCTCCTATCTTCTTGTTTGAATTCAAAGATAAAGGCATAACAGTAAATTCAACAAACGCTGAAGTATTAAGCGTTATCAAAGATGAAACAAACAGCGCTATCGATCGTTCATACCAAATCTTAAGAACACGTATCGACCGTTTCGGCGTTGCACAACCAAACATCCAAAAATTAGAAAACTCAGGACGTATCCTCGTTGAACTCCCAGGTATCAAAGATCCTAAACGTGTTCGTAAACTTTTACAAGGTACAGCACAACTCGAATTCTGGGAAACATACAACTTCACAGAACTTTATGAATATTT
>JAZLAL010000024.1:0-1894 GCA_045613185.1 Bacteroidales bacterium | reverse complement strand
GTCTTTCAAGACATTGCCTTGATTATCAGAAACGATAACCTCAATATTGACAAGAGCTTCGTTTTTCTGTGCGAAAGATGTCATTCCGCAGAGGATAAGCGTGATTGTGAGTAGTAGTTTTTTCATGGTTTTATTTTTTTGCTGTGAGCTTTGAACGGTGCCTGAGCCTGTCGAAGGCATTCTGTTTGTCACTTCGACAAGCTCAGTGACCGATATTATTTTCTCGATTGTTCCAAGAATCTACTTCATATCGATGAAAAGAACCTGAATTCAAGAATTTGACGAGAGTGTCGTAAGATGTCATCGCTTGGATTTTGGTATCAGTGTATAAATCGACATTTCCAAGTTGAGCGCGTTTCAAATATTCATCCATGGAATATAAATCCACAGATATTCTTCTATCGTCAAGATGTTCCATGTCAACGGTAGCATAAAGATATGTTGTAGAATCCTTTACGTTATAAAAGAATTGTGTTCCATATATTTGAAGACGGCCGCTTTCAATTAAATAACGATCTTCAAGGTATGCAAGTTCTCGTCTTGTAGCATTATTTTCTTCGACAGCTTTTCTATATTGTTTCAAAAAATGAGGCAGATATTCAGAAGAATGCTGCGCTATGACCCATGCATTCATCTGTCCATATTGTCCGACCAATTCCCATGTAGGAAATCCATATTGTTCAATCAATTGCTTTAGTTTTGCTGTATTTGTAGAATCCACTACTTCTGCCAATTTCATCGTTTCCTCTGTCCAATTCATATTTCTCACAGACTGATCGAGTTCCACCATAGCGGCCAGTGAGTCGATAAAAGGCTGACATCTGTCAGTTTCTGTAATGGTGATGAGGGAATCCAACTTGGACCAATAAGACCTCTCGTGTAATTTTATATCATTGGTGAATTTAGAATTCAACCACCTTCTTTCAATACCATTAGATTGTACTAATCTGTATAACAACTCTTCAACTTTTGCCGAATCTACGACTATTTCATGATAATAATAATCAACCATTTCTGAAGAAACGTAATAATACCATAAATCATAATAATAGAAATCATGCATTGTTGAATCCAATGATGAGAACAAAGAATATGCTTTTCTATAATCTGCGGACCAATAAGCCTTTTGTGCGGAAAGCAGTAAATCTTCATTAGTCTGTGCTTTACTGGCACAAATGCTTATAAGAAAACAGATGATTAATAATAGTTTTTTCATATCGTTTTGTTTTTTTTGCTGTGAGCTTTGAACGATGCCTGAGCCTGTCGAAGGCATCTTGTTTGTCACTTCGACAAGCTCAGTGACCGATATTATTTTCTCTCGCAGAGACGCAGAGGAAAATTTTCATTCTTTGTTTTTGAGACGTGTCAATGTGTGTTTATTTTTATGGTTACATTGACGCGTCTCTACATTCATTCCTAATCAATTACAATCCTTTCAACATAAGAAACCCATACTCCGGCAGAGTCTCTTTTCTTAGTGACAGCATAAAGATTTCCTTTGTAGATGATTATCTTTTCTGTAAGCCACTGGTTTGCATTCGCCACTGCACTTGTCTTTCCTGTGTTGACATCAATCTCATTTACCGCAGAACCAAATATCGTATAGAATTTTCCGAAGGCTTTATCTTTATAAATCTTATGCTGCCAGAAATCCTCCTTAGTCGGATAAGTAATTTCACATTCATTTAGAAGATTCATACCTTCATCGTATGTAAGAATCTTACTGTTAAAATGATCAAAATAATATAATTTGTCATCAATCACATCTAGATGATTATCCTTGGTATGATACCATGTATGTTTCACAAACACACCCCACTCTTCCGCTGACGGGAATCCACCACCGCACCAACTTTTAGGAAGTTGCTCAATATAAGCTTGATGCCATTTTTCT
>JAZLAL010000023.1:0-4333 GCA_045613185.1 Bacteroidales bacterium | reverse complement strand
TCGTCATTATTTGCGGCAAGGCACAGCCCAACAGTTCAGAGTGCGAACCTGACTGAGTTCGCTGTCAGGAATTGGAATATTGTCGGTGCGTGGGATGATTCGTTTTGGTGCAAGTTTGAGAATGACTTTGTTTTTCCGTATGGCACGAACCATCTTAAAGGAGTTGAAGTTCTCGCTTCCGGCGTTTTATGGAAGGGCCCGTTTAATCCTGAAGTAATATCCATCTTGGGTTCTCCTGTGGAACTTGCGACGGGTGTTTCGCACTTCAGCTGCGAGTATTTCGCCGCGTTAGAAACTAATGAGGCAAAGTATGTCTATTCGTGGTATAATGGTCTTGTGAATCGCGAAACGAACAGTGTTGTGGACGGACGAATTGAATTGCGCAGAAGCGGCGATATTCTCGTCGCTACCAACGGCGTTGAAAGATATAAGGCCTATAAGCCCCCAGAAGGTTTTTGCGGTGTAGGGCAGAATGAAGATTGGATAAGGGCTAATTTCACAAATTCTGAAGAGATAATTTCAGTTGGATATGAAAATTGGGTTGCTGATTCTGTAGCAGTAAACACAATGAACGGTCGTTATTCGCTCGCTGTGAGGTTTGATGAGAATTTTCAATCTCCTTGTCTCTTATCTGTAGGGCGATATAATGTGTATGTGCGAGATCCTGGCGTTTATTATTTTCTTTTAGATGTTTACAACGAGTATTCCTTCAGTCTTTTCCCTTCGAGTACGCCTGTAGATTTTATGTGGAACGATGGATTTACTGGACCAGGGCGCTCTTATGAAATCGAATCAACTGAATTGCTGAATGAAAACGACTGGAGACGATTTACTTTTATGATGCGACCTTTGGTCGCGACTTCTCCAGATTTTTTGCACTTAAATGATGCTGACGGCGCATCTGTGTTTGCGTTTTGGAACGTATCCGGGACAACTTTAACTCAATGGCGCGATCCGTTGGAATTAGTTCAATTCTTGCCGTCAGATGAAAATGTGACAACGCTTTCAAATGTGCTGCAACCGACGACACTTACTGTTGAGATGTCGAACTCTAGCAGAACTGAACGAGGCTATGTTTATATTATAGGGGATGGTGATTCTTCATTGGATGAGCAACCTCAAAGATCTGATGCAAGTTTAGATTTTGGCGACGGTCTTTCAAAAGAGTCTCTTTTCTATGATGGCTTTGATTGTGACATTCATTGGTTTTCTTGCATATCGTCGAAAATAGGTTTTGAAAGTGAAATATTGCGCACTAATTTAACGCTACAAGCCAATACGACCTATTATGTCGGAGCTTTTGCTGCATCAAGCGAATATCCGGTATGGACAGGCCGTAATTCTCAATATAACGATAAACTTTACTGGAAAGCGAAGATTTCAAATGTAGACTTTCAGAAAAGTGCGACGGTTAATTCTTTGCATTCGAAGTTTCAGATTGCGGACAGTGAGAATAATGTACTTCCAGGGTTTGGTAAAGTAGTTCATGTCGGAGGAAAGTTTTTTACGACAGATTCCCAAAATCATGAATTGAATCTTTCTCTTTGTGCGGTGAATAACGGTGATGCCAAGCGCGAATCTGGTGCGATAATTGGAGTTTTCCCAATTATGGTTAGACAGAAAAATTATCCTCAAACAACGGGGCTTTCATTAACGACGGACTCAGGGTTAACACGAACGAACGCCCTTATTCGTTCTGATGTCCCGGCATATATAAATTCCATTCCTGAAACTCCCGATTTAACTTCGAGAATCGTTTCGCTTCCGTCATGGATTGAGGTTGAGTGGAGCGGATCAATAACGTCAGAACGGATGGATCGAGATATATTTGATAACAGAACATTGTTGCCGACAAATATAGCAGGTGTTATTGCCTATGATATAAAAGCCGCAATGACGAACGAAATTGTCGGCGGGCAGTGTTCGATAATCGCGAAATTGGCAGGTGAAGAATATGAGGTTGCTAAGTTCAATATCAGGGGTAAGAATCCGTTGGATGCTGTCGCAAAAGCTTATATCGATAGCAATGTCGACGAGGAGTTTAGGGATTACGCCTGGATGATAGCGAAGCATGAGAGTCGAAATCCTCCCTCCGGGCAAGTTTATAATCAGTTCAATCCTTCGGACGGTAACTATAAGGAGCTTCCGTTTAAGGGTAATGGTAGATACAATTGGGGATGGGGGATAGGACAAATAGATCGGGGGAGAAATAATAATCGTACTGCAGAAATATATGATTGGCATGAGAATGTCAAATCAATGAATAAAATATTGAGACAGAAGCGAGCGAGGTATAATGAAATTGTCGGATTGTACAGGGAAGCCTATCAAGGAGATTCGGCAGTGGAATGGGTAGAACCCGACAGTGTTACAACCAATGTTAATGGCGTGGTTATGACAGCGCGGCAGTGGGCAATTATGACGTTGTATAATGGAGCAGGTGGCACTTATCCATTGCCTTTTGAAGGGCGAGAGCGCGAACGAACTCCAATTCATTTCGATCATACAACGTCAAAATGGATATTGTATACAAATCAAAATAATTATGTTCCTGTCGTTTTAGACGGAGCAAATAGTGTCGAGGTAGAATAATATGCACATAGAAAAATATTTAGTTCTATTTTTTTCTTTTGTCGTGTCTTATTGGTGTTTAGCGAATGAGAATTGTAATACAATAAGACTAATAAGTCACCAAACATTGATGAAAGAAAAATTCGATACTTCATATTGGAAAAGGAATTGGCCGGGCGATTTGTGGCATATCCAATGCATCTTCGTTGACGTTAATGGAGATGGGGTAGAAGAATTGATTACGGCGACTACATCGGAGGAGGATCGAATGGGTGATTATTGGTGTTTTTGGAAGGAGTGTAACGGAAAGTTTAAAAAGATGAAGCTTATAGGCGACATTTATTTTTCTTGTCATGCAGATTCCTTCTATAAAGTTAAATATCAAAATGGAAAATCTTATATTTTTGGGGTAGGGATGAATGCCAATGTTGAGAAAAAACTTGAAAATGGCAAAAGAATTGCCGTTAGATCAACACCTAATTGTACTTTCGATTTCTTACAAAATGACAGTTATAGATTAACGGAACTTAAGACGTCATTAAATGATATGTTTGATGATGACGATGTGATTTCAATTGAAAGGCTCTATCCGGAATGGTATTTTGGTTTTAATTTTACGCTGCCAGAAAAGTCAAATCCTATTCTCCGGCGTATGCCTTATAAAGTGCCATGTGACGATTTTTATGAATCTCCAAAAGATATATTACACTTCGATATGTTTATTTCTGAATTTAAAAATCAATATCGGAAGAGAAAATCAAAGGCGCCGAAAATTGTAGTTTTTGTTGTCTTTATAGATGTTGATAATGATGGAGATATGGATTGTTATATATCAACAAATCATGACGTTTTAGCAAGTGGAAAATTACAATGGGTGTTATATACGAAAAATGACAGAAACTATTTATTGCACGATGCAAGCGATAAAAAGTATTCCGTTGATTTGCCAGGAAAGGTTGTTGCTGGAACAAATGTTTTTTGTAGGGCAGTTTATCAAAAAAAGGCTTCGTCGTATTTCGTGATGACGGAAGAATCTAAATTAAATCTTGCAAATCGCCTTGTGGATATAGATATTCATCGTGTAGAGAAGCTTCCAGTTCTATCCTTTGAAGAATAATATGATGTTTTGTAATAAAAAAGGATGTAAAGAATAGTAAGGTGATATTTACCTTCACATTTTTAAAAATGTGAAGGTAGCGATGTTGTCGTATTGCAATAGTGAATTTGCATTCCTTCGTGAGCGTAGCGAACGAATGGAATGACTTTTATGGTATAATGGTCTTGTGAATCGCGAAACGAACAGTGTTATAAACGGGCGAATTGAGCTCCGAAGAAGCGGCGATATTCTTGTCGCTACTAATGGCGTTGAGCGATTTATCCCGCGTCAGTTGCCGTTTGAGCATAATGGCTTTGGTCAAGATGACGGATGGGTCGCGGCGAACTTCACGAATGTGAATGAGATACTTTCGGTTGGGTATTCCGAGTGGGTTGACGATCAAGTCGGCGTAGATTTGACGAATGGTCTATATAAACTCACCGTTACTGTACCGGAAAACCCTCTCGAAACGACACAACTTAACGTCGGCGATTATTCTGTTGCGGTAACCAACGTCGGCGAATACGTCTTTTTATTGGAGAAAGGGATTACTTATCCGCTTTCTGTATTTCCTGAAACAGCTACCAATTTCCTTTATGCGGCGGTTGATGATGTCAGTAATGTGTATTCGCGTCAGGCTATGAGTGGATATTGGACAGAGGATCA
>JAZLAL010000022.1:0-8517 GCA_045613185.1 Bacteroidales bacterium | reverse complement strand
ACACGGCTTCAGATCAAGAATGTCAACAGCCAATGGTCGTAAAGTTTTAAAAGCACGTCGTGCTAAAGGCAGAAAGAAACTCACAGTTTCTGACGAATATTAATTCTGCGAGGCCGTACCTAATAAGATTATTTAAGGTTAGAAAATCCGATCAATCAATTTGGTCGGATTTTTTATTTTTTATATCACAATTCTTAACAAAAAAACAGAAGAAATGTGATAAAAAAGAAAGAAATAAGAAGCATTTATATCTAAGAAACAGAATACTGCAAACATAAAACACCGTTTACCAACAACTTACCCCACCCGATTAGTTAAAAAAACTTTTTGATTTTACAAAAAAAAATATAATCTTTGTGAAGGTTATTTCGTTTATGTGACAAAGCGGTTCTGCACATAATGAAATGTATGAATCAAAAAGAACCCACCTAAAAGTTGCACACGACACAAATTAGTGGTAAGATTATGAAATTTAAGTATTTATTAATGGCAATTATTGCAACAATGGTATTTAGTTCTTGTACAACATCTACAAAAATGGTACAATCATCACCAGTCATGGCAAGAAACGTTGAGTTAGACCCTATTAAAGCTGATATAGAGGTAAACCAAGAAGAAAAATTAACAGGAGAAGGTGTTGTAAAGTATTTTCTTTGTTTCCAACTCAACGGACTTAAAGAACAAAAAATGGTAGAAGGTGTAACCTATTCACAAAGCAAAGCTGGTTTAATGAATCGTGGTCAAAACAAAGCCCGTTCTATTGCTGCATACCAAGCATTGGAAGCTTGTCCTGATTGTGATGTTTTAGTTCATCCTAAATACGAAGTTACTGTCAACAAATCTCCATTGGGTATTTTATTTCGCAAATATACTGTTCGCGTAAGCGGATATGGTGCAAAGTACAAGAATTTCCGCACTGAAAAAGAAATCAAGATTATTGGAAACGACAACAAAGAATATATTGTCATTGAAGAAAATGACTAATAATTTCTGAAAATATCAAGTAAAAAAACAATAAAAAAGAGGTTGTCTAATAGTTTAGGCAGCCTCTTTTAACTTTGCTAAAAGAATATCTTCTTCGTAAATATCTCACGACAGTAAAACAGAAAACAAAAAATACAAAGTAAGAAATTAATTAAAAAAACAACTCCTCATACCCTTAATTCCTCAGTTCCTCAGTTCCTCAATTCCTTAGTTCCTCCTACTCTTAGTTCCTTATCTGAGTCTTCTATTTGAAGCATCATATCAGGAAACTTAAACGTACTAGCTTTTGTAATACTCTTATTCAACTCATATCCTATCAGGATTAAAATACAGTTGAAATAAATCCAAATCACGAAGATAATCAGACCTCCAATAGAACCATAAAGAAGGTTGTATGTGGAGATATTTGAGATATAAAAATTGAACAACATCGTTCCGACAATAAATAATCCTGTAAATAAGAGAGAACCCGGAGTAAACAACTTAAATCTCTTGCTGCGAGGATTTCCGAAATGATAAAGCAACGACATCGCTACTATCAAAGCGAAAATTACTATTAGCCATCGAAGCAGGTTTATCATGAAAACAGTAAAGCCGCTATAGAAATGCATCTTGACGAAGAGTACCGGCAACAACCTCTGCCCTGCTGTTATCAAAACTATTGATATCAACAACAAAACGACAAACATCAGCATCACCAAAATAGAATATACTTGCAATTTGATAAACGATATCTGTCCGAATTCCTTGTCGCCCATATTAAATCCTCTGAAGAAAGAACTCACTGCGCTTGTGCTGAAGTAGAACGCCAGCAAAAGACCAATCGACATAAGTCCGCCGTGTTCTATTGACATAATTTGTGTTATAGTTGAAGAAACGCTTTCATAAGTGCCAGGCGGCAATATTGTTTGCAAAGCTTCCAAAACATTGGTAGTTACATTTTGAAGCGGGAAATAAGGTATCAAAGTAAATAAAAACAATATCGTTGGGAAAAGTGCGAGGAACACATAAAACGCCACCGCTGCTGCACGGTCGATGAGATTGACCTGAGTGAAACCTCTGATAAAATAAACCAAAACGTCATATAAAGGGACACCTTCAAATCCTGGAATAACGACAAGCCTTAAGACTGATTTGACGCGCGCAATTAAATTTTCTATGTATTTCTTTACCTTAGCAAAACTAGATTTCATATCACTTCAATAATTGTGAAACAATAATTCCCAAATAGTTACCGACAGCATAACCAATAACGCCGACAGTAATTCCCGTGATTATAACCTTCTTGTTCTTCATGCTTTCTGCAATCATAGGAACAAATAAAGGTGAGTTAATCAATGCTACTGATGTTATTACCATTGTGTCGGAATCGACTTTGAATATCTTAGACAATATTATTGACAATACTAAAGAACAGAAAATAACGAAGGCGATATACGCTATTATGTTTGCGCCAGCACGATAGTCTATCGCTGTAACATCGACCATTGAAGCAACGACGAGACTGAATATCAAGACGAGATACATTCCAGCATCGTAGCTCTTTTCCATCTTTCTTACAAAAGGCAAGAACGAAGCCGCAATAGATAATGTCGTCATCGTCAAAATAAGAATTAACATATTATCAATTTTTCCAGAAATAAGAAGACTCACGCCCATTCCTACACCTATTATTAATATGGCGAGACCCAACGCGCCTAATGTCTTTGGGAAATGTTTTCTGGTGAAAATACCACTGTAACTTTGCTCTGAGCCTTGGGCCTTGAGCTCTGAGCTTTCTTCTTGTTGTCTTGTCGTCTTGTCGTCTTTTTGTCTTAAAAAAAGTCTAAAGACTTTAATTCCGAACGACATCAGGAAGACGAGGTAAACGAAACTGATAATCATATCGAAAGTATGAACGAAGATATAAGTCTCGGCATCGACATCAAGAGCTATTTTCAGACTTGCGAGATTCGGCGTTCCTCCAGTGTAAACCCCAACTAAAAGTCCGGCAATTTTTTCAAAACCCGTCTGATTATCATTAAAGATATAAAAACCTATAACATCGACGACTATAACGGAAACGAGTCCTATGCAAAGAGCGATAATTGCATTTTTCAGTTTCCAGCTTTTAAAATCACATCCGAAAAGAATCATCGGGAATGCAAGGAGAATCATCACGCTCGTAAGTCCATCTTGAATTCCTTTTAAAGAATCGCCTAATCCGAGAGGAAAAACGATTAAGTTTGAAATAAGAATACCAACAATATAAAGCAATAATATCTCGCCTATCTTATTCATTATCGACGACTTCCTACACAAATAAATTATCAGAGAAGGAAATGTAAAATAAAATAAAAGCGATAAAATCTGTACCATAAAAAATATTTTTGCGAAGATAGTAAAAAAGACTACAAGTCAACAAGTCAAGAAGACAACAAGTTTTTTTTAATAACAAATTAATTCATTAAACAAACTTTCAAAAAAACAATTATATTTGTTGAAGAAATAATTTAACAGATGGAACATCGCATATCACACGAAGGCATAATTACAGGAATAGACAACAACAACGTGCAAGTCAAGATTTTATCAAAGAGTGCGTGTGCGTCGTGCAATATCAAAGGCGCGTGCAATATGTCGGAAATGAAGGAAAAGCTCATCGTCATTCCACGTCCTAAAGACAAAGATTTTTCTGTAGGACAATACGTAAATATAAGTATGGGATTAGGTCAAGCCAACAAAGCCGTCATTTTTGCGTATGTCATTCCCACCATCATATTATTTTCTATGATATTCATTTTAAATCACTTTAAAGTTGAAGAAGGAATACACGCTTTGATTTCAATCGGTTCTTTGATTCCATATTACCTTATTTTATTTCTTTTCAAGGATAAAATAAAGCGTAAATTTGAGTATGAAATTCATTAAAAAATATGTAATTTCTAAGAATTAATTGTTATTTTTGCGATAACTATATTTGAGCGATTAGCTTTCAATTTTCACCCAAGGCTGACAACTGACGGCTAAAAACTAAAAGCTTTAATTATTAAACATTAAAAAAACATTATTGTGAACGACATTTTATTCTATTCTCTCATTGTACTTGGAGTCTTGGGAGGCATTTTAGCGGTTATTTTATATATAGTCGCTCAGAAGTTCAAGGTAGAAGAAAATCCATTGATTGACGAAGTTGAATCCAATCTTTCCGGTGCCAACTGTGGAGGATGCGGTTTTGCTGGCTGCCGTGCATTTGCTGAAGCATGTGTAAAATCAGCGCACGACAAGAACAATCTCAGCGGATTAAACTGCACCAGTTCTGACATGACAAAAGTAGCAGCTGTATTAGGTCTCACTTTTGAGGCATCAGAACCAACCATCGCTGTTGTTCGTTGTAATGGAACATGTGAAAATGCTCCTAAGAAAACACATTATGAAGGTGCCGACATCTGTGCTTTCGCACATACTTTGTATGCAGGCGGAAGCGGCTGTCCTAATGCATGTCTCGGTCTTGGCGACTGCGTGAAAAAATGTGCGTTCGATGCAATACATATTGACAAAGAAAAAGGCATCGCTGTCGTTGACGAAGACAAATGCGTAGGTTGCGGAACATGTTCAAAGGCTTGTCCTAGAGGCATCATCGAGATTCGTCCTAAAGGCAAGAACAACCGCCGCGTTTATGTCGACTGCGTCAATATAGAAAAAGGTGCAATTACGATGAAGAACTGCAAAGTTGGCTGCATCGGATGTCAGAAATGTCTCAAAGAATGCCCTTTTGAAGCAATAGAAATGCGTGGCACATTAGCATATATCAATGCAGACAAATGCAAGCTCTGTCGCAAGTGCGTCGACGTTTGTCCAAGAGGAAGCATACTTGCAGTCAACTTCCCTCCTCGCAAACCAAAAGTAGAAATAACAGAATCAGTAAATAACGAAAGTAAAGAATAAGCGTATGAATCCAAAGAAAACATTTCCTAAAGGTGGCGTTCATCCTGAAGAAAACAAACTTTCGTCAGACCAACCCATAATAACCTTCCCTATTCCTAAACAAGTCATCATTCCGTTAGGACAATGTCTTGGCGCACCTGCTGAAGCCATCGTGAAGAAAGGCGATGAGGTAAAAGTCGGACAGCTCATCGGAACAGCGAAAGGTTTCATCTCAGCCAACGTTCACTCGTCAGTAAGCGGTAAAGTCACTAAAGTCGATGAAATCATGGACCACACAGGTTATCGCAAACCTGCTATTTTCATCGATGTTGAAGGCGACGAATGGCTGGAAGGCATCGACACCAGCGATAAATTAGTCGGTGAGATAACATTATCTCGTGAAGAAATAATAAACAGAGTCAAGGACCACGGCATCGTCGGTATGGGCGGCGCGACATTCCCAACAAATGTCAAGCTCTCGATACCAAAAGACAAGAAAGCCGAATTTGTTGTCATCAACGCTGCAGAATGTGAGCCTTACCTCACCTGCGACAATCGTCTTCTCCTTGAGAAACCTAACGAATTCTTAGTCGGTGTAAAAATCTTGATGAAAGCCGTCGATGCTCCAAAAGCAATCATCGGCATTGAAGTTAATAAGATTGAAGCAGCTGAATTATTAGACAAGATTATAAAAGGTGACGAATATTTCGCCGGCATTGAAGTACAGCCTTTGCAAACCAAATATCCACAAGGCGGCGAGAAACAACTCATCAAAGCTTGTACTGGCAGAGAAGTCCCATCAGGAAAACTTCCTATTGAAACAGGCTGCGTCGTTGTCAATGTCGCTTCCACTTACGCGATTTATGAAGCCGTACAAAAGAACAAACCTCTCATCTCCAGAGTCGTCACTGTAACCGGCAAATCAGTCAAGAAACCATCTAACTTCTTAGTCAGAATAGGCACTTCATCAACGGAACTCATCGAAGCAGCTGGCGGACTTCCAGAAAACATCACCAACATCATCAACGGTGGACCAATGATGGGCAAGTCGGTATCAGTCAGCGAATTCCCTGTCATCAAAGGAACATCAGGCATTTTGATGATGACCGACAAAGAAGCTCAGCCACGAGAAAAAAGCAATTGTTTACGCTGCGGTAAATGTATAAATGCATGTCCAATGGGACTAGAGCCATTCTTGCTTTGCCGTATGTCTAAAAACAATATGTTTGACGGCACTGAAGCCAACAATATTATGGATTGCATCGAATGCGGCTCTTGCGAATTCACATGCCCAGCAAACATTCCATTGTTGGACTACATCCGTTATGGCAAGAATAAAACAGGACAAATAATTCGTTCACGAAATCAGAAATAAAAATGAATAACTATTTAATATCAGGTTCGCCTCACGTTCACGGAGGAGAAAGCACCAAGAAAATAATGTACAGCGTCATCATCGCCTTGATGCCAGCTTACTTTTTTTCCATTTACTACTTCGGCTTCGATGCAGCACGCGTGACATTTATATCAGTAGCAGCCTGCGTCTTAGTTGAATGGCTCATCCAGAAATTCCTCATCAAAGGACCTTGCACTATTGCTGACGGTTCTGCGATAATAACAGGTATCTTATTGGCATTCAACTTGCCATCTAACATTCCAGCATGGATGATCATCGTAGGTTCTATCGTCGCTATCGGCATCGGCAAGATGTCGTTCGGCGGTTTGGGCAACAACCCATTCAATCCAGCATTGGTAGGCCGCGTATTCATGCTCATCTCCTTCCCTGTCGCAATGACAACATGGCCAACGCCAAATCCAATTTTCAGCAACACCGTAATAGACGCCGTCACTGGTCCAACATTATTAGGCCATATCAAAGAAGGCCTCTCTCAAGGAATAGCAGCCAATGACTTAATAATATATGAAGACATAAAAGGATTCATCTACAGCGGCTCTCTCGGTGAAATCAGTTCTATCGCTATCATCATCGGCGGTCTCTTCTTGATATTCAGAAAAGTCATCGACTGGCAGACACCAGTCATCATCATTGCAACAGTAGCAGCCATCTCAACAACATGCTGGCTCATCGACCCTGTTCAATTCGTCAATCCATTGATACACATCTTCGGTGGTGGCTTGATGCTCGGCGCTTTCTTCATGGCAACCGACATGGCGACATCACCAATGACGATGAAAGGCAAAGTCATATTCTCCATCGGGGTAGGAGCATTGACAATCATCATCCGTTTATGGGGCGCATATCCAGAAGGAATGTCATTCGCCATCTTAATCATGAACGCTTTCGTTCCTTTAATCAATAAAGCTTGTAAACCACAACGTTTCGGTAAACTTGTAAAATAATAAAGTTATGGCAGCAAAAAAAGATACATTATTAAATATGTTCGTCGCCTTATTCGTGATATGTATAGTGGCTGGCGGAGTTTTAGGAATAGTATTTAACGCAACAAAAGACCCTATCGCAGCAGCAGAAAATGCAAAGAGAACAGCGGCTATCAAAAACGTACTTCCTGAGTTCAAGACATTAAAAACTGTCAACGTTAAATCTGCTATGGAAGACGCTGAGATTCCTTTCCACCTCGCTTACGACGCCGACAATAACTTCATCGGCGCTGCTGTAGAGACATTCACCAACAAAGGATTCAGCGGCAACATCTCATTGATGGTCGGCATCCTCGCTGACGGAACTGTCAAAAACATCTCTGTCTTACAACACGCAGAGACTCCAGGTTTAGGTTCTAAGATGGAAGAAGAAACTTTCAAAGGTCAGTTCAACGACAAGAACCCAGCATCTTTCAACTTCAGCGTTAAGAAAGACGGCGGCGACGTCGATGCTATCACAGCAGCGACCATCAGCTCAAGAGCTTTCTGCGATGCAGTAAACCGCGCATTATCAACATTTGAAAACAATAAAGGAGGATTTTAATTATGAACTGGAATAACTTAACAAAAGGATTCTTCAAAGAAAATCCGGTATTCGTCCTTCTCCTCGGTTGCTGCCCTACCCTAGCGACAACAACCAGCGCCATCAACGGACTCTCCATGGGTTTGGCAACGACATTCGTTTTGATTTTGTCAAATATGTGTATCTCATTGTTAAAGAACTTCATCCCTAACAAAGTACACATTCCTTGTTATATCGTCGTCATCGCTTCATTCGTGACAGTGGTGCAGCTTCTTATGCAAGCTTATCTCCCAAGCATTTACGAGACACTCGGTTTGTTCATTCCACTCATCGTCGTTAACTGTATCGTCCTCGGTCGTGCAGAAGCATTTGCAAGCAAGAACGGCATCGGCGCATCAGCCATCGACGGCATCAGCATGGGATTAGGATATACAATGGCACTTACCATCTTAGGTTCACTCCGCGAAGTATTAGGCAGCGGTTCTATCTTCGGATGGAAGTTCATCGAAGGCGACGCTATCTTGGTATTCGTCCTCGCTCCAGGAGCTTTCATCGCAATGGGATACCTCATCGCCATCATGAACAGAATGTTAAAGAAAACAAAATAAGTTATTGACAATTAAAGATATTTAGATATGGAATACTTGATAATTTTTATCTCCGCAATATTCGTCAACAACATCGTTTTGACACAATTCCTCGGA
>JAZLAL010000021.1:0-9040 GCA_045613185.1 Bacteroidales bacterium | reverse complement strand
GTATATGGACGAATTTCTTCTCCAATCTCGACACGATAGATTGACTGCAATTTTCTACATTTTGCTACAAATTTAGAATCGCCTTTATATTCTTCTCCGTATTTATTCTTCATAAATCTTATTCTTTTTTATATCATCAATCTTATCATTCCTTCAGCCTTGACAAACATCTCTGGATAACGACAAATCACGGCATAAACCTGATTTGATGTTACAGCTTGTCCGTCTTTACGGATATGCAGTCGCTTGCTGTTTATCATCTCGGCAATCTGCTCCGTCCGCATCCCACGGTTCTGACTTGCAAGGCAATACAATATGGCTTCTTCTATTTTCATATTACTTACATAATTATGCAAATCTATTGAAAATTCCAGATAGAAACGACATTTGACTATCTACTTTTTTTAAAAAAAACTTCACATTTTCTCTTCTTATTTACATAATATTTTCCTTAACTTTGAACTCTCAACTTTTATAACAAAAACATCATGAACAAACAAGAATACAAGCAAGCCAACATCGATTGGCTGAAGGCAAAAGCCAAGGAAGAAGGCGTCAAGGCTCTTCCTAAAGGCATCTATTACAAAGTGATAAGCGAAGGCAAAAACGACGGCATCCATCCTACTCCTCGTAATGTCGTCACCGCACATTACACTGGCTGGACCATCGACGGCAAGGTGTTCGACAGCAGCCGCGACGAAGGCGTGCCAATCGCATTCCGCTTAAGCGACTTAATCGAAGGATGGATAATAGCTATGCAGCAGATGTGCATCGGCGACAAATGGGAAATCTACCTTCCAGCTGAAATGGCTTACGGAAACTATTCACAACCAGGAATACCTGGCGGTTCAACGCTGATATTTGAGATTGAACTATTCGGAATAGCTTGATATTTTTGGGCGTTCCGGCAAAGCCGTCGGGCTTTCCGCTATATCTTTGCTCGCTCCGCTCGCAAAGGATGCCGCTCCAATCCCTAACGCAACCCGATAAAAAATATGTATCAACTCAAAACTCCAATATTCGCCATCAACAGACTGCATATGGGCATATATAAACAAAAAAAATCGCTGGACATGAATCATTTCCAGCGATTTTTTATTTAGACTAAATATCACCTTCTGACTGATATCTTCACATGCTGATTTTTCGATATCCTTTCTTTATCTTGTAAATATAACGGACTATATTTACCATAAGGCAAATCATCAAACACATACATATTTGCAATTCTAGCAGCTTCAATATGCTCGGTCGTAGCAACATCAATAGCAGAAACTATCACATCTGCCAAAAGTCCTGCGAGTCCGTTAGTACCAGAATTTTTCATAAGGTTCAATGTCATATCGCATGATCTTTCAAACAAAATCTCATTTGTTGTCGTTGACTTTATGACATAATTTATAACCGTATGAACTTGAAATCCCTCTTTTGCCCACTTATCAATGATTGCAAATATAACAGCATCAACGCCGAAATATTCCTTAAACTTATTAAGTGATGAAGAAATGAAATACTCTGCATCGTATGCGCTTTCGTTCTTAAACACATCCATCGCCATCATCGGAGAAATGACATAATATCCAGCTTCAGCCAAATTACGGCTTATTGATGTGTAAAGCAAATCTTTCGCATCGACATTACTTGTGTTATTAATAGGAGGCATAACCAAAATTGAAACTGGTTTTTCTTCATACATTTTTGCGTATGCCTCTCCTCTAGTTGCATTAACACCTGTTGATACTGAACACGATGTCTGCAAAAGCATCACTACACCTACTATTAATATGTACCAATATTTTCTCATGTCAAATCCTCCTTTTATTCATTATTGATACGCTTAAGAATAGGTTCCAAAAATTGCTGTGACTCGGGATATAAAGAAATTTCCTTCTCCAACAACTCTTTTCCATATTCTGAAAACACAATACCAGCCATCAATTTCTTCTGCGACTTGCTTGCATAATCATTGAAATACGCTGCATTTTCTGGGTTTAACAGAATATATCCGAAATCAGCACAAACACCTGGAGGTATCATCTTCTCATTCGCTTCGCATTTAAGCATAATGTCCTGATAAGTCTCAATCATTCTGCAAATACTTTCTGGAGACTGATACTTATAGTAATCATACGCGGCTTTTTCATATTTCGAAATTTTGTCATACGATGATACAGGTCCCCAATAATACATGGTATAAGTAGTCACACATGATGAAAACATCAATGTAGCAAATAATGAAATTATGAATAATCTGATAGTCTTCATAATTCTATGACCTTACTTTCTCCTGCTGAAACAAATATTTTCTGAGTGTAAATCACAACGCCATCCAATGTAACTTTTACATCATGTGTTCCTGGCTTCATCACGATTGTATTTTCTACCGTATTCTTGATGCTTCTGTCTTTACGATATGCTTTTAATCCTACCGTCTCAACATTATATTGCTGATCATCAACAGTAACTGTTATATTCTGTTTCTTATCTGTTACAAACGATACACTTGATTTATCTGCCAAACCTGTTGTAATGGTATAAGAACCAACGCCACAACTAGCCATAAATAAACTTACAAGTGCTATCAACAATATCTTTTTCATAATCAATCATTTAAAATGTAATAATCATTCAATTTCTCAAGGTTTATTTCATTGCCTTCGTAAGTACAGAATGAAATTTCTGTTTCTGGAGTATCACCAACAGACATTGCTATTGTTACAACACCGATTTTCTTACCAGGCAATTCAACATCCATACCAGTCTGTGGATTCTTAACGACTTTACCTTTTAAATAAACATTGAATGTATCACCGGCTGCTAAACCTTGCGATGCACCACCCGAGATAATATAATTACCATCTTCTACAGAAAGTATATATGACTTCCAAGGTTTGTCAGTACATTTGTTAATCACATTTTCAACAAGTTGAGAAATTGCAGCGGAGATAGCCTTGTCGCTTAATGTTGCATCAAAACCAGCTTGGCCACCGAGACCCATAACTTCTTTTGTAGATGTTTCAGCCATACCTTTCGCTTCATCTGAATAGATAATCAAACCTGTGTAAGTATCAACGATACGGATGCTAACGCCAGCTTCTACAGTTTGAACCTTTGTATTGCTGAAAACCTTTTGCTGACCTTCATTTTTTCTACCGAATTCTGTGATTGAACCAAGTATGATATAATCAGCACCAATCTTTTGCATATTCTCTCCAGACTCTTGGACTAAAAGATCTAAATCACTTCTTTCCAATAAAATAAACTTTCCTGACTGAGCCAATTTTGCAGAAAGAATATCCAAGGCTTGTTTCCCCATTGGATCATTTTCCTTATCATAGAAAATACCTTTTCCATATTGTGTTTCATTGGAGAATCTTCCAATAGCGACTTTCCTCTTGATAGTCCTTTCTGTTTGTGCGAATGTTGTTATCGCAACTGTAAATGCCACAAATAATAATATTATTTTTTTCATGGTTTTTAAATTTTGGTTAGTAAAATTATTCTGTTACGATATTCTCTTCAACGACGACTTCTTCAACAGCGATTGTATCATTAACTACTGACAATGTATCTGTTACAACTGTTTCAACTTTATTATATCGTGGAAGTGGAGAATTCAATTTAGGACTTACATGAGTCAAGATATTTCCCAACCATAAACCTGCGACGACAGCAACGATTAACAACACTGTGAGACTCCATTTTTGCCATGTTTTCAAACCTTTTTTAGCAAATGGATCGTCGAGTTTCATCTTAGGATATTTTGCAATTTCTGTCAATGTTTCACCGAAAGGAATACTAATCTTTGAGTTAGCGTTGACAGCCCAGCCGTTAGCGTTTAATAATGGTGCAATGTTTCTGCGACGTAACTTCATCCATGCCATCACCATTGCTGGACCAGAGATAAGTAAAATGATACCAACGAACAACATAATGAGCTGCCACCAGTTAAGTGCAAACAAACCTTTAAAGATACTTGCCAAGGCTGTACCAATCATACCGACAGCCATACCTATTGCAGCGAATATACCAGCGAACTTAGCGATATCGAATGGAGGTGCTGCAGCTGCTGCCTTAGCTTCTTCTGCTGTCTTTGTTGGAGCAGCGTTGATGTTAGCAGTAGCGTTTGCCATCATCTTAGCGTCTTTATCAGCAGCGCTCTTATTGATAAGATTTTCTATCGCTGTCGACATTCTGCGATAAGGAGACCAGAATGATTGTGAGATATTTATAGGATTATCTATTATCTTTGTTATGACAGCATCCCATTCCAAACCATTGTTGTCATAGAAAATACCATTTTTACCTACAGCCAATGCGCCGATATCACCTACTGTAACGGCAGCTACGATTTGTAATTTACCAGGCTTTGTCTTTGTTGTACAGTCACAATACACGAGATACATGCCGCTAGCACCTGCTGCTGCGCTATGTTTGCCAGTATCAGCGACTTTCATACAGAATTTACAAGCTCTTTGGTCAACGATAAGTGTTCCGCATTGGAAGATAGCTTTTAAATTTTTATCTTTATCATAGAAATCGTTGAATGTAACAAAGTTTTTGAGGAGTTGATAGAAATCACGGAAGATATGAAGGAATTTATCAACCATTTCAATATTGTCTGATTCTTCTTTAAGAGCAGCGTCTTGTGCCACCAAATCAAGAAGAGCTGCTTTCTTATCCTGAGCAATGAAGTTTTTAACAGCGTCTAAGCCAAGGCTTTCAACAGCAGCACCAGCTTTAGCATTTTTCCAAGCCTGATATGCAGCGAACTTCTCTCCTATCGCATTCCAGTCTTCTTCTGTGATAACACCCTTTGAAGAATCTATTGCAACTGATTTAATAACACTGAAGTTCTTATCCCAAGCAGGATTGATTGCAGCGTTAACATCAATCTCTGATTTTCCTGTAATATGTGTCAATGGATAAGCAGCGATTTCATCGTTTTTAGTTGAAAGGTTCTCTGCGCTGATAGCATCGATTCTTGAAGTCTGAATATCGAGAGATGCCATGCTGTTTGGAGAAAACGCAGCGAGTTTTGAACGCATGAAGAAGTCTTTCACCTTAGCATCCAATGCGTTATAAGCTGCGATGAGTGCGTCTGTCTTATCACCATAAGGAGCTTCAACAACAGCGTCATTCCATGCTACATAATCGTTAAGGTTTTTATAGAAAGCTTCTATTTGGTCAGCGCCGATACCTTGAGCACCGCTTCTGTCAGCAACGCCGCCGATTGTAGATAAAGCTGCTGCTATAGTAGCTTTCAATTCTGCATCATCAGATGAAGCCTCTGTTATGATTCCGTCGCCATTGAAACGTGTCTTCGCAAAAATCGCTGTTATATCAGCAGTATCTGCCAAAGAAATGACAGTTCCTTCTTTACCTAAATTTTCAAGGATCTGCTTTGCTGAAGAATAAAGCTTCTTGCCGTTGGCATCGTCAGTATTAATTTCATTAATATCAATTGAATCTGCACCTTTTAATATAAGGTCTTTATTTTTCAATACGGAAGTAATCCATTGTGATACGCTGATGACATCGTTGATACGAAGTTTACCGTCGCCATCGCAATCCATGTATTTAAGACTCTTGTCGTCAATTTCAAGACCTGTTGTCGGACATGAAAGAACCGTCCACATCTTTGGATCCAATTCATCGAGATGAGCGATATCTTCACCTGAATTTATTCTAACACGTGCTGAACCTCCTACATTAACAAAGTTCCATTTATATTTTTTCTCTTTAAGTGTATTAATGAATGACATAACGTTATTTTTTTAATTATTTCCTCGCAAATATAAATAAAAAAACAACGAATTAAAAGAGAAAAATAATTAAAAATAATTAACATTTAATGCAAAAAAAAATGACATTCAAATCATCTTTTGTCTTTTGATAAGATATGATGTAAGTATCTGATTATAATCCTTATTGACATCAGCTTCTATATAATCAACCTGATATTGATAACAATGTTGCAGAAGTTCGTTTTTTTTTGTCGTCATGATTTTTTCATAAAATTCTTTAACATCACACGGATTGAGTTTTAAAACTTCATCGGTTTCCATATCAACAAAACGATGCGGTCTGTTTTCGTATTCCAGTTTTTGTTCATGAAGCGAGTCAAAAACATGGAAAAGAACGACTTCGTGTTTATTGTATCGAAGATGTTTCAGAGCAGCGAATAATTCATCCAAAGACTCGAGATTATCAAGCATATCGCTGAAGATAATCACTAGGCTTCTTTTATGAGTCATCTCTGCAATCTTGTGCAGCGACTGTATGGCATTTGTTGAAGTCTTTTGCGATTTATCGTATGGCGACATCAGCTTTTCAAGCTCTGCATACATCATATTAATATGTGTTCTTGACAGCTTCGCGTCTGTATGCAAATCGATATCAGTATTGAATGTAGAAAGTCCTACGGCATCACGCTGACGACGCATCAGTTCGATGAGAGCCGCGCTGCTATAAACAGAATACCATAATTTATTAGGATGTTCAAAATCGAGTTTGTTTCGTACTGGGAAGTACATACTTGAACTCTTGTCGATGACGATATGACAACGAAGATTTGTTTCTTCTTCGTAGCGTTTCACAAATAGTTTTTCGGTTCTTGCGTAAAGTTTCCAGTCGATATTTCTGGTCGGTTCTCCCTGATTATAAAGACGATGTTCAGCAAACTCTACTGAGAAGCCATGAAACGGACTTTTATGGAGACCTGTTATAAAGCCTTCCACTATTTGCCGAGCTAAGAATTCAAGGCTTCCCAGTTGAGCAATATTGCTGACATCTATTGGCATTTATATTAGATAAGTTTCTTCAATTTATCTTCGAAAACTTGTTTTGCTGCGCCACCAACGTTTTTGTCAACTACTTGACCGCCTTTGAAATAAAGAACTGTAGGAACGTTCATGATGCGGAATTTTGCTGCTAAGCTTTGGCATTCGTCGATGTCTGCTTTGAAAACTTTAGCTTTGCCTGCATATTCTTCAGCTAATTGATCCATATAAGGAGCGATCATGTTGCAAGGGCCGCACCATGCTGCGCCGAAATCAACCATAACTGGAACTTCGCTTTGTAATACTTCTACTTCGAAAGTAGCATCTGTAATGTGATTTGCCATAATTATAATTTTTTAAAAAGTTAGTACTAATATTTTTTTGCAAATATAAAAAAAGGCTAAAGACAAAAGACAAAAGGCTAAAGATTTTTTTAGCTAGAAAGTCTCAGTGTCTCAAAGTCTCAGAGTCATAACGATTTTACTTCTTTGAGACTTTGAGACTATGTGTCTCTGCGACTCTGTGTCTTTTATTTCTTTTATCACTTCTTCAAATCGTATGTCACGTAATCTGCATCTCGTAAGAGTTCAAAGACTTCTGCGGCGTTAACGCCTCCTTTTGACGGATGCATCACGCACGATATATTTTTAACCCTGTCAATGAAATATATTGAATAATGCTGTTTGCCTTTGTGTTCCTTTATTATATTGATAAACTCTTGTGTTTTTTCTTTATCCAAAACATCGGTGTAAACCATAAACTTCACCTCTCTATTGGTGTTGTCCATGATAGATTCAAGAAGTTCTATCTTCGTTATTCTCAATTCTTTAGGTTTTGGTGCATTAGGGTCGACCTTACCTAAATCCTCTTCTTTGACTTTTACGAATCTTTCTTTTACCATACCCGTCACAAGCAGTTGAGTGCCAGGAACCATGAGATGATTCATCTTCATAAAGTTTTCCTTAAACAGCATAAACTCAAAGCTTCCACTCTGGTCTTCAATTCTATACCTGCCGTATTCCGTTCCTGTTTTAGAAGTGAATCTTTCTGCTGAAGCCACCAATCCTGCCATCGTCAATGTGGTGTCGACATTGCTTGTTTCTATCGTACTCTTGACATTCTCAAGTTTAATATTGGCGAAATATTTTATCGTATCTTTATACATATCAAGAGGATGCGCACTCATGTAGAAACCTACAAGTTCTTTCTCCATATCGAGTTCCTTGACCTTCGACCAAGGCTCACATTCTGGATATGGAATTACGAATGTGTCGTCGTTATCATCCGCACTATCAGCGAATAAGTCAAACTGAGCGTTATTTTTTCTATCGAGATATGCGCCTACCGATTTTATCGCTTTTTCCACAAAAGTCGTCTTGTCGCCTTCTGGAATATAATAGAACATCGCTCTGTGCATTCCCTCAAAACTATCGAAGACACCAACGCCAGCAAGAGCCTCAATAGACTTTCTATTAACGCCTTTACCATTGATTCTCATAATGAAATCAGCGAAATCCTTAAACTGACCGTTAGTATTTCTCTCATCAATGATAGCCTGGATGACAATTTCACCGATAGACTTCACCGCGCCCATACCGAAGCAAATCTGACCATTTTTATTAACTGTAAACTTATATTCAGATTCGTTGATATTTGGTCCAAGCACGTCAATCTTCATACGTCTACATTCTTCAATCATGAAGACGACTTCCTTACTATCTCTGATACAGCTATTTAACACAGCTGCCATAAATTCAGCAGGATAATGAGCCTTGAGATATGCAGTCTGATATGCGACCCATGAATAACAAGTAGCGTGTGATTTATTGAAAGCGTAAGAAGCGAATTTCTCCCAGTCTTTCCAGATATTTTCAAGAATATTAGGATCGTGGCCGTTAGCCTGACCTTGCGACATGAACTTACCTTTCAGTTCGTTCATCTTTTCTATCAGCTTCTTACCCATCGCCTTACGCAAGGTGTCAGACTCACCACGAGTGAAACTTGCGAGCTGACGAGACAGAAGCATGACCTGCTCTTGGTAAACCGTAACGCCGTAAGTATCTTTAAGATACTTTTCCATAATAGGAATAGGATAACTGATTGGCTCTCTTCCTGTCTTACGCGCTATGAATGTCGGGATATAATCCATAGGACCTGGACGATACAAAGCATTCATAGCGATAAGGTCTTCAAAGACAGTAGGATTCAGTTCACGAAGTCGGATCGTAGCCATGTCGTTCTGTGAGCCAAGGAGTTGG
>JAZLAL010000020.1:0-14725 GCA_045613185.1 Bacteroidales bacterium | reverse complement strand
AACAGGTGCTGTCGCTAAATTCGCTGCTTCAGGTAAGAAATTACGCAAAAAAGACCTCGGCATGATTGCTAAGAGCTACGGCTACGTCTACGTCGCACAAGTAGCGATGGGCGCAAACCAAGCTCAATATTTCAAAGCTATCAAAGAAGCTGAAGCTTATCCAGGTCCATCACTCGTTATCTGCTACGCACCATGTATCAACCACGGTATCAAAGCTGGTATGGGACGTACACAAAACGAAGAAAAATTGGCAGTCGAATGCGGTTACTGGCAACTCTACCGTTACAACCCAGCTGAAGAAGAAGCAGGTCAAAACGGTTTCCACTTGGATAGCAAAGAACCAGACTGGAGCAAGTTCCAAAACTTCATCATGGGCGAAGTCCGTTACAACTCATTATTGAAGACTTTCCCTGCAGAAGCAAAAGAATTGTTTGCTAAGACTGAACAATATGCAAAACTTCGCTACGAAGGTTACAAGAAATTAAGCGAAGGAAAATAATATTAAACTAAGGCTATTGAACTAAAGCCTTTGAACTAAGAACTCTGGAATTCTGGAATGGAATTTCAGAGTTTTTTTTATAAAGTTACATGTCATTTTTATGTGGATTTTGTTATATTTGCAGATATTTTTCGTATAAAATGAATAGCAAGAAGCAGGATATCGCATACTTTATATCATTCTGCATTGAACAATATAAGAATGAAAAAAAAATAACAGGTGAAACAGCATCTCAGATACTATATGAATACGGTGTGCTGAACTACCTTTACGAACATTATGAAGTCCTGCACACACAAAGCCGACAATGGATTTTAGAAGACATTGAGGAATTTATAGAACTAAGAAAAACAAAAAAAATATGAAACTTTATCATGGAAGTATTGAAGAAGTAAGAATCCCAGAAATACGGATACCAAACAGAACTCTTGATTACGGGAATGGTTTTTACACAACCACATCATATAATCAAGCAAAAGAATGGGTTCAACGAAAAATAACAGAAAATAACACAAATCACGGATTTGTCAACATCTTCGAATTTGACGAATCGGCACTGCGGCAATTAAATTGTCTCATTTTCAATTCTCCCACTGAAGAATGGCTTGATTTCGTAATGAGCAACCGCACAAATAAAAGCTTCCACCATAATTACGACATCGTTTATGGTCCTGTGGCTAACGATAGAGTTTATGCTGCATTTACATTATATGAAAGCGGCTTGTTAAACAAAGAAAATCTTATCAGTGAATTAAAAACATACAAATTGGTTGACCAATATCTGTTTCATACAGAAAAATCACTGCAAGCACTTAAATTCATAGAATCAAAAATAATATGATTATGAACTTAGAAATAAGCCAAGATAATCTGTATTTGTTACTACCTGGCAAAATAGCCTGGATGACAGAAATGCTTATGGAAGACAATGATGTTAGCATTATCGATGCTATAAGAGAAATTTACTCCTCTGCCACTTATAAAAAACTAGAAACTGAATCATCTAAAATATGGCATCTCGGGCCTGTAGCTCTATATGAAAAATTAAGCGAAGAAAAATAATATTAAACTAAGGCTCTTGAACTAAAGCCTTTGAACTAAGAATTCTGGAATGTAATTTCAGAGTTTTTTTATAGAATGAAACAATAACTTTATGGACCAAAGAAAATTTTCATCTCACAGAAAAATTCGCATAATTTGTAAAACAACTTATCATTTGTGATATTTTTTTAAACAAATCCACATATTATTCTATCAAAGTTACATTCATCAACAATAAAAGCAGTGCCAATCCAACTAATCATCTAATTTTCAGCACTATTTTCATTTATGTTTTTTTATAAAAAAGTGGCAAAATATTTTGTTTTTTTACAAATATATTATACTATTGTGGTATTCAATGTATAATCCAAAAGTTGCGCCCGACACATATTAGGGAATTATTATGGAAACAACAGCTCCTACTATCAAGTTAAAAACAAACAGAGGCTTATTAAAATTCTTCCTCCTTTCGTTAATTACATTTGGCATTTATGGTATTATTTGTTTGGCCAACGTTTCAAAAGACATCAACACTATAGCCACAAAACATGACGGTAAAAACACCATGACATTCTACTTGATTGCTCTTCTCTTCAGTTGGTTATCTTTAGGTATCATTCCATTGATTTGGTTCCATAATCTCTCAAGTAGAATTGGAAAAGAACTCCTAGTCAGAAATTTACCTTATCAATTTAGCGCTGGAACATTCTGGGGTTGGTATTTCTTTGGTGCCTTGCTCTTCGGCATCGGACCTCTCGTATATATTCATAAATTAATGCACGCAATGAACACTCTTGCTGCTGACTACAACGTTAAAGGTTAACTAAAAATATATAGTCATTGTGGAACAGTCAAAAATTAATATGTTTATCATGACTCATAATGGTAAATTCACACCTCAACAGTTTTCCATTATTCAAGATAAACTAGCTAATATACCTGATGAAAAATCCGCCATTATCTTCGGACAAAGTTATCATGATGCAACAATAATGCTGATATTATCAATATTCTTTGGATCTTATGGCATTGACAGAATGTTATTAGGCGATATTGGTCTCGGTATAGTTAAATTATTAACTTGCGGCGGTTGCGGGATATGGACTATAATTGACTGGTTCTCCATCAAAGACAAGACATACGAAGTTAACTTCAAAAAATTCAACGAATCATTAATGATGATTTGATATGCGCAAATGTAAAGCATTATTTGCGTCAATTACACTAATCGTAGCAATATTATGGGTTTGGATGGGTGAACGTTTGCCCATCCAACCTTTTTGTGTCTTTCACAAAATCACAGGGATCCCATGTCCTGGATGTGGAGGGACTAGAGCTTCCCGTTTGTTATTGTCCGGAGATTTCACAGCTGCCATTATGATGAATCCTTTATCAGTATTAATATGCATAATAATACCAATAACGACATTATTATTCTGCTATGACATGATAAAAGGAACCGATTATTTATCGACAATTCTAAAGAAAAAGTGGAATAAAACAACTTTTATCGTCGTAATTTTAATTATAATCATCAATTGGTTTTGGACTATTTATAAAGAATTCAATATCTCATTATAATATTATAAAACATCTCCAATCTTCATCTGTTTCATAATAAATTTACTACTATGAAACATATTCTTTTTATCATAGGCTCTTTTCGTAAAGAGTCCTTCAACAGACAACTCGCCAAGATAGCAGAAGATTTGCTCAAAGACAGATTTGAAATTTCTTACCTCGACTTCAAAGACATCCCATACATGAATCAGGATTTAGAAAGTCAACAAGACCACATGACTACAAGTCAACAGGCTGTTTTCAGAGTTCGTCAGGAAGTTCTAAAAGCCGACGGCATCTGGATTTTCACACCAGAATATAATCAGAGTTATCCGGGTTTATTGAAAAACCTCTTCGACTGGCTTTCTCGTCCTATGGACATTTCCAACTTTGCCAATCCTACTGCAGCACAAGGCAAGAAAGTCACGGCAAGCGGCGCAGGCGGCAGAAACAAGACTAAATCTTGTCGAGAGAAACTCAACGAACTTTTAGAATATATCAAGATGGACGTGATGAAAGAACCACAGACTGGCATCGCTCTCGGCATGGAAGCTTGGGTGAAAGGAGAATTCAAGCTCACAGAAGAACAGCTTGACGAATTGAAGATACAAGCAGAAAAATTTGCAAATTTTATCGAATAAAGCTTCTATTTCCATTTTTTAGTATGATATTTGCTATATTTCCATCATTATTATCACACTAAAAAAACTAACAGGACTATGAAACAGACTAAAATAGTAGCTTCCATCAGTGACCTCCGTTGTGATGTTGATTTCTTACGCGAATTACATAACGCCGGCGTCAATGTGATGCGAATCAACACGGCACACGCCACGCCTGAAGGAATAAAGAATGTCATAAATAATATAAGAGCTGTCTCAAACCAACTCGCAATCCTTATAGACACCAAAGGCCCTGAAATCAGGACGACGAATGTCGAAGATCATATCTATTTCAAAACTGGCGATGCCGTGAGAATTTATGGCAAACCTTCTGAGATGACGACACACGAATGCATCAACGTCACATATAACAATATCGTCAATGACTTAAATATTGGCAACGACATGCTCATCGACGATGGCGAACTTGCACTGAAGATCGTCGGCAAGAGCGAAGACTGCCTTCACGCCGTGGTTCAAAATGATGCTCGCCTCGGATCAAGGAAAAGCGTCAACGTGCCAGGCGTACATATCGAACTGCCTGCACTGACAGAGAAAGACAAGGCAAATATCAAGTTGGCAATTGAAGAGGGCCTCGACTTCATCGCTCATTCTTTCGTGAGAAGCAAAAGCGACATCAAAGCTGTTCAAGACATTCTCAATGAATACAACAGCGACATTAAAATCATATCCAAGATTGAAAATCAAGAAGGTGTAGACAACATCGATGAAATAATCGAGGCTTCATACGGCATCATGATCGCTCGTGGCGACCTCGGCATCGAAGTGCCGATTGAAAATATTCCCGGCATACAACGCAAAATCATACGCAAGTGCGTCATCGCCAACAAGCCCGTCATCGTGGCAACGCAGATGCTTCATAGCATGATAAAGAATCCTCGTCCTACACGCGCCGAAGTAACCGACATAGCAAACGCCATTTATTATAGAACCGACGCTCTCATGCTCAGCGGCGAAACTGCATCAGGCAAATATCCTATTGAAGCTGTGAAAATGATGGTTTCTATTGCAGAACAGGCAGAGAAAGATAAATTACGCGAAAACGACATAGAGATTCCTCTCGATGAAAACAGCAGCGTGACAGAATTCCTTGCCAAAAATGCCATCAGAGCCACCGAACAGCTTGGCGTAAAAGGCATCATAACCGACGTGAACACTGGTAAGACAGCTCGCATCTTATCATCTTACCGAGGCCCAAACCCTGTCATAGCATTATGTTATAAGGAAAAACTCGTCAGACAGCTCTCTCTCAGCTACGGCATCACGCCTGTGTATCAACACGACAAGAAAGAGATGCACGAACAATATGTGACAGCATTACAAATGCTTCTTCAAAAAGGCTTCGTAAATATGGATGATAAAATAGCTCATCTGGGAAACAGCTTCGGAGAAAAAGGAGGCACAACTTTCCTTGAAATCAACAATGTGAAAGACTTGGTTTAATTAGGAGTTAAAATTATATAATATTAGATATGGATAAAAAAGAATTAAGAGCTCAAATAAAGGCTTTAAAGAAACAACATTCAAAAGAGGAACTTTTAGAACAATCAAAATTGATTCTTAATAAGTTAGAAAGCCATAAATCCTTCATGGAAGCAAAAACTGTAATGCTTTACAGCTCACTTCCTGACGAAGTCTTCACTCACGATTTTCTTGAAAAATGGCGTAACGAAAAGAGAATCATACTTCCTACCGTCGTAGGCGATGACATAATTCCCGTAGAGTTAAAAAAAGACACCGACTTTGCCGTCGGTGACTTCAATATCTTAGAACCTCAAAATGAGGAATATACTGGCGACTATGATTTAATCGTCGTTCCTGGCGTAGCATTCGACAAAAACGGCAACCGCATAGGACGCGGCAAAGGCTACTACGACAGATTCCTTTGCAAACATCTTGATGTCACTCGCATTGGCATCTGCTTCGACTTCCAGCTCGTCGACAAAGTCCCGACAGAAACTAATGACATCAAAATGAATGAAGTCATTAGCCTAAGTTGAAAAACTGAAAATTAACTGTCAGCGTTCAGTTTGTAAAGACGCGTCAATGTAACCTAAAATATAAACAAACATTGACACGTCTGTATTTATTTGTCAATAGAAAACATCGCTGCTCTATTCAACAGCTGATTAAATTCTAATGCTGTCTTGAATTCTTCCAACGCCCACTCTATCAGATTGTCGCTATACAACATTCCTTCAGGCAAAGCTTGAATGAGATTATATTGCTTCAATCTTAAAAGATAATCGTACTGACTGTCTTTTGGGAAATCTTTCGGCGTTTTACTCAAACTGCATGAGGTGTCTAACGTAAAGTTTTTCGCCTTTTTAATTGCATTTTCAAATGACGCTCCGTCATAACAGATGTCTTCTCTTATGTTTTTAAGCACATTTTTATCTGGGTTATACAATCCTGCATAAAGCCCGTTAAGTCCAAGATATTCTGAGCCTTCAGCTTCAAAATGAAGATAATATCCCGCAAGTCCCGACTTCTTTCCATTAGTGCAGACATAAATTCCCATGTGTGTTTTGTAAGGACGCTTGTCGGGCGAGAAACGTATGTCGCGATAGATTCGATAAGTGCAGTCGCTCACGCTGAGGTTTTTTATTGAAGAATCAAACTTAGAAATACCGTCGATAAGTTCAACCGTCATCGTATTAATTTTATCCTGCGCTTTGAGATACAGGTCTTTATGTTCTTGAAACCAAGGGCGATTGTTGTTTACCAATACGCCATTGAGAAATGTCATTACGTCTTTCATAAATAAAAAAACTATCTTTTTGCAAAGATAGTTTTTTATCAGAATTTTAGAACTTTAGAATTCTAGAATTTTAAAATTCTGCCGTCTTAACTTCAGTCTGTGGAACGAAGTCGAATGGTTCGTATTTCAAAAGCTGCATCGCTGCGAATTTCCTGTCTTTTGAATGAATGACATAAAGCTGAACATTGCCTTCTTCTACCCTTTTGAACTTCTCGATTGAATTATAATCAGCACTGTCGATAGCATTTTTAAGATTATAAAAATCAGCGGTGTCGAAATAAAGCTGACGTTTTATTATTGGAGAATTTGTCTTGACATAAACCTCGTTGTTCAGCTTGGCGATCAACAAAAATATAGCAAAAGCAACTATCACAATTCCAAAGAAAATCATCGCTGATGAAAGCATATTGCTCTCAAAGTTTCCTGAATAAACGAATAAGAAACCGCCCAAGCCTATTAAAATCAAGCTTAATAATAAAGATCCTACGTTAATTTTTTTTCCGATTAATTCTATTTGTGTGTTTTGAATATTGTTTGTCATGATTTTTTAAATTTAATTGTTAATAATAAGATAACAGACTATAGACCTTTTAAAAAGTCGCAGAGTCGCAAAGTCGCAGAGTCACAAAGTCACAAAGTCGCAGAGTCATAGAGTCATAGAGTCGCAGAGTCATAGAGTCACAAAGCTCTTTGAGTCTTTGAATCTTTGAGTCTTTGAATCTTTGAGTCTTTGAGACTTAAATAATAAGGTGTCTTACGATAACAATTAAATCATCTTTTGATGACAAAGGTGATGAGAATTTTATATTATAGTTTTCGGTTGGTTGTACTTCTGCGGAAAAACGTTTCAGAAGTATGTTGTTTATGAGATTTTGCTGTATTTTCTTTTGCGATGACAAAAGTCGGAACGATGGCAACGGAATCATATTCTGCAACTCAGGAACGATGGTCTTATCTGAATCATTATTGAAAATCAACTCAATGTCAGATTGTTGCCTATCAAAGATATGAGATTCTTCCGTGTCGTAATTTTTACCAAATGAAGAAACGTCAGCTTTTGCAGAGAAAGCCAACACAATAAATATCAGCGATATTATAGTTAAAATTTGTTTCTTCATATTGTTAAAATGATGTTACAAAGATAACACTTTTTCTGCAAAATTGTTGCATTTTTTTAAAGTCGCAAAGTCATAGAGTCGCAAAGTCATAGAGTCGCAGAGTCGCAAAGTCGCAGAGTTCTTTGAGTCTTTGCGTCTTTGCGTCTTTGCGTCTTTGCGTCTTTAATACTTCACAAACCCAAAGCTCCATCTTTGTCCTTTGAAAGTCTTTGGTATATAGAGTTTTATTTCGTTATCACCTTTTTTAAGGTTTATCGTCACTGGTTCGCGCATCCAGTAAAATTGTTCGTCGGTGAAAGGCAATTCCTCTTCCGGACGATGCCATGTGTTATAATGGAATTTATATTTTTCAGGTTCGTTCCAGACTTGTGTAGGGAAATATTCCACGCCATTGACGAGCAGGCGGCCGCGATTTTCCCATTTACCTTGCGGTCCGATGCCGCCTGAAATTCTGTTGGAACGAGCAGCAGCCTCAAAACCGACCCAGACATCAATCGTTGTGTCTTCTTCAGAATAAATATTAGTGACTGCCCAAGCCGAAACCGTGTCACCCACGACAATAGAATTTTCAGTACACAAATCATTGACATCGACAGCGCCACCTCTAGCTTCTAGGCTTATAGTATCGGCAATCGTTATCTTCCACAATGTCGCGGCATTAGGATTCCAGCGCACGTCATGATTCTGAAGCAGATTATCTTTGTGATATGACATCTTATCTTCAAAAGCCACGAGTTCATCCCAAGAACCTTCGCCACCGTTCCAGAAACGTTCTGAGAAAGTCATCATGCCGTTAATCATTCCGTTATGTAGAGCTATGCGTGTCTTATCATCGACGCGTACGTCATTCCAAAGACATAATATTCCGCCGAGAGCGTTGGTCGTGTCAGGAACATCTTGAGCGCAAGCCTTATGCAAGAACACCTTATTTGTGAAATAGATAGGATCGTAATAGTTGAGATAACCCATGAACGAATCTATATATTTACCGCCTTTTTTAGTCTGGGCAGCGTTTGATCCTGCAGCGGTATTCCAAATCTGACGTACCGTCGTTGAATCAGAAGGAAGTCCTGGATCCCAAGCCATCGCGATGCGATTATGTTTCTTGCAAAGACTTTCAGTAAACTTCATAAATCCCTTTGGATCAGCGATATAAACCTCATCGGAACCGATATGAAGATAAGGACACATCGTAACCGGAATTTCATCACAAAACTCATCAATGCATTTTTCTAGAACCTTCATTCCTTCTTCCGAATCCATGCTGAAACCGAATGCGTTTCTGAAATAAGCAGAATGACCAGGCATATCGATTTCAGGCATCACAGTGATTCCACGTTCTTTGGCGTAAGTTATCAACTCACGGATTTCATCATAAGTATAAAATTTTCCGCAGTCACGACCCGGACGTTGATATTGTGGGTCGTTGAGTTGCGGATAAACCTTACATTCTATTCTCCACGCTGGATTGTCGGTAAGATGCCAATGAAAGTAATTTATTTTGTATAAAGACATCAAGTCGATGGTTTCTTTCAGCATTTCCAATGTCTGGAAGTTACGGCCAGTGTCATGCATGAAACCTCTGAAAGGATAGACCGACCAGTCATGAATTTCAACGTTAGGCACGCGACCTTCTTTATCTTGGAGCTGCGATAAAGTCTGTCTCGCCCAGACCTCATTACCTTCTATTATAACATTGCCTTTTTCTATTTTCAGATAATACTCGTCTTTATTTTGCGGATACGACAATTTATCCGATGTTCCAAGAACAACTATTTCATTGATTTTATGTAATTTATCATTATCAAGAAGAAACTCTTTCGGTGTTGGAATGATATTCTCTTTTACGAAAACATCTTTTTCACCACATGAAAAAAGCGAGGTTAAAACCAAAAACAAAGGCAATATTTTCTTCATAAAAAAACTTTTTCACAAAACTAATAAAATTATCAATGGAGTTAAATTTCAATCATAATTTATTGTACTTTTGCACAACTAAAAAAACACACTATGAAATTCAAAATTGATTTTAGAGAAATCCTCAATTACGTAGCAACCAAGAAGTTCTGGATTGAGCTGATTATCATGACTGTAGGTATGATAGTCACTGCATGTGCAGTTTATTATTTCCTCGTACCTAGCAAGCTTATCATCGGTACAATTTCAGGTCTTTCAATCGTTATCAGCGGAATTTGCGAGAAGTTTTTCGGTTTCCCTCTCAATGTATCAACAGTCATTTTTGTAATCAACGCGATTCTGTTGGTTTTGGCTTACATTCTCATTGACAAAGAATTCGGCATCAAGACTGTTTATACAGCTCTCATTTTAGGACCACTTATCGGTGTTTTGGAAAAATATTTCCCATACGAGAATTACATTTCAACAACATCAGAAATTCCTTCAATCATGGGCGACCTCTGGCTTGACCTCTGCTGCTTCGTATTATTATTAAGCTTGGCTCAAGCTGTATTGTTCAAGATTAACGCATCTACTGGCGGTCTCGACATCTTAGCAAAAATCGTTAACAAATATTTACACTTCGACATCGGTACATCTGTATCAGTCGCTGGTTGGATTATCTGCTGCACAGCTTTCATGATCAACGACGCTCGTTTGGTTATCATCGGTTTAATCGGCACTTGGATTAACGGTTTGGTTGTTGACTACTTCACAGCTAGCTTCAACAGAAGAAAGAAAGTCAGCATCATTTCAAACGACCATGAAAAGATCAGACAATTCATCATCAATGACATCTCACGCGGTCTTACAATTTATAATGTAAAAGGTGGTTACAGCGGAGAAGACAAAGTAAAACTCGAAGTTCTTTTATCAACAGACGAGTTCTCAGATTTGATGAAGTTCATCAACGAAAACGAAATCAATGCTTTCATCACAGCAGGTAACGTCAGCGAAGTCTACGGTCTCTGGGGTGACAAGAACAGACGCAAAGCAATAAAACAATAAAAATCAAGCCGCTAATTAAAGCGGCTTTTTTTATTTTCCACTAAACTGCACTAATCGACACTAAAAACTTTCGTGTGATTTCGTGTGGATTCGTGGATAGTTTTTCCACTAAACTGCACTAATAGGCATAAAACTTTCGTGAGGTTTCGTGAAGATTCGTGGATAATCTAGTATCTCTTCCAGATTCTTTTCAAGACTTTCTTCGTGTCGCCTTGTGGCTTATCAGAATAATTTAAATTCTTATCAAGAGCCCATTCTCGTTCCATTGAGTACCAACCATCTTCTGGCGATTGCAAATCATTTTCAAAGAAATATTCCCATCGCTGATAGTAAAAATCCTTTAACATTCCGCCCCACGCTCTGTATGAATAATCACGCAGACCGCCTTGGTTGGCATTGATTTCCTCGCCCCATGTCGTTATCAGAGTGCGAGCGTTATTCAGTTCCAGCCAATCCTTGTCAGCTTCCGTCGTTCCTTCCACTTCAGTAGCGATATCACGCGCCATCTGCATCCATTGACCTAACATAAAATTCTCATTTGTATTGAGTAATTTATCTATATCTTTTATCAAATTCAAGAATATCTTACATTTAGAGTCAAAGTCAGCGTCATAGTTCTCATACGATTTCTTAATATCTTTTAACAAAAAATAAGCATAATCCATCAAAGCCTGACGCGATATTTCAATCAAATCGAAATTATAATTCTCTCCCGACAAATCAGCCTTCAACAACAGACGAGCAGCTTCCCTGACATCATTATGATTATAAAAAATATCCGTTCCGCCCCAAGATGATACTTTATCAACCGTAAGCGAAGGTCTGGCACACACCACTGCTTCATGCGGACCTTGAAGCGAAGTCTTGCAATCCAATGCCGAGTTTCTCAACAACTCCCAAGCCTGCTGTGCGTATTCATTTTCCACTCCATAACGACTTATGGTATAATTACGCATCCATTCCTTAGCATCAGGTTTCTCATCATGCCAAGGCAACTCAAACAAAATGTCATATAAAACCGGCACAGAACCAATGGCTTCAGGAGTAGCACCGATGCCTTTTATGTTAGAATGCAAATTTTTATTTTCAAAATAACCATCTATCACGCCATTGAAACGACCCATAAAACCAGAGCGACCACCGAAGTTAGGCAACATGCAATAAACGGCGTCGTGGCCTTCATATTCACCAAAATGCGTGTGCGCCGTTGAAAACAAATCGAGTATTATCAAGGCGCCTTTCGTCACTTTATCAAGGACATAATACTGTTCTTTGTTCCATTGCCAATATTGAATCACCCATTTCTCATTGATGTCGTCATTAGCAGCAAACATAGCATCAGCGATTGCTTCATAAGCCGAAGCAACATCTATTCCTCTCGTATTCGCGCCTTCATGGAATGGATCCATGCTGTAATATTGCGAGGTTCCCATCACCTCTGAAAGCACCTTGTAATAATTGGCAGCCATCGTCTTGAAGTCGTCGGTATTAGGATTCAAGATATGAGGGCGAGTGAAACCACACCACAAGCCTTGTCCGTTTGCCAATATTCCTGTCTTCTCCGTAAAGTCGCTCGGCACCATGCCGCTGAATCCTGGAAGCACAGGTTGCATCCCAAGTTCGCGCATCCTATCGCATATCTTTCTCGCCAGAACTGCCTGACGCTCATACCACCAATCAGGATTCGGACCGCCCCAAGATTCCAAGTTATTCATTCCCCACCACGCCTGAAAACAAGGACCAGCAATAAAATCGTTTGCTTCCTCTGAAGTGTAATTGTAATATTCTGTCAACAATTTTTTCCAAACAACATCCAAACCGACAATCTGCAAAGGCATATTGATTCCGTGCAAGGCCATCCAGTCGATTTCCTTCTCCCAACGTTCCCATGTCCAAGTTGACATCGAATATGAAAAAGTGCAATAGTTAAGATAATAACGATAATCGGCAGAACAAATATGACGTTCCTCTTTCTCAGGGATTGGAAAAACATAATTCTCGACATCGTCTATTGTCAGTTGACTCCATGATATATTTATATGAGCATAATGATTCAGATACCAATTAACACCTGTCGTTATTGCCAAAATAGAACTGCCTTTCACACAAGGCTTGCCGTCTTTAGAAGTGATCACAAAAACATCTGGATTTTGACCGTTGACTATTGACCATTGACTATTGACCGTTGACTGTTGGTCTAAATTTTCGTCTAAAATAGTGAGGATTGGCTGTTGACCATTGACTATTGACTGTTGACCTAAAATTCTAGATAAAAAATCAGAGATTATTTTTTCAGACACATTCGATGTATCACTACAAGATGCAAAAACATCAAATGTTAATAAAAATAAACATATTAAATAAAGAAGCGTTTTTTTCATAATTAAGTTCAAGGTCCTTAGTTCTTAGCTCTTAGTTCTTAGTTTTTAGTTCAAAGTCTACAACTGCCTATCTATCGAATCCTTATGAATGCTTTCAAAAATCTCTTTGACTAGAGTTTCGTTCAAACCGAGAAGTTTACCTTTTTCGATATGACTTGACAATATTGAATTCCATCTATCTAACTGAAGAACAGCGAGGTTATTCTCTTTTTTTATCACGCCAATTTTTGAAGAAATGTCGCTTCTTCTAGCTAAAAGCTGCAACAATTCCTCATCGATATTGTCTATCTGGCTTCTAAGTTCTTGAAGAAGAGAATCCGCATTATTTGATTTCGTTTTATGTATCACCAGATTATCAATCATCGACTTCAAATCATCTGGAGTTATCTGCTGTTCAGCATCGGTAAGAGCCATTTCCGGTTTGCAATGCGACTCAATCATGAGACCGTTTGTCGCGAGATCGAGAGCTTTCTGCGCAGTAGATTTCAATATCTCGCGACAACCGCAGATATGACTTATATCCGTGATTATCGGTATATTAGGATTCTTACGATGTAATTCGATAGGAATTTCCCAACGAGGGTTGTTGCGATAAGGAGCAGCGTTGGTATCTTGGAAGCCGCGATGTATCGCAACGAGATGAGTGAGACCTGAAGAAGCGAGACGCTCAAAGGCTCCAATCCAAAGCTTTAAGTCGGGAGCGATAGGATTTTTCACAAAGACAGGAATGTCGACACCTTGAAGAGCATCAGCGAGCTGCTGCATAGAAAAAGGATTCGCCGTCGTCCTCGCGCCAATCCACAAAGCATCGACGCCATATTTCAAGGCGAGCTCTGCATGTTCTGGCGTCGCGACTTCCGTCATGATTGGAAGATTAGTTTCATCCGAAATCTCACGCATCCATTTCAATCCCTCCTCTCCTATTCCTTCAAAGCCGTTAGGACGAGTGCGAGGTTTCCAGATGCCGCCACGTAGAATTTTAACTTCTTGTAATTCTGATAGTTTTGTCGCCACATCAAAAAATTGTTCCTTACTTTCCACACTGCAAGGACCCGCAATAAGCAAGAGCTCATCGGGATTCTCAATCCAGCCTTTTATGTCAAAACTATCTCTCATCTTTTTTTTGCAAAAATAAAAAATAAATACCTCTGATGATTTTTATAATAAATATTTTTATATTTACAAACTTAAAACTTACAACATGAAAAGAAGTTTCTTAATCATTGCATTAATGTCTCTATTTCTTTGCTCTTGCGACAAAGACAATCTTGATTTGACAGAAAGTGTTCCTGGCATCGAAGGATCATGGAAGTGGGAGTTATCATCATCAAATGGTTGTTTTTGGTGGATGTGTACACAGGAAGAAACTGGTGCGGATTACACCTTGATATTTGAAGAAGGAAATCTTTTGAGCATTAAAGATGGTGATGATTTTGTTATCTATCAAGAAGAGTTAAAAGTAACAAAGCCAACAAATGTTCCACAAAGTCCCAATGGCGATATTCCTGAGAATGAATATTTGATAGAACTGCCTAAAAAGATTAAAAATCTCAATGAATATTTCTTAACCAACGATGCTATTTACATGGTTGCTGATGGATATGTAAGTATTTGTTTTGATGAATATTATAACGCCAATAAACTTACTATCCGTCGTGTAGAACACGACATTGAACTTCAACGTTCGATATTTATAAGACAAAACTAATCATGATTAG
>JAZLAL010000019.1:0-3891 GCA_045613185.1 Bacteroidales bacterium | reverse complement strand
CTGGCATTGGCGATGTGAATGGCAAGAAACTGGTGGCGTATTGTGGCGGAGCGGAAGCGGTTTTTCGTGAGAAAAAGAAGTCGCTGTCGAGAATTCCTGGGATAGGAGAGAAGACAGTTGATAGCATTATGTCGCAGGATGTTCTGTCGCGGGCGGAAAGAGAATTGCTTTTCGCAGAAAGACATGGGATAAAGATTTTGTATTATCTGAATTTGGATTATCCGAAACGTTTGCAACATTGTTATGATAGTCCTATGGTTTTGTATTGTAGTGGTTATACGGATTTGAATGTCGCTAAGATTATCGGCGTTGTCGGGACTCGCAATGTGACTGATTACGGCAAGCTTATGACGGATAAACTTATATCAGAATTGGTTGATGATGATGTTCTGGTTGTCAGTGGTTTGGCTTATGGTGTCGATACTTGCGCGCATTGCGCTTCTGTGAAGTATGGACTGAAAACTGCGGCTGTTTTAGCACATGGACTTCATACCGTTTATCCTCCGGTGAATAGAAATCTTGCGAGAAAAATTCTGGACGAAGGTGGCTGCCTTTTGACGGAGCAGATTAGCGGTGCTGAACCTGATAGGGAGAATTTCCCAAAAAGGAACAGAATCGTCGCAGGTATGGTTGATTGTCTGATAGTTGTGGAGAGCGCATCAAAAGGAGGCGCGCTCATCACGGCAGAAATTGCCAATACTTATGATAGAGAGGTCTTTGCTGTACCAGGACGTATAGGTGATGTGTATAGTGCGGGATGTAATAAAATAATTAAAGATAATAAAGCTAACATTTTATTAGATATCAATGACTTGCGTTCAATAATGCGTTGGAATGAAGATAAAAAGGTCGTGTCGAAGCAGATGCGGATGTTCCGGGAATTTAGTGAAGATGAAAAAATGGTGTTGAAGTTGTTTGAAGAAAATAGCGTGGTGTATCTTGATAAAATCATTACAGAAACAATGTTTTCTCCTACAAAAATAGCTTCGATTTTACTTTCTCTAGAGTTCGATGGAATTTTGGTCGCTCTTCCTGGAAAACGTTATCAAAAGTTGTGATTATTATAGTATTATAAAATAAAAATCCTTACCTTTGCAACAAAATCAGCATAAATGCAAGAAGGTATCGTTATTAAATCAACGGGAAGTTGGTATGAAGTGAGAAATGAGAATGGCGAAGTGGTGCTTTGCCGCCTCAGAGGTAAAATTCGCCTTGATGGCATTAGAACGACAAACCCTGTGGCTGTGGGTGATAAAGTTATTTTTGAACAGGAAAATAATAAGGATACCTGCGTGATTAACAAGATATTACCTCGCTATAACGTGATAGTGAGAAAGTCGGTGAACCTTTCAAAGGCTTCTCATATCATAGCTTCAAATATAGATCAGGCAATCTTGGTGGCGACAATAGCTCATCCAAGAACGTCGACGGGGTTTATGGATAGATTCTTGGTTACAGCTGAAGCTTACCATATTCCGACAACAATCGTCTTTAACAAATGTGACTTGTATGACGATGAGCAGATGGCTTATGCTAAAGAGCTTATCACAACCTTCGAAAATATAGGATATCATGCCTTTATGGTTTCTGCTAAAACTGGGTTTCAATGTGATGAACTTAAGGAGATAATGAAAGATAAAGTCAATCTTTTCTCTGGTCACTCTGGTGTCGGCAAGTCGGCACTCATAAATCGTCTCGATGAAAACCTTAATGTAAGAGTCGGCGATATTTCGGAAGTTCATGAAAAAGGTAAACACACAACTACATTTTCTCAGATGTTTCCGCTTGCATTCGGCGGTTATATCATTGACTCTCCTGGAATTAAGGAATTCGGCTTGTATGATATGGAAAAAGAGACTCTTGCACAGCGTTTTCCTGAAATGCGTAACCTTATGCATGATTGTAAATTTTCGAACTGTACACACATGCATGAGCCTCATTGTGCGATAAAAGATGCTGTAGATCAAAAGATTATAGCGGATTGGCGTTACAATGATTATTGTAATATGATGGAAGATAATGTATGAAACAACTTTTGTTATTATTCCTGATAATATTTTCTTTAAATCTTGATGCTCAGCAAGATACTACTACTTATGTGGTTGTGTCTGATATTGTTATAAACGGAAATAATGTTACAAAAGATGCTATCGTTTTCAGAGAATTGACATTTGCTGTTGGTGATACAATTCCTTTGTCTCAATGGGAAGATGAGCTGCGAATTAGCAATGAGAATGTCTTGAATACCACCTTGTTTAACTTTGTGACCTTTGAACAACAGGAAGATAAGTCGGAAGATAATGCTGTAATCGTTTATATTGATGTCGTTGAAAGATGGTATCTTTGGCTTTATCCGTATGTCGCGTATTCCGACAGAAATCTCAATGCCTGGTATGAGGCTAACGATATTGCGCGCTTTAGCTATGGCGTGGAAATGAAATATCGTAATTTCTTAGGACTGAAACATAGTCTTAATTTTACCCTTATCTCTGGCTATAATCAGAATTACGGTTTGTCGTATGATATTCCGTATATGACTGGTAAACAGTGTTTTGGTTTTGAAATCGGTGTCGGCTATAAGAGAGATAAAGAGGTTTCTTTTATTACGGAAAATAATAAGATTTCTTATTTTAATGGTGAAGATAAGTTTGCAAAACAATCGGCTTTTGTTTTTGTGGAGCCTTATTTCCGCTTTGGCCATCGTAATAAATTATTCGTTAATTTTAGTTATAACAATACTCTTTATCACGATAGTTTATCGTCCTTAAATACAGACTTCGCTAGCTCTGATAATACGCGTTTTCAGTATTTTGCATTGTCGGCTGTCTATAAAAATGACTTTCGTGATGAGCAAAATTATCCTCTAAGCGGACATTACTTTGAGCTTATGTTTGAAAAAATAGGCCTCGGTGCTTTTGAAACGAGTCCAGATGTTTTTTATGCTAAAATTACGACCGACTGGTATCAGCCGATAAAAGGTCGTTGGTATTGGGCTTCAAATATTACCATGAAAATGTCGCCGAATTCGGAAGTGCCTTATTTTTTTAATCAAGGTTTGGGATATAAAAACGACTATGTTAGGACGTACGAATTATATGTTGTTGATGCGATGAATTTCGCCTTGTTGAAGAATAATTTAAAATTTGCGATATTAAATCCTGTGACGAAATATCTTCCTTTTATCAAGAATGAAAGGTTCGGTAAAATACATTTTGCTTTGTATGCCAACGTGTTTTTTGATTGTGCATACTCGTGGAAAATGCCAGAGAATCAGACCTCATTTTTAGATAATAAATTTATTTTTGGAACAGGAATAGGATTGGATTTTGTAACATATTACGACAAGGTGTTGCGACTTGAATATGGAATAAACGATATTGGCGAGACAGGCCTGTTTATACATTTTGTGGCGCCAATATGATTTGTTAATTTAAAATTAAAGACATGAAAGTTGTTTTATACGGAAAGGCTTTTGGAAAAGACTACGATTGTTTGATGCGCGATATGCTCCATCTTTTACAAGTATCGGGAGTGGAAATAATTGTGTATGAATCATTTTTGTCTGATATAAAACATTGCTTCAACGACGATATCAATTATTCAGTTTTGAAAAAGACAGATGATATAAAAGGAAAAGCTGATGTCTTGTTTTCCTTTGGCGGCGACGGAACAATCCTGGATTCGGTGCCTATAATTCGCGATAGTGGAATTCCGGTGTGTGGTATCAATACGGGAAATCTCGGCTTTCTTTCCAGTGTTTCTCCAAAAGAAACTATCGAAGCTGTGAAAAATATTATTGAAGGAAATTACGATATAGAACAGCGTTCGTTAATAAAAATTAACGATAAAAATAATATTTTCAATGGTATCAATTATGCCTTGAATGAAATA
>JAZLAL010000018.1:0-16237 GCA_045613185.1 Bacteroidales bacterium | reverse complement strand
GACGAATATCTCTACAAAATGAACGTAGATTTATTGGGACACGATTTTTACACCGACATCATCACCTTCCCTTTGAACGAATGCGAGACGATTTTATCGGCAGAATTTCACATCAGCATCGACAGAATCAAGGACAATGCAATGACTTTTGAGCGCAGTTTTAAAGACGAATTACATCGAGTGATGGCGCACGGTGTTTTGCATTTGATCGGTTTCGACGACCTTTGTGAAGAAGACGAAATGGAAATGAGGAGACAAGAAGACAGATGTCTTGAGATGAGGCACCTAGGATAAAAAAATATTTGATATTTGAAGTTAATTAATGACAATTAAGAAGTTAGATAATACGTTTCACGTGAAATAAATAAACAAAAGATATGATTTTCGACAAGTATGATGTTATTGTTGTAGGTGGTGGACACGCCGGTTGTGAGGCTGCGGCAGCGGCTGCTAATATGGGAAACAAGACACTTCTCATAACTATGAACATGAACGCCATGGCAGCGATGTCGTGTAACCCTGCAGTCGGAGGAATTGCCAAAGGACAGATCGTTCGTGAAATCGATGCTTTAGGCGGACAAATGGGAATCATTGCAGACAAGACGATGATTCAATTCAGAATGCTTAACAAATCAAAAGGCCCAGCCGTATGGAGTCCGAGAGTTCAAAGCGACAAATTCGAATTCGCAGCCGAATGGAGAAACGTTTTAGAAAGAACAAGAAACCTCGAATTCTGGCAAGACCACGTCGACTCCCTCATCGTTGAAGGCGACATAATAAGAGGCGTACACTGCTCGATGGGCGGCGACATCTACTCAAAAACCGTCATCCTGACAAACGGAACATTCCTTAACGGAAAGATATTTATAGGCGAAAAATCATTCACTGGCGGAAGAATTTCCGAGAGCGCAAGTTACGGAATCACCGAACAACTCGTCTCTTTAGGATTTGAAGCCGACAGAATGAAAACCGGAACACCAATGCGTATCGACGGAAGAAGCATCGATTTCAGCAGACTTTCCGAACAAAAAGGCGACGATGACGTGACAGGATTTTCTTATTTAGAAATAGAAAAACCAAAAGAACAACGCAGCTGCCATATCGCATATACATCTAAAGAAGTACATGATATTTTAAGAACTGGATTCGAAAAATCGCCGCTTTTCACTGGCAGAATCAAAGGAATTGGACCACGTTATTGCCCAAGTATAGAGGACAAAATTGAACGTTTCGCCGACAAAGATATGCATCAATTATTCGTGGAGCCAGAAGGAAGAACAACAGTAGAATATTATCTCAACGGCTTCAGCTCTTCCCTTCCAGAAGACATACAATACGAAGCTTTGCGTCATATCGAAGGCTTTGAAAACGCCAAGATATTCCGTCCAGGCTACGCAATAGAATACGACTTCTTCCCTCCTAACCAACTTTATCACAGTTTGGAAACACACCAAATCCACGGATTATTCTTCGCTGGACAGATAAACGGAACTACAGGTTACGAAGAAGCAGCCGCTCAAGGATTGATGGCTGGCATCAACGCGCATCGTTTAATCCACGATTTAGAGCCTATAGTTTTACGCCGCGACGAGGCTTATATAGGCGTTTTAATCGACGATTTAATCACGAAAAGCGTTGACGAGCCTTACAGAATGTTTACAAGCCGCGCAGAATACCGCATTTTATTACGTCAAGACAATGCTGACGCACGTCTCACAGAAAAGTCATATAACTTCGGACTTGCCACAGAAGAACGATTAAATCATTATAAAAACAAGTACGAAAAAGTACACGAATTGGTCGACTTCTTGAAGACAACTAATATTAGCCCTGAAAGAATCAATGATTTATTAGAATCCAAAGGCACTCCTGGAATTGCGAATAAAGCGCGCCTCGCACAGATTCTGACACGTCCACAAATAAATCTTTCCGATATGATTGGCGTCATAGATAGCCTTAGGGACAATTATGATTTAAGCGTAGAATCTGTAAGAAATATTGTTGAAGAAGCCGAAATCATAGTGAAATACGAAGGCTATATTGATAAAGAACGTGAAGTCGCAGATAAATTAAACAGACTAGAAAACGTAAAACTAAGCCCAGATTTCGACTATTACTCTTTAAACTCCCTTACAATGGAAGCGAGAGAGAAATTAACGAAACATAAGCCACAGACTTTAGGACAAGCAAGCAGAATTAGCGGCATCTCTCCTGCTGACATTTCAGTCATTGCAGTTTTTCTAGGTAGATAGTTTCACGTGAAATAAAGTTATAAATTATTGAAATAAAATATTATGAACAAAAAATGTCCATGGTGTAATTCAGAAAACAACCATCAATTTCTGGCACTAAAAGATTACTTTCTTACACAAGAGGAATTCAAAATATTAGAATGCAATGAATGCAAACTTCTATTTACAAGCCCATGCCCTACCCCAGATAAAATTGGCAATTATTATAAATCCGAAGATTATTTAAGCCATAACGAAGAGAAAAAAGGTTTATTTGCCAAGATTTACAATAAGGTCAAAAAGATAAATATCAAAAATAAATTTAATATTACAGTCAACGGACAACAGTCAACGGACAACAATTTATTAGATATAGGTTGTGGCGTTGGAGATTTCTTACTTTATGCAAAAGAAAAAGGATGTAATGTTACAGGCATTGAACCAAGTGAAGACGCAAGAAAAATAGCCGAGAAAAAATTAGATTGCAAGATTTTATCTCCAGAAGAACTTCAAAACATTCCTGATAATTCATTCGATATTATAACAATGTGGCACGTCCTGGAACATGTAGCCGATCTTAAAACAGAAATTCATCATCTTCAAAGAATTCTTAAAAAAGACGGCAGACTCGTTTTAGCTCTCCCTAATTATAAATCATACGACGCAGAATATTATAAAGATAAATGGGCAGCTTACGATGTCCCTAGACATCTGAGCCATTTCTCACAGACTTCAATCAAGAATATATTCAAAGAAACAGCACTACAACTCGTTGATATAAAACCACTTAAATGGGACAGTTTCTACATTTCCATGCTTAGCGAACAATATCTCAATAGTAAAAGCAGCTTCATAAAAGGAACATTAACAGGCTGGAAATCAAATAGAAAAGCTAAGAAATCAGGAGAATATTCGAGCTTGGTATATATTTTTAACGTCAACAAACAATAGTCAACGGATAACAGACAAGTTTAAAACGCAAGAATAAATTTTCTGCAAAAACAGCAAAATTCGAAATAATGCGTATTTCAGGCGTTTTAAGCGGTTTTTAGCTTGCAACGAGCAACGTGTTGGAAAATTTAAAATCGTCGCTTAAATCAAAAGATTTTTTCGCAATGCACGAAATAGAACTAATTCGCTGATTTACAACAATTAAAATACAAAATCGAATTTTTATGGATAAAAAAGGTATTTTTCGGGAAACTTTATGCTTGATTTTGCTAACAACGTTATTAATTTTTAGCAACATCATCATAAAATCAAAAAACAGCGAAGTGAGAGTTATGGAGAAAATTTCTTCCTCACTTGAAAAAATCCAAGCCAAACACGACAGCCTCGCTTTTGATTTCAAAAATAATTTTCAAGCAATAATTTCAGAACCTGAAAAATTTTATCCTATAAAATCTAATGACGGAGACGCAACATTTTGTGTCTCTACGGAGGCGATTTATATTTTCAAAAATGACAGCCTCATTTATTGGAACTCCGACCTGAACGATCCTAAAACTTTACTCGAAAAAATACACTTATCAAAAAATATCTTCACGCAAGGAAATAATCAATTTTTTTTAACATTCATTCAAATTGATTCCTTAAAATTTTTCACATCTACCCCACTCTATTACAAGAATCCAAACATTTCAGACAAAAACATTTTTCTTCCAGAAAAAACCAATGGGTCATACGAAATCAATTTCAACATAAACGATAACCAAATAAATTTTAACATTAATTATCAAGCAAAGATGAATTATCTAGATGCATATCTGCTTGGATTATTGTTAATAATTATTTTCATAAAAAGCCTTATCATAACTTACAAAGTTATAAAGCTATCAACCAACAGCCGACAATTGCCTGTCAATAGTTTGTTTTTTATAGCCAGTTGCTTAATCTATTTAATTATCATAATCTTACAGAATAATTTATTCTTATCCACTTCCGATTTATTTGGAATTTCATTCTTAAAACAAGATTGTAAATTTTCATTTAGCTTAGGAAGTCTGGCAGAATTTACAATATTATTTTTCACAAACGCAATAGTATTTTCATTAAACTTCAAAAAAGAAATATCACTCAAAAATAGTACAAGAATAATTGCAAGTAGTTCTATATTTATTTTTATATTATTGATATACACATATTTAACGTATGAACTAATTTCAAATATCAATATTCCATTCTCATTTTTAGAAATTTATAACACAACAACGAACACTTACATATTCCTTATATTAATAGTAGCACTCACCTGCTCTGTCATTATTATTTTACAAAGCTTAATAAAAATTTTCATAAGCGAAAAACAATCCTACCTTTGGTCAATTGTAGCATTTATAATCATCGGAGCAATTTTCGAGATAATTCTAAATAAATTTATAGAATTACAATTTTCAATAATTACAACTATTATTGGAATATTATTCTACATGAGTTTAGTTTGGGAACAAAGATCAAAATTAAAAATCAAGAGGATTATTAGAAATATTTTAGTTATCACATTGATGACCACACAATTAACATATATCCTTTATCTCGTAAAGGAAAATAAGGAATACGAAGAAATGTCGTGGTTCGCAAACGTAATCGGTGATGAATCTGATAAAGATTTTGAGAACGCCATTTTAGCAACAGCTGAAAAGTTAAAAAATGATAACAATATCATAACTTGGCAGAAGAAAAATGAATTCCCTTCCGACGACAGCATCTTAAATTATTTTAACGAAAAATATTTTAACATAGAAGAAATAAGAGATTACTATAAATCCGTTACACTTTGCGACACATCAACAATTTTAATTCTAGAAAATCAGAACGATTATGAATTAAATTGCAACGCATTGTTCAATGAAATATTGGAAGTCAACCATACAAAAAAAATCAGTGAGGAATTGACTTTAGTCGATGATCCGACAACAGATAGCTATTATATTTTAAGACTTGACCTCTCCCCTATCGACTCCAATTATCTAAACATCTGTTATATAGAGTTTTACAAGGAATACATACTGAATCACATCGGCATTCCAGAGATTATCACTTCTTCAGAAAACGTAATTCTGCCAAAGCTTGTAAACTATTCTTTCAGTTGTTACGAAGAAAATATTTTACAATATAAATATGGAAACTACAATTATCCTAATGAGTTAAATAATTTTAGATATAAAGACGAAGAATACGTTAAAACAAGGATTTTCAAACACTTAATAAAAAACATTGAGGAAAATAAAACAATTATCGTAACAATTGAAAAACCGCGTCTCATAGACGTCATCGCGCCATTCTCCTACATTTTCATCATCCTTATATTGATGTATCTTCTTAATATCAAATTAAATAAGAAACAAGAAATCATCAATTACCATCAAACATTACATGCAAAAATGCAACTTACAATCATATTAACATTAGGATTGTCATTTATAGTTGCCGGCATCACTTCATTCATATTCATGCGAAATTCATTAAACAGAAAAACATTTGAGTTTCAATATGAAAAAAACAAAAGCATAGTAAAGAACCTAGAATATGATTTCGACAAAAAATCAATCACAGAATACGATTATCTTAAAAATTATAAAGAAAATAATTTCATTGATATTAACATTTACGACTTAAACGGCAATTTGATAAATACGACACAGCCAAAATTGTTTGAAGGATTTAAGTCAAAGATAATCAATAGAAGAGCATACGAATCTATCAAGTTAAAAAACAGATTCCATTATTCTTGTGAAGAAAAAATAGATAGAACAATTTACAATTCTTCATATTTTCCATTAAAAGATAAAGGAGGTAACACTCAGGCTATCATCAATATACCATATTTCGACAACAATATGGAAAGTAAAATCAACATGTCGAATTTCATCATTACATATCTTAATATAATTTTAGTTTTGATGGGAGCATCGGCATTAGTTGTCATTCTTGTAACAAGAAACACTATCAAACCATTGAAAACCATTCAAGACAAGATGCAGAAAATCAGTTTGACAGGCAAGAACGAAGAAATTGAATGGAATAGCAAAGACGAAATCGGTGATTTGATAAAGATTTACAATAATCTTATTAAAGAATTGGAAATCAGTGCGAATAAGTTAATGCGTTCAGAAAGAGAAACTGCTTGGAGAGAAATGGCTCGTCAGGTAGCTCATGAAATTAAAAATCCATTAACACCAATGAAACTTAACATTCAGTTTCTACAAATGGCTTGGAACGAGAAAAATCCTGACATCGACAAGAAATTAAGAGATACGACAAACACATTATTAGAGCAAATCGATATTCTTTCAAACATTGCGACAGCATTTTCAAACTATGCCAAATTACCTCAAAAGAACATAGAATCATTTAATATCAAGGAGTTACTAATAAATACTATAAATCTTTACGACAATCATCAAAACATAAACATTTCATTTGAAGAAGAAAACGCGAGCGATTATATTATCAATTCCGACAAGAATAATTTAAGTATTGTTTTCGGAAACATCATCAAGAATGCAATTCAAGCCATTGGCAAGAAAGAGGACGGCAATATCTTAATAAAAATTAAGGACATCAATAAATATTATAATATTGAAATCAGCGATAACGGATGCGGCATAAGAGAAGAAGAAAAGAAAAAAATCTTCATGCCAAATTTCACGACGAAGTCAAGCGGAATGGGTGTCGGATTATCAATAGTTTATGATATTCTAGAAACATTAGAAAGCACGATAAGCTTCGAAAGTGAAGTCGGGAAAGGAACTATTTTCAGAATAAATATTAAGAAATAAAATAAGGAGTAAATTATTATATTTGCAAAAATAAAAATAGACAGAATATGAGAAAGTTAGTTTTTTGTTTTATACTTATGCTTGCTACGAGCATAATCAGCCATGCACAAAACGTAATTGATTCTGAATTACAATCAATTATAGATCAAAAAACGAATGAAAAAATCAGCATCAACATCATTTTCAAGTCACAGCTAGATTGTGTTGATTTAATAGAACGCTCAAACCAATACATTGACAAGGAAATAAAGCGTGAAGCTATTATCAAGGAGCTCAAGAATTTCTCCAGCGAATCGCAACAGGAAGTTCTTTCAATCATAAAGTCGGCAGAAAGCAAAAACGAAGTTTCTAACATCGTATGTCATTGGCTTTCAAATTCCATCACATGTACCACAACAAGAGAAGTCATTGAACAATTATCAAAACGCAGTGACATTCTATTGATTGGACACAATGGTGACAGAGACGTACTTTTAGTCAGTGACGAACAAAACCTCGATGCAGTTCAAGATCGCGCTGAAATTGAAATCACAACCAATGTTACACAAGTCGGTGCTCCAAAAGTTTGGGATTTAGGATACACTGGCGAAGACGTATTAGTAGCGATCCTCGACACTGGCGTCAACTACGAACACGAAGATCTCGCCGACCATCTTTGGGACGGAGGTTCGCAATATCCAAACCACGGTTACAATTCTTACGACAACAATACCATCACTATGGACAATCGTGGTCACGGCACGCACTGTGCTGGTATAATCTGTGGCGATGGCACTTCAGGTAAAAAGACCGGTATTGCGCCTAATGTAACACTTATGTGTATCAAAGCTTTAAACGACAACGGCAATGCAAACGCCAGTTCCATCTGTTCTGGTATGGAGTTCGCTGTAGAACACGGTGCCGATGTCTTGAGTATGTCATTAGGTATTGCCAATGCGTCTGTAACTGATAAAATCATGATTCGTAATACATGCGTAAACACCTTGAAAGCAGGCGTGATTGCAGCAGTAGCAGCAGGCAACGAAGGTGAGAAATTAAAGAGCAATCCTGCTCCAGACAACGTCAGAGTTCCAGGCAGCTGCCCAGCACCATGGATTCACCCTGATCAACAAACAAATGCAGGAGGCACATCATGTGTCGTTTCTGTTGGCGCTGTCGATAAAAACGATAAAGTCATTTCTATATCATCACGCGGCCCTGTAACATGGGAAAACACTTCTTATGCCGACTATCCATACGAGCCAGGCATCGGTCTGATCCGCCCTGACGTATGCGCTCCAGGTAAAGACGTCATCTCATTGAGCTACAGCGGTAAAGGTTATGCAACAATGACGGGTACATCACAAGCTGCACCTTGCGTTGCAGGTGTCATAAGCCTTATGTTATCTAAAAAACCTGATTTGACACCTGCTGAAATCAGTGAGATATTAGAGACAACAGCATTGAAAATCGCTGATAATAAAAATAATGACACAGGATCGGGTAGAGTAGACGCCCTCGCTGCAATCAACGCAATCAACATGGGAAATATCGTCTTCAAAGAATTCACTTTCAGCGATGAAAACAACAACGGCAAAATCAACGCAGGCGAAAACATTAAGCTAAACATCGAATTTGAAAACACCTCTGATATTTCTTATAACAACATCACCGCAAAGTTAACATGCACCAACGATTTGGTCAATATAACAAAAGACAATACAATAATCAGCGATATCGCACCAAATCAAACATTTAAAATTGAAGACATATTCAGTTTCGTGATAGACAAGAAAGTCGTAGATAACGAAAAACTCTATTTCGACATTGAATTCTATAATGATAATAACAAAATCTCATCAACAAGATTTTCTGTCGCGCCAAATGACAAATTATTGAAATTCTCTTCAATCATAGTAAAAAACGACAATAACAACAACGGCGTGCTTGAAGCAGGAGAGACAGCAGACATGGGTTTCGTCATTAACAACTCCGGTAGCGAAATCGCTTTGAACTTAACAGGAATTTTGAAGAGCAATAGTGACCTTATAACTATAAACAAAGACAATGCAGAATTAGGCTCCATCGCCCCAAATTCTTCATCAACAGTATTTTATAACGTAACATTGTCAAACGATGCAACAGGAAACCTTGATATTCCTTTTGAATTAGAAACAAATGATAAATACAATGATGTAAATAATTTCAACATCACTTATGCAAGCTCCTGCGATATCATTTACACTCTCAATGACGAATTCGGCGACGGATGGAATGGCGCAAAGATTTTAGCACATTATAGCGACAATTCAGAATCAGACACTTACACATTTAACAACGGAGAATCTGCAGTTTTCACAAAAACTCTTAACACTGGCATCGAAGTATCACTCGAATGGAAAAAAGGCAGCGTTGATACAGAATGCAAATACTCAATATATTACGAAAACGGCACAGAAATCTATAGCGGTAAAGGAGCACAAAAAGGAATATTCTACACCTGGCTCCACGATTGTTCAACTCAGGAAAGGCGCATAAAAACAAGAGAATCTGTAAAGAATTTCAATATAGAAGGTGAGAGCCATTCAGTAACATTAAAATGGGAAAAGCCTGACACAGAAGGCGTTAAACATTATGAAATTTATCGTGAAACAATGCTAATCGACACAACTTCAAATCTTTATTATGAAGAAACCTTAAGTAGCGGTTCGTATACATATAACGTAAGACCTGTTTATGAAGATTGTTTCGGTGCTACAGCAACACAAGATATAACTTTCTGTGAAGGCGTAGAGGAAATGTTCATTCCAAATGTGAAGATATATCCAAATCCTGTTAACGACAAATTATTCATCGAGACAGAAAACGAAATTGAAGAAGTTACTGTTTTCGACATTTATGGAAGAGGTAAAGTCACACAGTCGCAAAGTCATAAAGACACAGAGGTTTTAATTGATTTATCTAACTTGAGTCGTGGCGTTTATTTTGTAAATGTCAAGACAAGCGTTGGCAATGTCGTTAAGAGAATTGTAAAGTATTGATAAGATGAAGAATCCAATCAAGGCATTAGCAGGGCAGACAGTTATTTACGGATTAGGCACGATAGTGCCAAGGCTTCTCAATTATTTGCTGACGCCTTTCTATGTCCGCGTCTTCGTCTCTGGCGAATACGGACAAATCTCGGAGTTATACGCCTGGATTGCCTTACTGCTTGCAATATTGACATTCGGAATGGAAACGACATTCTTCCGTTTCTCGCAAAAAGAAGACAGCAAGAAAGTCTTTAACAATGCAGAAACACTCGTACTTCTGATAAGCGTCGTTTTCCTCTTATTTTACAGCATTTTCTACAAATCGTTCGCAGAACTAATTCATTATGAGTTCAATAGTCATTACGTTCTTCTGTTAGGAATAATCGTCGCCATTGATGCAGCGGCGGCCATTCCTTTCGCAATGTTAAGAAAAGAAAACAAAGCAGGTCGCTTCAGTCTGATAAAGACAATCAACGTCTTGACAAACATCTTCTTTAACATACTGTTCCTCGTCATCATTCCAGAAAAGTCGATGATGATAGCGGAAAGCATCTTTGGAGAGCAGACATCCTTACTCATTTGGGTATTCATTTCCAATATCTTAGCAAGTATTTTAAATCTTATATTACTTACGCCACAACTTTCAACATTAAAGATAAGACTCAACAAAGACCTCATCGTTCCGATGTTGAAATATTCATTCCCGATATTATTGATAAGTTTAGTCGGAATGATAAATGAAGTTGCGGATAAGATTTTAATCAAATATCTTGTCACGATTCCTGATGCCAATGTATTGGCTGACATGAATATAACAGGCGAGGAGTACGCCATGCAGCAACTCGGAATCTATTCTGCCAACTTCAAGCTCGGCGTGCTGATGACGATTTTCATCCAGATGTTCCGTTTCGCCTCCGAACCATTTTTCTTCGGTCATGCGAAAGACCGCAACGCCCCGACTTTATACGCAAAAGTCATGACATATTTCGTCATCTTCTGTCTCCTTATTTTCTTAGGCGTGATGTTCTATATGGACATTTTACAACATTTCGTAGGAAGAAACGGCAGCGACTATCGCGAAGGCCTGCGTATCGTCCCTATAATCCTAATTGCCAACATGTTATACGGAATAGTCTTTAATCTTTCAATATGGTTTAAGCTTTCTGACAAAACATATTATGGAACGATAATAGCAATCATCGGTTCGATAATAACCTTGATTTGTTTCTTCACATTAATTCCAAAAATCGGTTATATGGGAGCCGCCATCGCACACCTGGCATGTTACTGCGTAATGATGTTAGTGTCGTATTTCTGGGGACAACGCGTCTTGCCAATTCCTTATCAAATCGGAAGAATATCAATCTATTGCATATTAGCATTCGCTTTATTTGTCGTAAGCATTTTCTTAACAGATTTTAACATTATTTTAAAACTTACAATAAATACTTTGATGTTAATATCATATATTGCAATAGTTTTCGTTTTAGAAAGAAAAAATCCACTCAAAATAGAATAAAAACAATAATTATGACAGTAAAAATCATCAACAAATCAGACAATAATTTACCTGCATACGAAACAAGCAGCTCTGCAGGCATGGACTTAAGAGCTTATTTACCAGAAGGTCCTATCACTTTGAAACCAATGCAAAGAACACTCGTTCCAACAGGACTTTTCATGGAAATTCCTGAAGGTTACGAAGGACAAGTGAGACCACGCAGCGGCTTGGCAATAAAACACGGCATCACAGTGCTCAACACACCAGGAACCATCGATGCCGACTACAGAGGTGAGGTAAAAATCATACTCATCAATTTGTCTGACAGCGATTTCGTCATAAATAGCGGAGAGAGAGTAGCGCAAATCGTCTTTGCAAAATGCGAACAAATGGAAGTCGTAAACGTTGAGACATTAAGCGAAACTGAAAGAGGCGAAGGCGGTTTTGGACATACGGGAAGGAAATAAGACACTGTCTCTAACTGTTGACCATTGACTGTTGACCATTGACTGTTGACCTATAAATTAAAAATGCGAAGAATCTTATTCATATTATCATTGTTGTTGACGAATTCCGTTGTGGTATTTTGTCAGGATACGATACAGCCTAAAGTAAATCTTGCCCAGAATGCAGAGTTTTTCTCTAAAGGCATTGAAGAGAAATACAAGGAAAATTTCGATATGGCGATAAGCAATTTCGAGCAAGCATTGATGGCATTCCCTGAAGATCATTCAAGTATGTATGAACTCAGCGCGCTTTACAGCAAACAAGGCTTGACAGAAAAAGGATTCGAAATGATTAAAAACGCCGTTGAACTCGACAGCACAAACAAATGGTATAAGATTCGCCTCGCTGAGTTTTATAAACGTAACTACGATTACGAATCCTTCGTCAGTATTTATGACGATTTGCTTGAAAATGAGCCAAATAACTTAGAATATTTAGAAGTCTACATCGATGCTCTGCTTCAACTTGAAAAATACGAGCAGATGATAGAAAAACTCGATGTCTTTGAAGACAACATTGGAGTTAGTGAATTTGTCTCTATGATGAAAATCAACACATACAACTTTCTTGGCAACAAAGACAAAGTCATTGAGGAAATGGAAAAACTTTCAAAGGCATTTCCATACGAAACCAGATATATGTCGATGCTTGCTGAGATTTATATGCAAAGCAAAAGAGACAAAGACGCGCTGAGCATTTATCTTAAAATAAAAGAGCTAAATCCTGAAGATCCTTACATAAACACTTCATTATTAGAATATTATCAGAAACAAGGCGAACTTGACAAAGCTTTTGACGAATTTATTCTGACGATAAAAAACAAGAAACTGGACTACAAAACCAAGGAACAGATTTATGAATATTGGTTCAACCAAAAGGATGAAGATGACAATGCCATCAAGGAAGCTGAATTGGCAGGCAATGCTTTCATCGAAACGCATCCTGACAAAGAATTAGGATATTATGTCATTGGCACTGTGCATTATAACAGTGCAGATTATGCGACAGCGCAGAAATATTACCTTGATGCAATTGCACGCGACAGCAGCAGTTTCATGAGCTGGTATCAATTGATTTTCACAGACATGGAGCTCAACAAAGCTGAGGATTTATACGAACACACATTAACAGCGCAGCGATTTTATCCTGAACAACCATTGTTCTATCTCTTTAACGGCGTGGCACTCATAGAGATGAACAAATATAAAGAAGCTATAAAAATCCTGGAAAAAGGAAGATTTATGTCGGCAGACAAAAAACTCACAGCTAACTTCGACACTTATATTGCGGATATTTACCACGAACTCGGCGACAAAGAGAAAATGTATAAACAATACGACAGAGTACTCAGAAACGACCCTGAAAACATCTATGTATTAAACAATTACGCATATTTCTTGTCAGTCGACAATATAAGATTGGAAGAAGCTTTGAAAATGTCGGCTATAACAATAGAAAAAGAACCTAAAAATGTCACTTACATAGACACTTATGCTTGGGTTTTATATAAATTAGGTCGCTACAAAGAAGCAAAGAAATGGATGGAAAAAGTATTTTCCTACGACAAAAACGCAAGCGGCGTCAACTATGAACATTATGGCGATATCTTGTATAAATTAGGCGACACAAAAAATGCCGTTCAAAACTGGAAAAAAGCCAAGAAATTAGGCGAGACATCGGAATTCATCGACCAAAAGATAAAAGATGAGAAACTTTATGAATAGACTTTGGATTTTAGCTTTTAGCTTTTTGCTCTTGGTTCTTGGCTCTTGTTCTACAAACAAAAACACGTCAAGTCTCAGGACATTATCAGCAAATCATATCATAAGAGAAGTAGAGAAAAACCAATTTGAATTCGACAATTTTGAAACCAAATTTAATGTTAAAGTAAAAAGCGACAACAACATAGGTCTGAAAGGTCAGATGAGGATGCAGAACGACAGTTTGATATGGATTTCTGTATCGTTAAAATTAGGCATTGAAGTGGCAAGAGTGATGATAACGGAAGACTCTGTTAAGTTCATAAATCGCAGTAACAAGACATATTTTTCGGAAAGCGTTGAGAGTTTTAGGAATTCTGGAGTTCTGGAATTCGGGAATTTGGGAATTCTGGAATTCTTGCAGGATTTGTTTGTCGGAAACGACATCAATTTCAAAGAGAAATATAAAGTCACAATTGAAGATAACAATTATAAACTCACATCCGACCAAAACACTTTCTTGGTAACGCCAAAGACATTTAAAGTCAAAAGTCAAAAGTCAAAAGTCAAAAGTCAATGGCTAACGGTCAACAGCCAACAGTCAACAGTTGTGATCAACTACGATAATTTTCAAGAAGTTAATAGCAAGTTATTACCTACGAAAATTATCTTAGACGCTGGCGACATATTTAATTTGAATTTAGAAATAGATTATACAGAAATAAAAGTAGGAGAGAAGTTGGAATTTCCTTTTAATATCTCAAAAAAATATAATAAAATAAAAATATGAACTTCAGAATTTCAGCAACTCAGCAACTCAGCAACTCAGCAACTCAAAAATTCTGGGTTCTGTTATTACTATTAATGGTGTCTATTTCAGCCAATTGCCAAAGTGTCGAGTCGTTGGAAAATAAGATAAAATCTATTCAAAAAGATATCAAACTCGCAGAAAAATTATTAAAAGAAACTTCAAAGAATAAGGAGACAACTATAAACCAAGTGTCGCTTCTTCAAACACAAATCTCACAAAGAGAAAATCTTATCAAGACTTATCAAAGTCAAGTCAATGCTCTTAACAAAGACATACAGAAAAATAAAAACGATATTGCCATCGCGAAGCAAAACCTCGCTCTTTTCCAGAAAGAATACGCAAATCTTTTAGTCATCGCTTATCGTAACAAAGGAAAAACCAATAATCTTCTGTTCATCTTTTCTTCCGAAGATTTTAATCAGGCAATACGCAGAACGCGTTATATTCAAGAACTTAACAATTTGGTAAAAAAGAAAATCGAAGAAATAAAAACTACGCAAGACAAAATCAGCAAACAGTTAAACAAGAACGAAAACAACAAGAAAGAAGTCGAGAAAGTATTAGCCAAAGAAAAAGAAGAAAAAGCATCTTTGGTGAAAGACCGCGACAAACTCAACAAGGATCTGGCTTCTTTAAAAAAGAAAGAGACACAGATTCAGAAAGATATCAAGACAAAAGAAAATGAGACAAAGAAACTCAAGAAAGAAATTGAGAAAATAATATCCGAAGAAATCAAGAAGGCCAAGGCAAGAGAAGAACAAGCCAAGAAAACAAACACTAAATCAGTCGATTATAATCTTTCCAACAACTTTGCGCAAAACAAAGGCAAACTTCCTTATCCTGTTGAGCAAGGTATCATAACCGGAAGATACGGCTTGAGTCCGCATCCTACACAAAAGAAAGTCACCGTCAACAACAACGGCATCGACATCAGTACCACGAAAGGCTCCAAGGCGAGAAGCGTCTTCGACGGTGAAATATGTTTCGTAACAAGTCAAGGCAATAACAACGTGATTCTCATCCGTCACGGATTATATTTCACATTATATTCCAACATTGAAAAAGTCTTCGTAAAAGCTGGCGACAAGGTGACGACAGGGCAGGAGATAGGACGCATTCATACTAACGTCAGCGACGGCAAGACGATATTGCATTTCGAGATATGGCAGGAAAATAAGACGACAGTGAATCCGGCGTTGTGGATTAAAAAAAATTGACTGTTGACCGTTGACTATTGACCATTGACCGTTGACCGTTGACTGTTGACTATTGACATAAAATAATTATTATGAAAAAAAATCGAATCTTATTAATCGCAGCGATAATAATGGGATTATTATTCGCCTCATGCAGCAGAGCTTATCAGCCAACTAACATTCAAAAGAAAAAAGGCAACTGCGGTACATGTTCGAGGTGGTAATTAAAAAAAGTCGCAGGGTCACAAAGTCACATAGTTATACACACTTTGCGTCTTTGCGACTTTGCCTCTATGAGTCTTTAAAATAAATCATCATCACTTGAATTAATTTCAATTATTTTTATATTTTTGCATCGTTAGAATTTACAAACAAATAAAATCATACAATTATGGCATTCAACTTAAGAAACAGAAGCTTTTTGAAGTTATTAGACTTCACTCCAAAAGAAATTCAATACTTTTTAGATTTAGCTCGCGACCTCAAACGCGCTAAATAT